>JASGTU010000172.1 GCA_030058085.1 Chloroflexota bacterium
GCGTCGGTGGACGTCTGCACTTGGCGCAGGCTTGGCTGAAACTGGTCGAAGGCCTGGCTGCGCCCTGCGTTGAACTCACTCGCATAGGCGTCGAGCCAGTTCCACAGCGCCGCCGCCCACACGGCGATGCCCGCGTCCGGGCCGGCGGTGTGCGCCATCGGCCGGCGGGCGGACAACTCAACCAGCAGCCGCCCCTTATAGCCGAGGGTCACGCGCCGCCAGCCGCTCGGCTCGCCGATCACGCAAGCTGCGGGGATCGGCTCCGCAGCGCCGTCGAAGCGGTCGCGGATGTGGCGAGCGCCCTTGCTGGTAGCCGCCTCTTCCTCCACCGCGCCGACGACGACCACGCGCAGATTGCACCGTCGCAGCCACGCGGCGTCGAGCCGAGCCGCAGCCGTCGTGAAGGTCGCCAGCGGGCCTTTGGCGTCGACAGAGCCGCGGCCATAGAGGACCGGCCCGTCGTCGCTCCCTTCGATGCGCACGGGGATAGCGCCCGGCACGGTGTCGATGTGGCCGAGCAAAACGACCACATGCGCCGCGCCGGCTTCGCCCAACTCGCCCACGGCGTTGCCCGCTGCGTCGACATAGGCGCGGTCATAGCCTAGCCGCTGCATCTGCTCGACCAGCCAAGCGCTCACCGCTTCCTCTTGCCCGGAGAGCGAGGGAATCGCCACCAGCCCGGTCAGCAGGTCGACAGCGCTTTGCCGGTCAATTGCCGTCGCGCCCATCACCCGCCCTCGTCGGACAGCACGCGGGCGATGGCTTCCACGCCGATCTCAATCTCCTCAGCGCTGATCACCAGCGGCGGCAGCAAGCGCAGCACATTGCTCCCGGCGGGCAGCGCCAGCACCGCGTGCTCCTCCATCAGCGCCCGCAGATAGGGCCCCACGCGCTCGCGCAGTTCGATGCCGGCCATGAGACCCAGCCCACGTATCTCGCGCACGACGGTGCGGTTCGCCAACGCAGCGTTGAGACGGTCAAAGAGCATCTGCCCCATCTCAGCCGCCCGGTCGATCAACTCTTCGCGCTGGTAGACCTCCAGCGCGGCCAGGCCCGCGGCGCAGGCCAGCGGGTTGCCGCCGAAGGTAGTGCCGTGCGCGCCCGGGTAGAGCGCGGTGTGCACCCGGTTCGTATAGGCCAGAGCGCCCATCGGAAAGCCGCCGCCAATGCCCTTTGCCAGACAGATGATGTCCGGCTGCAGGCCGAAATGCTCATGGCCGAACCAGTGGCCCGTCCGCCCGAAGCCGGTCTGGATCTCGTCGACGACCAGCAGCGCGCCGCGTTCGCGGCAGATGCGCTGCGCAGCCTGCATGAAGGCCGCTTCGCCCATGTTGACGCCGCCTTCGCCCTGCACCGGCTCCACGATCACCATAGCCGTGTTCTCGTCCACCGCGGCGTCGAGTCGCTCCACGTTGTTGTAGGGCACATGCGTCACGTCGAGCAGCGGGGCGAACGGCTTGCGGTATTTCGGCTCCCACGTCAGCGACAGCGCGCCGATGGTGCGTCCGTGAAAGCTGCGCATTGTGGCGACGATGCCCGTGCGGCCCGTTGCCAGCCGAGCGTACTTGATCGCGCCGTCGATGGCCTCCGCGCCGCTGTTGGACAGAAATACGTGAGACAGGTGGTCGGGCAGCACCTCGACCAGCTTGGCGACGAAGCGGGCGCGCACGTCATTGTAGAAAAAGTTGGGGCAAGCGATCAGACGACTGGCTTGCTCAGCGATGGCGGCGCTCAGCGCGGGATGGCTGTGTCCGAGCATGGCGACCCCCTGGCCCGCGGTCAAGTCAAGGTAACGCCTGCCTTCCACGTCCCACATCCAGCAGCCCTCGCCGCGCGCCATGACGACATCGCCGCGACGCGCCGTGGTACCCCCTGCGTACTGCTCTTCCATTGCGGCCAGTTCGGCCATCGATTGGGCTGCGGTCACCGGCGCGGCTCCTTCCGTTTCGTCGTTGTTCGTCATCCGTCACGAGTCCATCAGTCAAATCAGATTTCCCAAGCCACGAATTGCACGAATTACTCGAATTAAGCGGCCATTCGTTTCGTGAAATTCGTGCAATTCGTGGCAGATTCTCTCGCGCCACTGCGGTTTACCCGCCTCTTTACATTAAACGATCTGCGTGCCGCCGCCTTCCAGCGCGGCGCTGATTGGCCGCTCGATGCGGCCATCCGCAAAGACGACGCGTTGCACGCCCTCGCCGATAGCTTCCAGCGCGCCCATCACCTTCTTCTTCATGCGCCCCTCGGCGTACTGCATAAAATCGTCGGCGTGCGCACGCGGGATCTGCCGGATCAGCGTGCTTTCATCCGGGAACTGGCGCAACAAGCCCGGCACATTGCTGAGGATGACCAGCGCCTCGGCCTCTAGCGCGGCCGCTGCCATCGCCGCGGCGCGGTCGCCGTCCACGTTGATCGCCTCGCCCGCATCCGATGCGCCCGGCGGCGTCAGCACGGGGAAATAGCCGCCATTTAGGAGCAGCCGCAGCAGGCCGGTATTAACGCGCTCGACCGTGCCCGTCCAGTCGTCGCGCAGCACCATGCGCTTGCCGTTGACGCGCACGCGTAGCGTATCCTTGCGCTTGCCCTCGAAGACGCGCCCGTCCAGCCCGCTCAGGCCGACGGCGTTGACGCCGCGGCGCTGCAACGCCTCGACCCACATCTTGTTGAGTTGGCCGCAGTAGACCATCTCGAAGATCTCCAACGTGCGCCGGTCTGTGCGGCGGCTGACGAAGCCGCTCTCGCTGGTGACAAACTCCGGCGGATGGCCCAGCGCCTCAGCCACCTCGTTGGTCGTCTCCGCGCCGCCATGCACCAGGATCAACGGCGTCCCCGCCGCGGTCAGCGCGGCGATGTCATCTGCGATGGCGTCGACATGCAGGTCCTTGCCGCCGCCCACCTTGACCACAATCATGGTCGCCTCTCCTGCTCTTTAAGCATTCCCCTAGATCGGATGCAGACCGGGAAAGCCCAGCCCGGTCGTCTCGTCCCAGCCCATCATCAAATTCATGCACTGCACAGCAGTCCCCGCCGCGCCTTTCATCAAGTTGTCGATGGCGCCCAGGGCGACGATGCGCCGGCTCTCGCCGTCCACCTCAAAGCCCACGTCGGCGTAGTTGCTGCCGGACAGTATCTTCGGCTCCGGATAGCGATACACGCCGGTGCGCTCCTTGACGATGCGCACGAACGGCTCGCCACGATAGGTCTTGCGGTAGGCGCGGTAGACGTCGCGCTCCTCCACCCCTTCGCGCAGGAAGAGGTGCGCCGTCGCCAGCACGCCGCGCACGTTGTCGATAGCCGTGGCGCTGAGGTGCACCGTCGCCTGCGCGCCCGACAGCCGGATGGCCTGCTCGATCTCGGCTGTGTGCCGGTGACCGGTCGGCGCGAAGCTGCGCATGACGCGCGCCCGCTCCGGGTGATGCGTGGCGTCGCTGGACTTGTTGCCGCCCTCGCTGCTGCCGACCTTGACTTCGCAGACCACGCCGCGAGCCGCATCGGCTAACCCTTCGGCAAAGAGCGGCCAGATCGCCAGCGTCGTGGCGCTGGCGTTGCAGCCTACGCCGCTCACATACTGCGCCTGCCGGATCTCCTCGCGGTACAGTTCAGGCAGGCCGTAGACAAACTTGCCGAGCCACTCCGGGTTGGCGTGCGGCTTGCCGTACCAACGCACGTAGTCATCCGGGTTGCGCAGGCGAAAATCTGCGCTCAGGTCGATGATGCGCTCCGCCATACCGGCGTATTGGTCGATACGCTCCATGGCGCCGCCATGCGGCAGCCCCACAAACAGGAAATCCGCCGGCTCCAGGTCCGCGGCGCTGACGAACTGGAGACTCGTGCGCCCGCGCAGATTGGGGTGCGTGAAATGCACGAACGTCGCCGCGTTGCGTTCGCTGGTCACCTGCGTCACCTCGACATGCGGGTGATCCAGCAACAGGCGAAACAGTTCGCCCCCCGCATAGCCGGACCCGCCGACAATCGCCGCCTTGATCTTATCGGGCACGTTACCGTCCTTGTGCTTGCCGGCAGACTACTCGCCGGTTAATGAAACCGTCGCCACGTCTTGGGCGCCGTTGGTCCACCCATTGGCCGCGGCCCAGCCCTCCTTGCCGACGCGCACGATGAAGTCGGCCATGCGCCCCGGGATGTCGACGCCTGTGGGCGCGATGCTGTTGCGATACTCCATCGTGTAGTTGACCTCGATGACCAGCAGCCCGCGATCGGGGTCTTCCACTAAGTCGATGGCGACGATGCCGCCGCCGACCGCGCGCGCCGCACGCACGCACAGATCGTTCAGTTCCGGCGTCACCGGACAATTGGTCGACTTGCCGCCGCGCGCCGTGTTGGTAATCCAATGCTCCGAAGTGCGGTAGATGGCGCAGATCGTCTCGTCGCCCACCACAAAGGCGCGGATGTCTCGCTCCGGCTTGGGGATGTACTCCTGGATATAGAAGATGCTGTGGTGATAGGTGCCCAGCACCTCTTTGTGCTCCAAAATCGACTCGGCGGCCTCGCGGTCGTTGACCTTGCTCAGCAGCCGGCCCCAAGAACCGACCGCCGGCTTCAGCACCACCGGGTACCCCAACGACTCGATAGCGCGCAGCGCGCTGTCTGACGAATACGCAATCAGCGTGCGCGGCGAGGGGATGCCCGCCGCGGTCAGCGCGCTGGTCGTCTGCAACTTGTTGCCGCACACATCCGCCACCTGCGCCGTGTTGACCGTGGCGATGCCGCGGTCGTTGAGCATGCGCAGACTGTAGAGCGCGCGGCTGTGGTTGATGCAGCGCTCGGCAATGACATCGTAGCCGGCATACTGCTCCGCATATTCGCGCCCTGGCGTGATCTCGAAGATGAGATCGCGGTCGTCCAACAGATCGAACTGGACGCCGCGCGCTGCAAACGCCTCGAAGAGCAGTTTCTCCTCGACCCGCACTCGGCTGTATAGGATGCCTACCCGCATACGCGCTATTCCCCCCAGTCCTCTTCTTCTTCGGGCGCCACTTCCAACGTAAGCGGGTCGAGGCTGACAACCTCCAGGTCGGCCCCGCACTCGGGACATTGCGTGATCTCGTTCTGCATGACGTCGGTCAATTCGATCTCGGCAAAGCACTCCGGGCACTCTGCCACGCCTGACGCGGTCTTAATCGCCATCTCTCAGCCCTCCCATTGTATATTCGTTAATAGTAGTTCTTTCGCTAACAGGTTCATTCCCCTATTACGCACACTGTCATGTTGAGCGGAGCGAAACATCTCTTCTCGGTTACAACGAGATTCTTCAGCACGCTAACGCTCGCTTCAGAATGACATACGCTTGGCGAACTCACCACTAGCCCAACTCGGCTAAAACCGCGGCCGTCATCTCATCCGTGCCCAAGGCGCCGCCCATGTCACGCGTCGCCGCGCCCTTTTGCAGCGCACGCCGCACCGCTCCTTCCACCGCGCCTGCCGCCTCATGCTCGCCCAAATAACCCAGCAACAGCGCCGCCGAACGGATGGCGGCGACCGGGTTGGCAACGCCCTGCCCGGCGATGTCCGGCGCGCTGCCGTGCACCGGCTCCGCCAGCACAAAACGGTCGCCGACGTTGGCGCTAGGCGCGATGCCCAGGCCGCCCGTCAGCGCCGCCGCCACGTCGCTCAGGATGTCGCCGTACAAATTCGGCGCCACGACGACGTCGTAGCGCTGCGGCTCACGCACCAGCCGGTACGCCATCGAGTCGACGAGTTGTTCCTCTACCTCGACGTCCGGATACGCCTGCGCCACAGCCAAACACGCCTCGCGGAACAGGCCGTCGCTCACGGCGAGGACGTTTGCCTTGTGAACCACCGTAACCAGGCTCCGGCCCACTCCGTCCCTCGCCTCCCGGCGCAGGCGCGCCTGCTCGAACGCCAGCCGGGCGATGCGCTGCGACGCCTCAGCCGTGATGACGCGCTCAGCCACTGCTCGCCGCCCGTCCTGCTCCAGCCGCTCCTGCTTGACGTAGAGACACTCGGTATTCTCTCGCACGATCAGCAGGTCGACGCCGGGCGCGCAGCCGTCCACAGGGGCGGACTGGGCGGGGCGCAGGTTGCCGTAGAGGTCCAGCGCTTTGCGCATCCCCAGAATCGGGCTGGAATAGCCCGGCGTGCGTTGGCTGGGCGAACTGACTGCGCCGAACAAGGCGCCGTCACATTGCCGCAGAGCCGCAAGCGTGGCCTCCGGCAGGGCATTGCCCTCGCGGCGAAACGTCTCCCAGCCGGCGTCGAGCCGCACGAACTCCAGGCCAAGCCCCAGCGCGGCCAGCACGCGCTCCGCCGCGGGGACGACCTCCAGTCCTACCCCGTCGCCGGGGATCAAGGCGATGCGCCGCCGGCCTTTTTGCACGTTGTTGTGGCTTTGCGCCAGAGCGCGGTCCGTCGTCATGCCTCCAGGCTCCGCTTCACATAGGCGATCAGCCCGCCCGCCTCGATGATGTGCATGATGCTTGGGCTGAACGGCGGGAAAGAGAACTCGCCGGCGGGACAGCGCACAACGCAGCTCGTTATGTCGACCTCTACGGCATCGCCCGGCTGGATCACGCGCGCCGCCTCCGGACATACGATCGCCGGCAGCCCGTTGTTCAAGGCGTTGCGGTAGAAGATCCGCCCGAAGCTCTCCGCCACGATCGCGCCCACGCCGTTGTAGACCAGGCACGTCGCCGCTTGTTCGCGGCTGGAGCCGCAGCCCCAGTTGCGGCCTGCCACGATCACGTCGCCCGGCTGCATCCCCGTCACAAACGCCGGGTCCAGGTCCTCGAGCGCGTGGCGGGCGATCTCTTCGCGGCCCGACACGGTGTAGGTATACTTGCCGGGATAGATCACGTCCGTATTGACGTTATCCCCGTATTTCCATGCCCGCCCTCGTATCACGTCCATCTGTTATCTCTCAAGGTTTTGAGCGCTGCTGCACGCTGCGACCGCTATTCCAACTCACGCGGGTCGGCTATGCGGCCCATTATGGCCGAAGCCGCCACGACCGCGGGGCTCGCCAGGTATACGTCCGAATCGGGCGTGCCCATGCGCCCGCGGAAGTTGCGATTGGCGCTGGAAATCGTCGTCTCCCCCGGCGCGGGGATGCCCATGTGGTTGCCCATGCATGGCCCGCATCCGGGCACGCCGATCACCGCGCCCGCTTCGACCAAGGTCTGAATATACCCGAGACGCAGCGCATCCTGCAAGACCTCGGCAGAGGCGGGGATGACAAGGAAACGCGTGCCGCTTGCCGTCCGCCGGCCCTGCACAATCTGCGCGGCTACGGCTAGATCGCTCAGCCGCCCGTTTGTGCATGTGCCCAGGAAAGCCTGCTGCACACGCACATCCGACACCTCGGAAAGTAGCCGCACGTTGTCCACCGTGTGCGGGCAGGCGACTGTCGGCTCGATGTCGCGCGCGGCGTAGCGATGCACCGCGGCATAGGGCGCGCCATCGTCTGAATCCAGCAGCAGCGCTTCGATTTCTGCGCGCGCCTCGTCGACCATCTGCGCCGGAGCGTCTTGCGGCCGCCGCTCGCCTCGTTGCGCGGCCTCGGCGCGGCTGCGCCGGCGCCCCAGCCGCGCCGCCACGTACTCCACGACCGCGGCGTTGGGGGCGATGAACGCACTCTTGGCGCCGAACTCCGCCATCATGTTGGGCAGGATCATGCGCGCCTCCAGCGGCAGCGCCTCGATGCCCGACCCGCCGAACTCGATCATGGCGTAGAGGCCGCCGTCCGCTCCCAGGTCGCCGATCACGCGCAGGGCGAAGTCCTTGGCCGTCACCCAGGGCGGCAGCTCTCCGTCCAGCTCGATGCGCATCGTCTCCGGCACGCGCAGCCACAGTTGGCCCGTCGCCCACAGCGCCGCCACCTCGCTGCGCCCGATGCCCGCGCCGAACGCACCCATCCAGCCGTAGTGCGTCGTGTGCGAATCCGCGCCCAGGATAAGCTGCCCCGGCAGGACCACCGCTTCCTCGCTCAGCACCTGGTGACAGATGCCACGGCCGACCTCGAAGAAATGGGCGATCCCCTGCTCGCGCACGAACTCGCGTATCTCGGCATGGTTCTGTGCGTGCTTGGTCGTGGGCGCGGGCACGGCGTGGTCGAGCGTAATCGCCAGACGCTCCGGGCGCAGCACACGCGCCTGGCCGAACTCCTGCCAGATGCGGCGGATGGCTGCGGTGTTGTCGTGGCTGAGTATGACATCCGGCTGTGCATCCACCACCTGCCCGATCTGGACGCTATCCAAGCCGGCGGCGCGCGCCAGCGCTTTCTGGGCAAAGGTCTGCGGTGAGGGTGGTTGTCCCCCTGAACTGCTATGGCGTGCTTCGGTCGTGTTCATCGTCCGGTTCCTGTTGGCTTCACAGCCAGCCGTTGAGCAGCAGATAGGCGACGGCGGCGATGACCGTACGGTCGCGGATTCCGCCGCTGCGAACAGCCTCGCGCAGCCACTCGGCGCTGCGCCAGCGGATCGCGAGCAACTCGGTCTCATCGGGCGACTCTTGTGTTGCCCGCTCTAGTCCCCAGGCTGCGAACAGGTGGCTGTGTCCCGGCCCTAATGCGGGATTATCCCACACAGCGCCCAGATAACGCACTGTTTCCGGCGAGACAATGCGCGGGCGGTAGCCCGTCTCCTCCGCCAGTTCGCGCAGCCCGGCAGCCTGCAAGTCTTCGCCGTCGTCCGCCAGCCCGCCGGGAAGCTGCCAGATCACCTCGCCCACGCCATGCCGGTATTCGCGCTCAAGCAATACCTCGCCGGCCCGGTTGAAGCCGATCACGCCTACGCCAATCCCCGCAGGCTGAAGACGCGTGTACTCATACTCGCGCCCGTCGGGCAGCGCCACGCGATCCAACTCGACCGCAGTCCAGCGGTTGCGAAAGACGGTGCGCGTGGCGCGCGTGGTCCAGGCTTGGGGCTCAGGATGATCGGTCACGGCAGCAATCCCTTAGCGGCTTGTTGGCCCTCAACCTGCCAGGGAACGCACACTCCCCCGGCAGGCGAAGGCCCCGTTTTCTTATGCCGAGGGCAGCGCGTCGCGCTTGTCCTCGCCCACGCTCTGGCTATGGTACGACCGCAGCAGCACGTCCACATCGTCTAGGCTGAGCCGCTTCTGATCGGCCAGGGCCTTGATCTGCGCCGTGATCTCCTTGATGACATCGTCGGGCAGATTCAGCTTGAGCTGCTCGGCGCGCTGCTTGATGGCGTTCCAGCCGGTCAGGCGATGCGCCACGTGAATGTAGCGCGTCAGGCCGAAGTCCGCCGGGTCCAGGATCTCGTAGGTGGATGGATTGTTGAGAATGCCCTTGGCGTGGATGCCGGCCTTGTGGGTAAACGCGGTGTAGCCTGTGATGTAGTTGTTGAAAGGTACATCGACCTCGACCAAATTGGCGACGAAGTTCTCCACCTCGCGCAGCAGCGGCAGGTTGTAGCGCTGGCGCACCAGGTCGGGGTTGTAGGCATACATGCGCGCGATCAGCCCGCCCAACGGCGTGATGCCGTTACGCTCGCCAATACCCAGCACCGAGGTGTCGACGTGCGTCGCCCCGGCCTGCAGCGCGCAGTAGGAATTTGCCACCGCGCAGCCGGTGTCGTTGTGCCCGTGGAACTCGATATCGCAGTGCACCACCCCGCGCAGTGTGCGCACCAGTTCGTAAACCTGCATCGGGTTGGCGACGCCTACCGTGTCGGCGATGCCCACGCGATTGACGCCGATCTTGTCCACCGTGCGGTAGATGGTCAGCAGATCAACCAGGTCGCTGCGGAAGCTGTCCTCACTGCTGAAGCGCACCTCCAGGCCGCGCCCCTTCACAAACTCGATGACTTCCTGCGCCGAGTCGATGATGTAGGCGATGTCCTTGCCATGCGAGAACTGGCGCAGATAGCTGCTGGTGCCAAACAGCACGTCGATGCCGTCAGCGCCGGTCTCAACGGCGACGCGCGCATCGTCCATATGGCAGCGCACGTGGGTCAAGATCTTGGTCTTCAGACCTAGCTTAGCGATACGCTCAATGTCGAGCCGGCTCTGGGGGCTGGCTACCGGCGACGTCAATTCCAAGTACTCCACGCCAAACGCATCGAGCAGCTTAGCGATCTCCACCTTTTGATCGCTGGTGAAGAACGCATTGGCAAACTGCTCGCCTTCTCGCAACGTCGACTCGATGATCGCAAAGTTATCCAGACTCATGGCATGCGCTCCTGATTAAACCAACAAAAAAACCGGCCTCCGTCTGGATGGCCGGCTGCTAACCGCTTGGCTCAAGAGCAAGCGCCGCTCTCCAGACGTTAGTCCAGGCAGGCCTTCTTGCTCTTCTTGATGACGATCGGGCTGATCGTCTCTATTGCCATCGGGTCGCTCAACGGTAGTTCCTCGAACAAATCCACTCGAACAAAACGAATCGCCCAAAGATACGAAGGCAATCTTATCAGCGCCTTTTGCGCTTGTCAAATTACACTAAACCGAATCCATTTCGTCGGTTTCGCCTTCCTCGTCGACCGTCCGTGCAGCTGCATGATCCGGTGCAGCACGTTGCGCGGCCAGGCTGTTCACGACATCGCGATCAAGCGGCTCCAGATCAGCCTCATCTGCGCCAAGCTCGACCGGGCCGGCGGAAACGGCATTACCCGCGCCCGGCGTCGACGCGACACCCGGGGGCCAGCGGCTGGTGATCGACGCCAGCACCGTCAGATCGTCCAGCGCTAAGACGGTTTCGCTCGCTGCGTCCGCTGCATTGACATCGCTCGCCTCCAGCAGCCGCGGTTCCGCCACCAGGGGCAGACTTTGCAGGCGAGCGTAGATCTGGCCAAGCACATTGCCAATTTGTGTGGTCGAAAGCGTGCGCCGCACCGGCGTGTCGGATGACTCCCACAACTGCTTGAGCGCTGCGAAGTCCCACTCCGCCACGACGACGCCTTCGCTATGAGGTCCCCCCATCTCGACCAGCACGCCGTTGCGGCGCGGCGTCAATTCCTGCGGCGCGAAAATGGCCGATTTGCCCGCGTACCCGGGCTGTTCGCCGCGCGCAAAGACGTTGCGCCCGACCAAGAAGCTACACGCCGCAAATAGCTGATTGTCCTGCATGCGCGCCAACATGCCGGCGCGCACTTTGTTGTACATCGCCAAATCCGTGCAGGCGGCAAGCGTCACCAGCGCGTCCGCGCCCTGGTAGGCCAACAGCCGACCCACTTCCGGGTAGAGCACATCCCCGCCGAGAATTACGCCGATGCGCCCTACGTCCGTGGGGATGACGTCCCAGGCGCTGCCCGGCTGGGCAATGCCGGCGTCGGCTGGGTGCAGCACGACCTTGGCCTGGACGCCCAGCAGCGCGCCATCCGCGCCAAAAACCGCGGCCAAATTGCGCACCACGCCGTCCAGCGGATCGGGCAGGTAGCCGCTAGGCGCAACCAGCGTGACGCCGAACTCTTTCGCCAGCCCGCCATATACGTCTACGTACGCCTCCCACACATCCGCCGCGGCCACATCCAGCAGCGCGGCCAGGCTGCGCCGCAGATCGGCCTTTAGGTAGGCGGCAAGCCCGCCGGCAGCCCGACCGACCAATCGCTGCCAGAGCGATGCCTCGCGACGCCGGGCGATGTCCGCCCGCTTGAGCAAGCCCGAACGATAATCGCCCAAGAGCGACGGCGTCACCATCAGCCCGCCCAGTTCGGGGAATACGACGAGGCGCGCCCCCTTGTTGGCGGCGATGCGCATGAAACGCCGCAGACTCTCGCGGTATTCGTCTTGCGAAATCGGCAGATGCATCCGCTGTTGGATGCAGGCCAGGGTCAGAGAATCCAATCGGCTCTCCTACGAGCTCACTTGGGAGGAGATATGAGAAGGACGGGCGCCTGCGACCGGCAAAGCCAGTCTACCACACACCGCCGCAGGCGCTACAATCGCCGGCTTGGCTGGGTCGCGCCTGCCCAAGACTTGCTCCGTCTGCCACGGGCAGGCGGCCGCGACAGCATTGCACAAGGCGGAGAATTTGACCGTTGCGGGCGCGCCTGATATACTCCTCCGACAGTGAGTTGACGGGCTTCCACGCCCCCATCGTCTAGAGGACTAGGACACAGGCCTTTCAAGCCTGTGACAGGGGTTCGAATCCCCTTGGGGGCACACCAATCGCTCGGGCACAATGATCAGGAAGGTCGCCGGACCTTCCTGCTTCATTTTACAGGGATCGGCCACAACTTGCACGTCCCATGAGCAACCGCCAACGAGTCTACCGAACGCAAGTCGTTATCTTGCGCCGCCGCGATTTCTCCGACGCCGACCGCATCCTGACCGTCTTCACCCCCGGCATGGGCAAGAAGGAGCTCATCGCCCGCGGCATTCGCAAGACCGCCAGCCGTAAGGCCGGCCACCTCGAGCTGTTCACGCACAGCAGCCTAATGGTCGCCCACGGCCGCACCTGGGACGTCGTGACCGAGGCATCGACAGTCGAAAGCTTTCGCCATCTACGCGCCGGCCTCGACGAGATCGGCCAGGCAAGCTATCTGGCGGAACTCGTCGACCGCTTCACCGAGGTCGACAACGAGAATGAGCCGGTGTGGGACCTGCTGCTGATTGCGCTGCGCGAGTTGGACGCCCACGCCCTCCAGCCCGACTTCGACGCCCGCCTGCTCCTGCGCTGGTTCGAGTTGCACCTCCTGTCCGTGACGGGCTTCCAGCCGCAGTTCTTCCACTGCCTCAACTGCGACAAGCCGTTGGAGCCGGTCACCAACTACATCAGCATGCAGGCCGGCGGCGTCCTCTGCCCGGAGTGCGCCGGCGTCGCGCCCGATGCCGAACCAATCGAGGCCGACGTGCTCAAGGTGCTTCGTCACCTGCAGCGCAATATGTGGGACGATCTGCGCGGGCTAAAAGTGCGCCCCTCGCTCATGCACCAAGTCGACTCACTGCTCTACCGCTATCTGCTAAGCATCTTGGAACGCCGCCTCAAATCCGTCGATTTTCTGCGCCGCCTGCAAAGCCTCGGCTCCGCCGGCGGTCCCCAGTCCTAATCCATCCGCGGCGCAAGGAGCCAGGCGCATGCACATTCGTGAATACCAACAGTGGCTGGAGCAGTGGGACAAAGAACGCGGCTGGGACAGAGCGCTCCTCAGCCATACGCTGCTGCACGCCGTCGAAGAGATGGGCGAGGTGAGCCGCCATATCCAAGCCTTCGAAGGCTATCGCGAACTCGATCCAGAACGGGTCGAAACAGCCCGCGCCGAACTTGCCCTCGAACTGAGCGACCTGCAAGTCATGCTCTTCAAGATCGCCTACCTGTGCGGCATCGATATGGAAGACGCCATGATCCGCGGCCAGGCCAAGGCCGACGCACGCTTCCCCGACCCGGCAGCCGGCCCTGCCGACGTTGAAGGTTATTGGCGCCGCTTCCGCCGCTACCTCGAAGAACACGCCCTCGACTGATACCCGCAGGACTCCCGGCCCAAACTCCCCAGAACAAACGTGCTTCGGGGTATTGACACCGCACAAATGTTCGTGTATACTTGGGATAACTTGGGAAACAAACGTTCTAGGTTTGGGATATTTGGGATAGCGCTTTGGGAATCCCGAACGAAGAACCGATAACGCCGCCGCATCGCCCAGCCGGGAGAGGAAAAAGCCACGCCATGAGCAATCTTTCAGACCGCCAGCGCAGAATCCTAGAGTTCATCGTCAGCTTCGTTAACCAAAACGAATTCCCGCCCACGATCCGCGAGATCGGCGAACAAGTGGGCATTTCCAGCACGTCGGTCGTCAACTACAATTTGGCTAAGCTGGAGGAACTCGACCTCATCGCGCGGCGCAAGGAGGTAAGCCGCGGCTTGAGCCTCAACTGGGATCGCATACGCGAACTGAAACCGGCCATCGCCGCAGCCGTCAGCCAGGCGCAGTCCAATGTCACCGCCAGCGCCGTTCGCTTTGCCGAGTCGCTTGTACGCGTGCCGGTTCTTGGCCCCATCGCCGCCGGCGAACCGATCCAGGTCGAGCCTTTCGAGGCTGCCAACACGGACGATTGGGTGGATGTCCCCGAAAACCTTTTCCGCAGTGACAGCCCGCTCTTCGCCCTGCGCGTCAAGGGAGACTCGATGATTGACGCCAGCGTGCTCAACGGGGACGTGGTTATCCTGCGCCACCAGCAGACAGCGCGCGACGGCGATATGGTTGCCGCCTGGATCGAGGGCGATGAAGAAACAACCCTCAAATACTTCTACCGCGAAGGCCGCAACATCCGGCTGCAACCGGCCAATCCCAACCCCGCTTACCAGCCCATTGTCCGACCCGCGGAAAAGGTGCGCATCAACGGCAAGGTCGTTTCGATCATTCGGCTGCTAGAGCAGTAACGCGAAACAAACCGGCAGATGCTCGCCCCAAGCGTGGAGGTCGGATGAAGACAAAAGCTGGGATTCCGCCCGCCGAGATACAGCCCGACGTAGCGG
>JASGTU010000173.1 GCA_030058085.1 Chloroflexota bacterium
GCGTCGCCGCTATCGTCGTAGGCGATCGCGCCCGCCGGTCGCTCAAAAAGCAGTGTCTGCATCCCATTCTCCTGTGTGAAGTCTCCGCCTGTTTGGCGGCAAGCAAAAAGCCGGGCCTTAGTCTACATCTACAAGCGGGTTTCGCAGAAAGGCTTTTTTCAGCGATCCGCCTCTTCCGGCCCAGCCAGGATTGCCGTTATACGGCTGCGTAACGGCGGGATGTGCTGCTCGACAACGTTCCACACCTCATCCAAGTCCACGCCCATATAGTCGTGAATCAAAACATCGCGCAGTCCGGCAATGCGCCGCCAGGGAATGTCAGGGTGCCTTTCGCGCAGGTCAAGGCTCAATTGCTTGGTCGCTTCACCCATTACTTCGAGGTTTCGCAGCACCGCGTCCTGGGCCATCGTGTTGGCGGCAAAGTCAGCGTAGCCGGTTGCAACATACTCCTCGATACGCTGGATGCATTCCAGCATATGGGCTAGGTACAGGCGATCATCTTTCATAACGGCTGCGCCTGGGCAAGGATTTCCGCGCGGATCAAGGGGTGGAGCGCTTTTTCCGTGACGACATCGATCTTGATGCCTAAGACATCCTCAAGGTCTTGGGCGAGGGCAATTCGATCCAATAGACTTCGACCGAACTCGAACTCAACCAGCAAATCCAGATCGCTTTCCTGTGAGTCGTCTCCCCGCGCAGCCGAGCCGAAGATCCGCACGTTGTTTGCGCCGTGCCGGTGGGCTGTCTCTAAAATGATGGTGCGAATTTCCGCCGTCATCCTCGCGGACGGAGGCATTTCTTCGGTTCGAGGTCGCTTATCATGCTGTTTCGTATCCATTCCGGTTCCGCCTTTGTCGTCGCTAATGCATACGCCATCCTAGACCAGAGTCTACACCATCGCGGCGGGCAATGCATCTCGATTCATTCTATTCCAGAACGTTTGTCGCAGGGCTTTCATCGGAAAAATGGGTCGTTATGCGGTAGCGCAGGTGTTCTGCCAGCGCCAGCGCGGCCGCTTTGTCCAACCCTTCGTCACCGGCGAGGTTCCGGTAGGCAAATAGCGCTTGCTCGACCGCAGCGCGATAGGCCGGCGGCAGATGTCGCCGCGCCCACTCGCCGCCTTCGTCCTTGGAGAGCGTTTGTCCGCAGACAAGATAGGCGAGGGTGCGGCAGCCGTTGAGCAGGGCGTAGACAGGCGGCGCGTTCGCGGACGCAAGGCCGAACTCGTCGCTGAGGACATCGCCGCGCACGGAATCCAGATAGTCGGCGCGGGGAACGTCGGGGAAGACTTCGGGGATGGGCTGCCCACAGAGGCGCACGCCGCGCTGCCTGACGACGGTGATGTGCGCGGCCAGGTCCGGGTCGGTGTGCGATTGGCCGGTCCACGGCTGGTCGTCGTCCGCAAGCTGCGCTGTGTAGGCTGCGCGCCAGCTCTCGCCGTAGTGAAAGTCGAACGGGGCGGGATGGCGCCAGGGGTGCAGGTCTCTGTGGAGCAAGAAGCTGACTTCGACGGGATGGGGCTGCTGCGAAACGTCGAGGAGGAACGCAGCCAGCCGGCGCCCGGCGTCGGCGCCGAGGGCGGCGTGCGTGACGGCGAGGATGTCCAGGTCGCTGCGCAGAGGGTTGAAGCAGCCCAGGGCGAGCGAACCGTGCAGGTAAACGCCGAGCAGGTTGTCGCCTGCGATCGCACGGAAGCCGCTAACCAGGCGGGCGACCTGGTCGCGGACGGCAGCGGGGCAGTTGTCCCAGGCGTATTGGCTCATGGCGCATTTCATCTCCGCGGGGCGCCGGCGAGATGCCGCCGAACGCAACCCGCGCTCACTCCGCCAAGAAAGCGCGGACCACGCGCAGGAATTCGTCCGGCTCTTCCAGATAGGACATGTGGGCGGAGTTCTCGAAGACGTGCAGTCGCGAGCCGGGGATCTGTTGCTGATAGAGCGCCAGGGTTTCGGGGCGGGCTTCGTCATGTCGCCCGCACAGCCAGAGCGTCGGCGCGGCGATTTCGGCCAGCCGCTCAAAACGCTCGTAGTCGCGCAGCGTGCCCGTGCAAGTGAATTCGCTCGGCCCCCACATGTGGTTATAAACCTGTTCACCGAGGCCGGCGACGCTTTCCTCATAGGCTGCGGGCAGGGGCTGGAGGCGGCAGACATGGCGGACGTAGAAGGCTTCGCACGCCTGCGCATAGGCTTCGCTCGCATAGTCGCCCTCGCGCTCGCAGCGGTCGATGGTCACCCGGAAGTCCGTAGGCAGCGCGGCTTTGAGAATGGCGGCGTCGGCCAGCCAACGCCGCGTGCTGACCAGCGGGCTGACGAGGACCAGCTTCTCCACGCCGGCGGGTTTGCTCAGCATGTAGTCGATGGCGAGCGCGCCGCCCCACGAGTGGCCGAGCAGATTGATGCGCGTGAGGCCGAGATGGCGGCGCAGCGCGTCCACCTCCTCGACGGCGCGCTCGATGCGCCACAGGGAAGGGTCGTCGGGCCGGTCGGATTGGCCGCAGCCGAGTTGGTCATAGAAGACGACGGCGCGCTCATCGCCTAGCTGGGCGAGCGGGGCGAAGGCGTTGTGGGGGAAGCCTGGGCCGCCGTGCAGCGTGAGCAGCGGCGCGGCCTCTCCCCCGCCGATCATGCGGTAGAACACATTGCCGCCGGGGACGGGCGCATAGCCGCCGGCTTCGTGCGAGAGCATTTTCATGGCGATATTCCGTGGCAGATGGCAGGTTTCAGATATCGAAGCGGCTTCAAGGCATCAAAGCGATGCTAGGTTCAAGATAGCCTAAGGTTCGCCGATGAGCAAGCTTCCGGGCAATCTGACCGGCGACTCTCCTAGTCGCCAGACTAGGCAATAACCCGCCCAGATGGCGGTTGCAGCCGCGGGCATCTCGGGGCACAATAAGAAGTGCGACCCCCACGGCGCGCTTTTTGGGCGCGCCTACCAAAAGGAGGGTGACAGATGTTCCGCCGTTTCCCCGCAGATGACAGGCGTGATGAAGACATTTCTCCTGCAGAGATGGCGCCGCTGTCCGACGAAGACAAGCGCACGCTTCTGCACATCGCCCGCCAAACGCTAGAGACATTTTTGACGCAGGGCAAGCGTCCCGAAATCTACGCCGATTCGCCTGCTTTGCGCCAGGTGCGGGCGGCTTTCGTGACTTTATGGCGCCGCGACACCGGCGAACTGCGCGGCTGCCGCGGGGAGTGCATCCCGCGACGTCCCTTGACCGAGGCTGTGGTGCGCATGACCATCGCCTCGGCGCTGGATGACCCGCGCTTCCAGCCGGTTACCGCACAGGAAGTTCCGTTCTTGCGCATCGACATCAACGCGCTGACGCCGCTGCGACCCATCCATCCGGACGAGGTGGAGGTGGGCCGCCACGGGCTGATGATTGTGCGTGCGCCCTATGCGGGCTTGCTCCTGCCGGATGTCCCGGCCCGGCTAGGCTGGGACCGTATTCAGTTCCTGGCTGCCGTGTGCGAGAAGGCCGGACTGCCGCAAAGCGCCTGGCGCGACGCGCAGACGGATCTGTACGGCTTCGAGTCGGAGGAATGGGGCGAGGAGGAGTAGCGATGTAGAATTGAGAGGCGCGGCGCCGCAATCGCCGCACAGCAGCCACGCTTCGCCCGCCCCACCCACAGAGGAGGCTTGCCATGCTTACTTCTCGAGAACGCGTTCAGCGTACGCTCAACCACCAGGAGCCTGACCTCGTGCCGCTGGACCTGGGCGGCTCTGTGCTGACCGGCATGCATGTAGACGCGGTCTACCGGCTGCGCCAGGCGCTGGGCCTGGATGAGCCGGGCACGCCGGTCAAGGTGATCGACCCCTATCAGATGCTGGGCGAGATCAAGCTCGATCTGGCGGATAGGCTGGGCGCCGACATCGTACGCCTGGGCAACCCGCGTACGATGTTCGGCTTCCGCAATGAGAACTGGAAGCCGTGGACGACCTTCGCCGGTACGCCGGTGCTCGTGCCCGGCGGATTCAATACCGAGTTGGAGCCGAACGGGGATTTGCTGCTCTACCCGGAAGGCGACAAATCCGCGCCGCCCAGCGGCATCATGCCCGCAGACGGCTTCTACTTCGACGCCATCGTCCGCCAGCCGCCCATCGACGACGCCAACCTCAACGTCGAAGACAACGTGGAGGAGTTCCGGCCCATCTCCGCGGCGGACTTGGAATACTATGCGGCGCAGGCGGAGCGGCTCTACACACAGACCGACAAGGCTATTCTGGGCGACTTCGGCGGCACGGCGTTCGGCGACATCGCCATGGTGCCCGCGGCGTGGCTCAAGCATCCGCGCGGCATCCGCGACGTGGCGGAGTGGTACATGAGCGCCATCACACGCCGCGACTACGTGTACGCCATTTTCGAGCGCCAATGCGAGATCGGGCTGGAGAATCTCGCCAAGATCTACGAGGTCGTGGGCGAGAAGGTGATGGTGCTGCAGGTGACGGGCACGGATTTCGGCACGCAGAATGCGCCCTTTATTTCGCCCCAGACCTATTGCGATCTGTACCAGCCGTTCCACAAGCAGGTGAACGACTGGGTCCACGCGCATACGGGGTGGAAGACCTTCATACACACCGACGGCGCGCTGATGCCGTTGATGCCGCACTTCGTCGCGGCCGGGTTCGACATCCTCAACCCGGTGCAGTTCACCGCCAAGGGCATGGAGCCGGAGACGGTGAAAGCGAAGTTCGGGGAGAACCTGACCTTGTGGGGCGCGGGTGTGGATACGCAGAAGGTGTTGCCTTTCGGCACGCCCGACGAGGTGCGGGCGCAGGTGCGGGAGAATATCCGCGTCTTTGCGCCGGGCGGCGGCTTCGTGTTCGGCACGGTGCACAACGTGCAGCCGCCCACGCCGGTGGAGAATTTGCTGGCGATGTATGAGACGGTGGCGGAGATGCGCGCCTACCCGATCCGCTAAGGCCGCGGCAGGTCACTGTTCAAGTACGAATAAGAACGAACAAGGTCGTTGACAAAACCGTCCAGGCGGCACGTGCTGCCTGGACGGTTTTGTCATTTTGCAGAAGCGGCATCCCTGCCGCCCTTCCGGGAAGCTCTTGCAATTTCCTGGAGGGTTGCGGTTTTAGCCCATGCCGGCGGCGAACAGCTCGGCGGATTCTTCGACGATCTTCTGTCCGACGGTGGCGGCGTCGGCCGCGCCGCTCCACAGCAGGTCCATGGCGGGATTGTAGATGCGCTGCGTGATTTCGGGCCAGTTGATGTTGACCGGGTCGCGCACGACGAACTCCTGCGCCTGGGCGAAGGCGGCGGCGTGTGCGGGCGGCAGGTCCGGGTTCAAGAAGGCGTCGGACGTGACGACGGAGACGCGCGACGGCGTGGTGGCGCCGGCCGCGACCTCATCCAACTGCGCCTGTGCGCTGCAGATGTGCTGCATGAAGGCCCAGGCTTCGTCGGGGTGATTGGTGGCTGCGCCCGTGGCCCAGCCGGTGCCGCCGCCGCCGGTGCCGCGACGTTCAGCCTTACCCAGCGGGATCGTACCGACGTCCCAGGTGAAGGCCTCGATGACGCGGAAGCGGTTGACGTCCGAGGGATTGGTGAGCATGATGGCGACGCGGCCGGTGGCGAACAACTCTACGCCGCCCAGCTCGGACTCCAGGTCGGGCCGCGGGGAGACCTCGTGCGTGTACATGAGGTCTTGCAAGAACTGCATGGCCTCGACGGTTGCAGGATCGGCCATCGCCGATTCGGTGGCGACGCCCTGCTCATTCTTGTGCACCAACGCGCCGCCGTTGGAGTAGAGCCACGAGGCATAGGGGCGCTGGCCGCGGTTCACCAAGAAGCCCCACTGTGTAGTGCGGTCGCCTTCCTTTTTGGTCAGGCGCTGCACCATGTCGAGGAAGACTTCGAAGGTGAAGTCGGTGTCGTTCCAGTCGGGCGGCGGCGGCTCGAGGCCCTCGGCTTCCAGCAGATCGACGTTGTAGTAGAGGTTTTGGTTGCCGTAGTCGCGCGGAAGGGCATAGGTCTTGCCGTTCCAACGATATAGCTCGACGGCGTCGGGCCGGAAGTCGGTCAGATCATACGAGTCGCGAGCGATATAGTCGTCGAGCTGCATGTGCATTTGCTTGGCGTCGACGGTGATGATGGGGGTGTTCTCCTGGAGATAGCGATACATGTCGGGCGGCGTGCCCGCGGCGAAGAGGGTCTGGATTTTGGTGGTGTAGTCGGGGCCGGCGGGGACAGGCTGGTGTTCGACGACGATGCCGGGGTTGGCCTCCGAGAATTCTGTCGCCCATTTGTCGCGGGCTTTGACATGACCTTCGTTGATGGTGTCGCAGACGAAGATCAAGGTCGCGGCCTCTGCCGCAGGGGCTTCTCCGCCTTCGCCGCTGGGCGCTACCTGGGCGGGGGCGCAGGCCGCCAGTCCGAGCGCGGCTGCGGCTGCAGCGCTGCTGCGCAGAAAGGCGCGGCGAGTCAGCTTCTCTTGTTGCATGAGTCCTCCTTGTGGATATCGAGTCTTCTCAATCTGCTGTCGTTGGGCATTCCAACACGGGCAAACCTGACACGAATTGCGCAAGCGGCGCATGGTGCGCTCGGGGCTTTACGCCTTGACGCCGGTGAACACGATTCCCTGGATGAAATGACGCTGCGAGAAGAAGAACAGGATGATGACGGGCAACATGGTGAGGAGCGACGCGGCCATCAACAGATTCCAGCTCGTGCTGGATTCGCCCTGGAACATGCGCAGGCCGAGGGCGAGGGTGAAATTGGACGGGCTGTGCAAGAAGATCAGGGGCAGTAAAAATTCGTTCCAAGTGCCGTTGAAGACGTAGATGATGACGATGAGGATGGCGGGCTTGGCCATGGGCATGATGATGCGCGAATAGACGCCGAAGCTGGAGCAGCCGTCGATGCGCGCGGCGTCGTCCAACTCGCGAGGCAGCGTCATAAAATACTGGCGCACGAGGAATGTGAGCCACGGCCCGCCGAAGAAGGTGGGCACGATCAACGGCCAGAAAGTGTCGATCCATCCCCAGTACTTGAAGAGGATGAACTGCGGGATCAGGGTGATGTGCGGCGGCAGCATCATGGTGGAGAGCATGAGCAGAAAGACCGCATCACGGCCCCGCCAGTTGAGACGCGCAAAGGAGAAGGCGACCAGCGTGATCGAGATCACCTTGCCGGCGATGCTGACCAGCGTGATGTAGCTGGTATTCCACAGGTAGCGAAAGAAAGGGATAGCCGTAACCGCTTTGGCGTAGTTGCTCCACAGGATCTCTTTGGGGATCCACGTCGGCGGGAAGAGATAGACCTCGCCCGGCGATTTGAGCGACGTGGAGAGCGTCCACGCCAGCGGAATGAACATGACGACCACGCCTGCGATCAGAAAGAGGTGGATGAGGGTGTGGCGCAGGGCGGTGCGTTGCCGGAAAGTCAGCCGAGAATCGCTCTTGGCGACGGTGGGGAGCGGTTGTTCAATAGTCGCCATCGTCTATGCCTTTTTCTCCTCGCCTTCGTAGTAGACCCAATAGCCGGATGAGCGATACAGAATCAGCGTGAGGACCAGGATGAAGACGAACAACACCCAGGCCAGGGCGCTGGCATAGCCCATGCGGAAGTATTCGAAGGCATTGCGATACAGGTATAGCAAGTAGAAGAGCGTGGCGTTGTTCGGCCCGCCGGAGGTCATAATGAAGGCCTGGGTGAAGACCTGGAGGGCGAAGATGATGCCCGTGACCAGTTGGAAGAAGAGCACGGGCGTCATCATGGGCACGGTGATGCTCCAGAACTGCCGCCAGCCGTTGGCGCCGTCCACTTCGGCAGCTTCGTACAGGTCGGTGGGAATGCCCTGGAGGCCGGCCAGGTAGATGATAGTGCCCGCGCCGACGCCCCACAGGCTCATGAGCACGAGCGAGGGCAAGGCCCACTTCGGGTCTCCCAACCAGCTTGGCCCAGTGATGCCCGCGTAGGAGAGCAGGACGTTGAACAGGCCAAACTCGGTGGAAAAGAGCCAGCGCCAGAGCAGGGCGACTGCCACGCCGGATAGCACCGAGGGCAGGTAGAAGGCGGTGCGGTAGAAGCGCTGCCCGCGGATGTGGGTGTTGAGCATGAGCGCCAGCACCATGCCGAAGACGATATGCAGCGGCACGCTAGTGACTGCGTAGACGAGGGTGACCTTGAGCGACTGCCACGTGAGGCTGTCATTCGCCAGCGTCCGGAAGTTGTCAAGACCGATATACGTAGGCGCGGTGATTAGGTCCCACTTGGTAAAGGCAATGACGAGCGAGGCCAGCATGGGGCCGAGCGTCCACAGGAAAAAGCCGATGATCCAAGGCGAGGCGAAGAGCCAGCCTTCCAAATTGCGCTGGAGGGCGCGGCGGCTAGAACTGTGACGCGCGGCCGCGGGGCCGGGCGAGGGGGGGACTGTAGGAACCGCAGAAGTCACTGGCATCCTCCTGTGACCTGCGTGAGAGGGCCAAACCCGATGCACTCTGCTTAGGATGAACGGTCTGCGATCCATTGCTGCAGTTCATCATGGCGCCCGGATTGTAAGAAGCGCAGGGAACGCGGCAGGGCGATAACCGGCGCAGCATGGATGGCTGTAGGGTTACGGAGAATATATCACGAGCGGTGAAGGAGCGTCAAACAAGGCAGGACAGCTCCATCAGCCCGATCCGTCAGCCCTACGTCTCGACGCGCCCCAGAACAATCAATACTCGAACCAGAAACATGATGGAGTTTTGGGTATACTCCATCTGGTTGAATGTCCCGGAGATGACGGCGTCGTATTCCGGCGCCCAATAGAGGAATGAGCCCGTCGACCCCGATGCGCCGTAGAGGTTCGGATATCCCCGCAGCAGGAAAAACAGGCCGTCCGGGCGAATGCGCCACAGGCTGTAGCCGTAGTCGAGCCCGGGAGCGACGGCGTTTTCGGTCCACTCTGCCTGGAAAGCCTCCAGGGCGACGGGCTTGCCGGCTACCAACGAGCGCAGCAGCGTTTGTAGGTCCGCGGTTGTGGTCGCCAACCCGCCGCCCGCCCAGTCTAGGCTGAGGACCGGCGTGTGTGCGCTGTTAATGTCGCTGAACCAGATATCGGCGTACGGCCCAAGATCGGATTGCGGCGGATCCGTGTGCGAATAGTACCAGGTGTCGCGCAGGCCAAGCGGCTGCAACACCTTGGCTTCGACGACCGCATGGAAAGGCTGCCCTGTGGCCGCCTCGACGATCAGGCCCAGCAGATCGTAGTTGGTGTCGGAATAGGTGAAGACCTCGCCCGGCGCGCCGGCGGGTGCGAAATGCTCCTTGGTGTAGTCCAGCAGTTCAAGCGGCGTCCAGACGCGGTCCGGTTCAAGCGTGAGCGATTCTTGGAGGTTGGGCGAGCCGTCGACGGTTTTGCCCTCAAAGTAGTCGGGCAGGCCGGAGCGCTGGCTCAACAGCCTGCGGATGGTTACCTCTGTCAGGGCCGCGTCGCCGCCCGCCACCGGCAGGCCGGCATACACTTCCGGCTCCAGCCACATAGTCACGTCATCGTCCAGGGAAAGAACGCCCTCTTCTGCCAGCGCCAGCACTGTCGCCGCAGTGAACAGCTTGCCGATGCTGGCGGAGAGGAACGGCGTGCTTTCCGTCATCGCCGCGCCGCTGCGTTCGTCCGCCACGCCGGCGGCCCATGCGCCGGACACGCCGAGCGCCGGCGCCTCGACGCGCAACACGCCGTTGCGCACTGCCTTGTTGTTTGCAACGACGTCGCGCAACATGGCTTCCAGCTTTGCCTCAGCTTCCGCCGGCTTCAACGGCCCGCCGAAGCCGCCCAAAGCGGCGTAGATCCCTGCGCTGCCGACAATGGGGATGGCGAGAAGGGCCACCGCGGCCGCGGCGAGCCAGCGTTTTCTGTTCACGAATTCACTCCTCAGGTCGCATTATGGTTCATCGAAAATCTTTCGCCAGTTGTAGGTCATGGCGTAGTCGGTGAAGCCGAGCGCTTCGTAGAGCCGGTTGGCGGGGACCATGTCGCCCGTGCCGACGTAGACCGTATCGACGCCCGCCGGCTTGAGCCGGTGCAGCCCCTCGACCATGAGGGCTTCGGCCAAATGCTTGCGCCGGTGGTCCGGGTGCGTGCCGACCGGTTCGAAGATGGCGGTGCGGTTCGCCGCGTCTACGGTGAGGGAGGCGAAGGCGGCGAACGTCCCATCTTCGGCCTCGGCTACCAGGTGCAGGTCGCTTCGATACGAGGGCGAAGCTGAGAATCGGACGACCACCTCCGGCGTCGAGCAGGAGCGCGGAAAGACGGTGTTGACGACCGCGGCGTAGCGCACGGCGTCATCCACATCTGTATTTAAGGAGCGTAGGACGTAGCCGGGCGTCGGCGGCGCGGCGGGAATGGGCTTGGCGAGGGTGCGCCAGCGCAGGTAACCGTAGCCGCCGGTCTTGGCGTACCCGCGCCGCGCCAAAAGCTCCTGGCGCGAGAGGTCGTAGTCATACACTTCCATCTCGAGTTGGGGCTTGCCCTCTGCGTTGGGCAGGGCGAGGTGCGATTCGGCCCAGGCCAGCATCTCCTCTTCGAGATGGCGAAAGGTCGGGTGAACCTGCAACACGGCGCTGCCCGGCCAATCGGCGTGGACCGCGCCGGCGATTTCGCCCTGCTCCGTCTCCCAGATGCGCAGGCCGGCGGCCCATTCCAGGCTGCTGGCGAGGTCGCCCCAGAACCATTGGCCTTCCCAGCGGCGGATTTCCCAGTTGTGGTAGCAGCCGTTGAGGCCATACGTGTCGATCAGGAACTGGCGGATGCGCAGAAAGTCGTCGAAGTCCCGGTAGAGCCGGGCGACCGTCTGCGGCTGGGCTATTGCCATGATAGATAGTCTCCGCATTACGGCGCGATGATCGGCGCCGCAGCCGGCTGGGCGCCCGTCCATTCACGCCAGGCCAGGGTCCAGACTGTGGAGAAGTAGGCGGCGATCGCGCCCTGGATCAGCAGTAGAAGCGGCCAGAGCACGCAGCATAGCGCCATGATGACCGTGGGGAAGAGCAGGACGATGAACAGCCCAACGCCGATCACCAGCGCCAGCACGGCGATGAGCACGACCTCTCCAAGGTTGTCGCGCAGCACTTGCCAGCCGC
>JASGTU010000174.1 GCA_030058085.1 Chloroflexota bacterium
TGCAGGCGTCGGCGTTGGCGTTGCCTGCGGCGATGACGAAGGTCACGCCGGCCTCGATGGCGTTGCGCACGGCCGTATCGAGCGCGGCCGAGACGTTGCCGCCCAGGCTCAAATTGGCGACGGCCGGACCTTCGTAGTTGGTCGCGATCCAGTCTACGCCGGCGATGACGCCCGCGTAAGAACCGGAACCTTGGCAGTTGAGCACGCGCACCGGGTGCAGCGTCACGTCTTTGGCTAGGCCGTAGGTCGCCCCGCCGACGGTGCCTGCCACATGGGTGCCGTGTCCATTGCAGTCCTCCGTGCCCTCGTCGTCTTCGATCAGGGAAATGCCTTCGCCGATGCGCCCCGCAAATTCATCGTGGGTGGAGCGGATGCCGGTATCGACGATATAGGCGTGGACGCCGGCGCCGGTGGCGCTGTAGGCGTAGGTGTTGTCCAGCGGCAAATCGCGCTGATCCACGCGGTCCAAGCCCCAGACGGCGGGCGACTGCTCATCGAAGATGTGTACGACGCGGTCCGGCTCGATGAAGGCGATGCGCGGGTCATTCTCCAATGCGTCCAGCGCGATCGGCGAGAGCGTGGCGGAAAAGCCCTGCAACGCGTTTTGATAGGTATAGTGGACTTCGCCGCCGAAGCGGTGAATGACAGCATTCGCCATCAGTTCAGCGGACAACTCCTCGCCTTCGGGCGTGCGCGGTAGATGGGCCTCATTGAAGACGACGATGTATTGGTCGGGGATGATCTGGGCATCCAGTCCGGCCTCAGGTTCGCCGCCGGGGAAAGAGAGGGCGAGAGGCGATGCATAATCGCCTGCAGCCAGTTGTGTCTGTACGGCAGCGATGCCGAGCACAAATAGCGCGGCGACTAGCGCGACCGTCACGCCATAGGCCAAGAGCCGCATGGTTTTGTACAACTTCTTGTGACGTTCTGCCATGAGAAGGCGTCTCCTTACCGGGTCAAGCGTGTGCGTACTCGATGCACGGTGTTGCTAAAGATTAAAATGCACACAAAATTGCGCCTGTCAACATAATAGACGCACGAGGCGCAACTTTAGATACGGTTTTGCGCGACATTCGACAACAAAAAATGGCATCCTTGCGTGCGGCAGGCAAAGAATGGGGTGCGCCATGGGCGTAATGGGGCTGCGCGAACCCTATGCCTGCGTGCTCGCCGGCGGGCGTGTTGCCGACTTTGTGAGTGCGCTTACATAGCTCTGCGAACCTACCCGTTACCTTGTGCTATGTTTTCTGTAGCGCCTGCATCGCGCCTCGCCGAGCACAGGGCGCAAGCTCCACGTGCAGTCAAACCGATAGGGAGGAAGAGATGCGGTCCACAAGGAGAGTTCGCGGTTGGTCGCGTTCGGTGCGATCGATGATGTGGTTGGCAGTTCTGGCCGCGGGGTTGCTGGCGCTGGCTGCGTGCAGCCCCGGCCCGTCGCCCGCCGAGGCGCCTATGGCGACGGAGGCGGCCGTTGAGGAACCGGCAGCCGCCGAGATGCCCGCGGAGGAGCCGGCAGCCACGGAAATGCCTGCCGAAGAACCGGCAGCCACAGAGATGCCCGCCGAAGAGCCGGAAGCCACGGAAATGCCCGCCGAGGAGCCGGCAGCGACGGAAATGCCTGTAGAAGAACCTGCTGCCACTGAGATGCCTGCCGAGGAACCTGCCGGCGCCATGCAGGGCGACCCGGCCGCGGGCGAGTTGGTGCTGGCCGCCGCGGTCGGTTGCGGCTGCCACTTCAACGGCGATTTGGGCGCACTGGCAGGCGGCAACAAGTTCGAAGGCGATTTCGGCGTGGTGCATTCGCGTAACTTGACCCCGGACCTAGCGACCGGCATCGCCGGCCTCAGCGACCCGGAACTGGCTGACGCCATCCGCTATGGCAAGCGTCCGGGCGGCGGCAACCTGTTCATCATGCCGCGCTACGCGGGCATGGCGGACGAGGACGTCTACAACCTGATCGCCTATCTGCGCAGCTTGGAACCGGTGGAGAATCCGATCCCTGACCGTGATCTGGCTTTTGACCCGCCGGCATATGAGGGCGAAATGGCGGCCCCTGCAGTCGCGCCGACCGACCCGGTGGAGCGGGGCGCGTATTTGGCCTCGCTGGCGCGCTGCGGCATGTGCCACACGCCGGTGGATGAGAGCGGCAGCCCCATCGAGGGCATGATGCTGGCGGGCGCGCCTTTCCAAAACACGGTGGCGCCCAACCTCACGCCCCACGAGGCGACCGGACTCGGCCTGTGGGGCGAGGAGGAGATCGCCGCCTTCCTGGCGACGGGCCTGTATGACGACGGCATGGAGCCGCACGCCGCCATGAAGCAGGTGGCGGACCGCGGCACGTCCCGCCTGACCGACGCGGATCGGTTGGCGATCGCCGCCTTCCTGAAGAGCCTGCCGCCGGTCGAGAACCTGCCGGCCCCGCCCCAGTAGACGGCCATGATCGTACAGCACAGCATACGGCCTATCACTCGGCAGTTCATACGGCGCTGCGCCGCAGTCGCGCTGCTGGGGGCGGGGCTCCTCCTGGCGGCCTGCTCGTCCTCTGCCGATACGGAACCGGCGACCGCGCCCGCCCTGGCTGTGACGGAGGCAGCCACGGCGACGCCGCTGCCTCCGACTGCGGAACCTCCTGCTGCGACGGCAGAGCCGGCGGCGGAACCCGCGGCGCAAGTCGGCGATGCGGAAGGGCCGCGCTTGGCGCAGTTCGTGATCGTGCCCGAGGAAAGCGAAGCCCGCTACTCGATCAACGAGGTATTCATCAGCGACAACAACACGCTGGCGACCGCGATCGGCGCCACGAGCCAGGTGCAGGGCGGCATGACGCTCAACTATGACGACCCCGCGGCCAGCGAGTTCGACCCGTTCGTCGTGGACATCAGCACGCTGCGCAGCGACCGGTCGCAGCGCGATCGCGCCATCCGCCGGCAGTGGCTGGAGTCGTCGACCTACCCGCTTGCCGTCTTCGACGTGCGCGAGGTGCGCAGCTTCCCTGCGGACCCGCAGGAGGGCGAGCCTATCGCGTTCCAGTTGGCGGGTGATATGACGGTGAAGGAGACGACGCAAGAGGTGGTGTGGGAGGTGACGGCGACGCTGGAAGGCGACCGCCTGAGCGGTACGGCGACGTTGGCGACGACGCTGGAGAGCTTCAACATCCCCGTGCCGAGCATTGCCAACATCCTGCGCGTGACGGACGGCATCACGCTGACGCTTGACTTCGTGATGGCGCGCGCGGCCGAGTAGGTCGGTCGCCCGTTACGCGCGAAACGGTCCATGCCGATGGGCAGCGTCGCCCGCCGGCATGGACCGTTTGCATTGGCGGCATAGGGGCCCGGCTATTCGGGCATGTCGATGACGATCTTGACCGCGCCTTCGTCGGGGGTGCGTTGCAGCTCGTAGGCGTCCAACACCTGGTCGAACGGGAAGTGATGGGTGAGCATGGGGCCGGGGTCTGCGACGCCGTTTGCGATCAGTTCGAGGGCGAGGCGGGTGGAGGACTGGTTCGGCTCCTCCATGGCGTTGACGATGGCCTGGGCCTGCAGGCATTTCTGGAAGAAGGGCTCGAAGGGGAAGGGGATGTCGGGCAGGCCTGCGGTGCGCGGCACGCCGAAATAGAGCACAAAGCCGAAGGACCGCGCTAGGTCGATGGCGAGGTGGATGGCGGAGACCTCGCCGGCGGCTTCGACGACGACATCGGCCATGCGCCCGCCGGTGATTTCGGACACGGCTGCGGCCGCGTCGATTTCGGCGTTGTGGACGGTGTGGGTGGCGCCGTAGTAGTCGGAGAGGGCGAGCCGGTGGCCTTGCATGTCGACGCCGATCACCTGTTTGGCGCCCATGCGCCGCGCCATCAGGTTGAACCAGAGGCCGGCGGAGCCTTGGCCGATCACGGCGACGGTGCGGTCGAGCAGGTTGGGCAGGCGTTTGGAGGCGTAGATGACGGTGCCGAGTTGCTGGGCCTGGAGGTAGTGCTCGATGGGCTTGCCGGGCGGGAGGGGGAAGACATGTTCCACGGGCGCCAGGTAGTACTCGGCCATTGAGCGGTGTCCCATGACCAGGGTGAGCGCCAGGTCGCCGGGCTGGATGGGGCTGTCGGGCGGGTCGACGGCTTCGACGACGCCGACCATTTCGTGGCCGGAGGTGCCGGGCGGGAAGGGGTATTTGTGCAGCAGCGAGTGGTAGATCATGTGGACGTCGCTGCCGCAGAGGGAGAGGCGGCGCGTGCGGACAAGGGCATGGCCGGGCTTGAGTTCCGGCTTGGGCGTTTCGACGAAGACGACCTGGCCTGGGGCAATCACCTGGACGGCGCGCATGGGCGATATGTTCCTAGTCTAGCGTGAATATCGGCGTTGTGATGATGTGCAATTGGCAATTGATAACATATTGCGCGATGAATGTAAAAAAGCTCTCGTTCGCGTGTCCTGGTCAAGGTGCCGATGTGACGCGGCCGACGCGTCCAATACCACACAAGGGCCGAAGGACTTGCCCTTTGAGGATTTGTTCAAGGGCTGGGCAGGGCGTTAATATTGGGGCGAATTTCTGGACAATTGACAGGCTTATATCCAGATTGAAGGTAGACTGTTCCCCCACCTTTTACGCCGAAACCAAAACCTGACTGGATTGAGAGAGAGCAAGCATGACCGAGAAGATTCGCACCGCCCTGGTTGGTTGCGGCAAGGTCGGGCATACGCACGCCCAGGCCTTAAAGGCGCTGCCGCACTCGGATTTCGTGGCGGCTTTTGACGTGGACCAAAGCCGGGCAGACGCGTTCGCCAAGAGCTACGGCGTGCGCGGTTACGCCGATCTGGAGCGGATGATCGACGACGCCGGCGTGCAGATGATCTCGATCTGTACGCCGCACCCGACTCACGCCGGCGTGATCGCGGCTGCGGCGCAGAAGGGCGTGCATTCGCTGGTAGAAAAGCCGCTCACTTCGGACTTGGCCGACGCCGACCGGGCCATTGAGGCCTGCCGCGCCGCAGGCGTCAAGCTGGGCGTGGTCAGCCAGCGCCGCCTCTACCCGCCCGTGGCGCGCATGGCCGAGGCCATCCGCGCCGGCAAGATCGGCAAGCCGGCGCTGGGCACGCTGGTGGTCATGGGCTGGCGCGACGAGGCCTATTACCGCTCGGACGCGTGGCGCGGGCGTTGGGATGCCGAGGGCGGCGGCGTGCTCGTCAACCAGACGCCGCACCAGCTCGACATGCTGCAATGGCTGATGGACTCGGAGATCGACGAACTGTTCGGCTATTGGGACAACGTGAACCATCCGTTTGTCGAGGTGGAGGACACGGCGATCGCGGTGTTGCGCTTTAAGAGCGGCGCGCTGGGCCAGATCTTGGTGAGCAATTCGCAGAAGCCGGGGTTGTACGGCAAAATCCACATCCACGGCACGAACGGCGCGTCGGTCGGCGCGCAGACGGAGGGCGGTTCGCCCTTTATTGCAGGCGTCACCACCGAGGTGGAGCCGCCGGTCAACGACATCTGGAGCGTCCCCGGCGAGGAGCATCTGCTGTCCGTCTGGCAGGAGGAGGACCGCGCCACGGCCAAGCGGCTGGACCCCATGTCCTATTATCACAAGCTGCAGATCGAGGATTTTCTGGACGCGGTGATCGAGGACCGGGAGCCGATGGTTACCGGCGAGGAAGGGCGCAAGGTGGTGGAGATGTTTTCGGCCATCTACCGCTCGCAGCGCGA
>JASGTU010000175.1 GCA_030058085.1 Chloroflexota bacterium
TGAACATGCAACAACAAACAGCACATCTGGCGGGCGATGAACGGGTGAAGTTTTTCACGGGTCGCTTGTGGGGTCACTTATTCGGGCGGACGTCGGGGCGACGGCGGCCAACAGCCGGTCATCGGGCCGGCCGTGCCGACGGCGCGCCGCCGGCGGAGAACGCCCCCGGGCCTAAACGCAAAAATGCTACAATTCACGGGCTGACCCCTTTGCGCCGAAATGCGACAATGCCAGGACTGACCCCTTTGGGATAACACGATGGTCTCGAACGCCAACAGTTTGAAACCGGCCGAGGCGCGCACGATGTCGCATCGGCGCCGGGCGTTCCGGCTGGCGCTGGCGGGGTTGCTGCTGCTGGCCATTGTCCCGATGCTGCCCGCGTTGCGGGGCGGGTTCCTCGACTGGGACGATCCGTACTACGTGACGCACAATTTCCGGATTCACCAGATGTCGTGGGCCAACGTCGTTGACCTCTTCCGGCTTGAACCGCAAAACGGGCCGATTCCGAACGGGCAGTACACGCCGCTGGCGGAGCTGACGCTGATGGTCGAGCATCGGCTGGCGGGCCTGACGCCGTGGGTGTACAGGGCGACGAATGTGGCGATCCATGCGTTGAACGTGCTGCTGGTCTATGTCCTGCTGCGCAGGCTGCGCGCGGACCGGGCGTGGGCGTGGCTGACGGCGGCGCTGTTCGCCGTGCATCCGCTGCACGTCGAGTCGGTGGCGTGGATTGCCGAGCGCAAGGACGTGCTGTGCGCGCTGTTCTATCTGGGGGCGATGGTTCTGTACCTGCGCTTCCGCGAGACGGAGCGGATCCGCTGGTTTGCCGCGTCGGTCGCGGCGGGGCTGCTGGCGCTGCTGTCGAAGCCGATGGCAGTGACGCTGCCGGCGGTGCTGGTGCTGTGCGATCTCTACCTGGGGAGACCGCTGGCGGAGCAGTGGAAGCGGCCGTGGCTGCTGCCGTTCGCGGGGCTGAGCCTCGTTTTCACGGGGATCACGCTGCGGACCCACACCGGCTACGGCATCATCCGCGGCGGCGAAGTCGGCAACGTGGTGCAGAACGCGATGATGGCCTGCTGGAATTTCTTCTGGTTCGTCGGCAAGACGGTGTGGCCGGTCGGCCTGACGGCCTATGTGCCGGTGCCGACGTCGGGGGTGGCGACGACGGTGCTGTATGTCCTGGCCCTGCTGGGGGTGGCGGCGCTGGCGGCGGGGCTGGCCGCCTATTCCCGGCGGCGGGGGCTGCGGCTGGTTCCGTTCGGCGTTTTCTTTTTCATGACGGCGCTGCTGCCGGTGTCGCGCCTGGTGCCCATCGGCATCCGTTACATGGTGGCGGACCGGTTTTTCTATATTCCGGGCATCGGCTTTCTGATGCTGCTGGCGTACGGGCTGGTTCGGTGGGTGCGGCGGCCGGGCGCGGCCCGGCCGCTGCGGATCGCGGCGGTGGCGGCGCTGCTGCTGGTCTGGGGCGGGCTGACCTTCGCGCAGAGCCGGGTCTGGCGGTCGAGCGAGACGCTCTGGACCCGCGTGCTGGAGCGCGTGCCAAACGCCACCGTGGCGCTGAACGGAACGGCGCTGTCCCATATCGATGCCTTCCGTCTGGAACTGGCGAAGGCCGAATTGGAACGGTCGATTCAGGCGGATCCCCACTTCGAAGAAACCTGGGCACTGCGGGCCAGGCTGGCGTATCGGCAAGGCGAATTGGCGGCGGCGAAGCGATATTTGGCTACGGCGAAGACCAAAGGCCTTTCTCCCTTGCTCGGCGCGGATATCGAAGCCAAGCTGCGCAGCGCGGCAGGCGACCACCGTGGTGCTATTCTGGCGCTGAGCGCGTACGTGGAACTGCAGCCTGCGGCACCCGATTTCTACCGCGGGATGGCTTGGCAGGCGCTGCATCTGGGCGACGAGCCGAACGCCGTCGCTTGTCTGGAGAAGGCCCGGGAACTGGCGCCAGCGGCGCAAGCGGGATTCGGGGATTACCTGTCCCGGAACGATCCGGATTGGGCGGGCCAGCCGGCGCTGGTGCGGCTGCTGGCCGCGGATATCGGCGCGTTCGCGGCCGCCTACGATTTCGCGCGGGAAATGCACTTCTGGGTCCAGGACGAAGCGCGTGCCCTGCGGGAGTACGACCTGATCCTGGCGCAATACGAAAACGCGCTGGCCTGTTGGCGCCGCGCCGTGGCCGCCCGTTCGGAGGCCGGCCCGATTTCTGAGGCGGAGATGATAAACCTCGACCGCAAGCTGGGTATCGTCGCTTACAACAAGGGTTGCCTTCTGGCCAAGGGCGGGCGCGCGGACGAGGCGCTGGCGGCTCTGCGCCAGGCGTTCCTCTACGACGCCGCATTGCGGGAAAATGCCCGCACAGACACCGATTTGGCTGCTTTGCGCGAAAACCCCGATTTCATTGAATTGACCCAGTCTCCCGGCGCCCTCATGCGGCGCGGGGGACTGGAGCATGTGCAGATGGCATCAAATGCGAGGATGCTATGAACACAAACCCCTGCAAAACACTTTCCAGAAACGACGATGGACGGACCGATCCCCACCGGGAGGAACAAAAAATGAGCATGCATCAACATCTTTCACGGCACCTGGTGCGCGCCTCCAACGGGCAGACGGCGGAGACGAAGTCCCCGCAACGCACAACGGCCAGTCGAAAGGCCACCGTCATGTGGGCGGCGCTCGCGGCGGGATTCCTCGCTGTCGCCATTCCGCATGTCGCGCAGGCGGCCGTGAGCGAAAATTTCGACAGCATTTTTGGCACCAGCTATACTGACCAGACAGCTTCTGGCTGGCGCATCAACAGCGGATTGCGCAGTGCGACTGCTCGTTCGGGTTCTTGCGCCCGCCTGGCATCTACGGGAGCTAACAACTACCTCCAGTATCAAGGCTCTGACGGTAACGGCAAGGACGGCGGCGTCGGCAATATCTCGTTCTGGTATCGCGCCTGGGACCAGAGTCCTCAGCCCAAGTTTAAAGTCCAATACAGCGTCAACGGCGGCGCGTTTACGGACATTGGCAGCGCGATCAGTCCCACCACGACTTATACCCTGTGGTCGAACGATCTGAACAACGCCAGCGACAACATCATCGTGCGTATCCAGCAGACGGCGGGCGAGCGCCTCCTGATCGACGATGCCTACATCGGCGATTATTCGGCGCCGACGGTGACGACGCTGCCGGAGAGTTCGGTGGCGGCGACGTCGGCGGTGCTGGGCGGCAACGTGACGGCGGCCGGCGGGGCCACGGTGACGAACCGGGGCGTGGTGTACAAGACGTCGAGCGG
>JASGTU010000176.1 GCA_030058085.1 Chloroflexota bacterium
CACGGCCGGTTGCACGGTCTTACAGCAAGGCCGTGCAACCGGCGGGCAGGCGATCCGCCTAGCCGTTGTTCGCCAAGGCTTCGCGGCGCAGCGCACGCAGGCGCTTCATCACGTCGTTCTCGCCGCGGCCGAAGTAATCGTACAGTTTCTTATAGTCGGCGTACATCTTGTCGTAGACCACCACGTTCTCCGGGATAGGCCGGTAGACGATGTCCTTCAGCCCGCCCATGCGCTTGGAAGCCTCGAAGATGTCGGCATAGCCGCCCGCCTCCGCGCCCGCGGCGACCGCTCCGTGCATCGCCGCGCCCAGGGCGCCGGCCAGCGCGCTGCGCACCACGCGGTACTCGCGGTTGGTCACGTCGCAGTAGATCTGCATGAGCAGTTTGTTGCGGTCGGGCAGGCCGCCGGCGGCGACGATGCTGTCGACGGGCACGCCGTTGTCGGCGAATCCCTCGATGATCTCGCGCGTGCCGAAGGCGGTCGATTCAAGCAGCGCGCGGTAGATGTCGGGCGCGGTAGTGGCGAGGGTAGCGCCGATCAGCAGGCCGCTCAGTTCCACGTCCACCAGGGTGGAGCGGTTGCCGTTCCACCAGTCCAGCGCCAACAGGCCATGTTCGCCGGGCCTCTGCTTGGCGGCCTCTTCCTCCAGCAACGTATGTACCGAGACGCCACGCTCCTTGGCCGCCGCGTGATACTCAGGCGGCACGGCATTGTCCACGAACCAGGCAAAGATGTCGCCGACGCCGCTCTGGCCGGACTCGTAGCCGTACAGGCCGGGCACGATGCCGTCCTCCACGACGCCGCACATGCCGGGCGCCTTCTTGCGCTCGGTCGCCAGCACCATATGGCAGTTGCTCGTGCCCATGATGATGGTCATGACGCCGGGCTCGATGGCCTGGGCTGCGGGGGGCGTAGCGTGCGCATCGGCAATGGCGGCGGCTACAGCCGTGCCGGGGCGCAGGCCGGTCCAACCCGCGGCCTCCTCCGTCAGACCGCCCGCCTTGGCGCCAAGAGGGACCAGATCGCGGCTCATCTTCTCGTCCACCACGCCGGCAAAGCCCGGATGCAGCGCAGCGAAGTAGTCGCGGAGCGGATAGCCCTCGCCCTTCTGGTAGATGGCCTTGTAGCCTGCCGTGCAGGTGTTGCGCGTCTCGCGGCCCGTCAACTGCCAAATGACCCAGTCCGCCGCTTCCAACATGCGGTCGGCCTCGCGGTAGATCTCCGGCGCCTCATTGAGGATCTGCAGGGCCTTGCTGAAGAACCACTCGGACGAAATCTTGCCGCCGTAGTAGTCCAGCCAAGGTTCGCCTCGCTCGCGCGCCACCTCGTTGATGCGGTCGGCCTCGGGCTGGGCTGCGTGATGCTTCCACAGCTTGACCCAGGCGTGGGGATGGTTGCGCAGTTCCGGAACCTGGCACAGCGGCGTGCCATCCGCTTTGGTGGGCAGCATGGTGCAGGCCGTGAAGTCGATGCCGATGCCGATCACATCCGCCGGGTCGACGCCGCTCTCCTTGAACACAGCGGGCACGGTGCGTTTCACCACTTCGATGTAGTCGTTCGGGTCCTGCAAAGCCCAGTCCGGCTCAAGCCGGATGTTCGTGCCGGGCAGGTATTCGTCGATCACGCCGTTGGAATAGCTGTACACGGCAGTGGCGAGCTCACGTCCGTCGGCCACATCCACGAGCAGCGCGCGGCCGGACTCGGTGCCGAAGTCAATGCCAATTGCGTATTTGGCGCTCATTGGCGCCATGCCTCTCTCTTGACTAACAGCAGGGGCAAGTGCAAAGAAAACGGGCCGGCCTGGCGCACCAAACCGGCCCGTGGACGACAATTAGCTGTGGCGGTACACATCCCAGCCCTTGTACTTGGTCAGGGCTTCGTAAATCGCGGCCGCCGTCTTGGCCGGATTGACGCTGACATGATGCTCGTAGCCGTTGTCGCAGATGTGCTGCAGCAGCTTCTGGAACTCGGGCACGCGCACCACGCCGTAGCCGCCGAAGGTGAGCAGCGCGTCGTCGGTGAACTCACCTTCGCCCACATAGGCGCGCACCTTGCCGTCCAGGTCGTCGGTGCTGACGCGCAGGTAGGTGAAGTCGTTGGGCTGGATACGGCCGTAGATCGTGCCGTAGGTGTTGTCGGCGCCTACGGTGCCGGCAATGATCTCCTGATAGTACATTTCCGGGCTGCCCTCACCCTGCTTCTTGAAGATGTCCTTGGGCAAGTTGCTGCAATGGAAGATCACGGCCTTGTCCGGGTCTTCGCCGTAGTTGTTATTCCAGTCTACGATGGCGCTGGGCAGTTGGCTGGCCTGGGCCAAGATGTGCATCGCCAGCGCGCCCATGATGTCGACCTCGCAGGCGCTGGGCACGAGCGAGTTACTCATCATGCTCATGACGGTGCAGGGCACGACGCCGAAGAACTCCTCCATCGCAGTCCAGCACTGGATGGCCGTGGCCTGCAACTCGGTGCGCTTCATCCAGCCGTCGACAGCCACGCCGAACTTCGCCATCTTGAGGAGATTTTCCGCAGACACGCCTGCGGTCTGCACGTAATCCTTGATCTCGGCTAGCTTCGCCAAGACTGCTGCGTCATCGTCGTCCAACGCGTCAATCCAGCCGAAGAGTTCGTACATGTCCAGCGTCTCGATGGAAATGCCGCTGTTCTCGAGCAGCTTTTCGCTGAAGCGCACGGTGTTGAAGTTCGTGGGGCGAGCGCCCAGCGCGCCGATGCGCAGGTTGCGCAAGCTGCTGGTGACGCGGCACATGGCGGCGAAGTCGGCCAGGTCCTGCATAAAGCTCGGGCTCGACGGCGCCACCGTGTGCAGACGGGTCAGCGTATAGGGAATCTTGTACTGGCGCAGGTTGTTGCACAGCGACATCTTGCCGCAGAAGCTGTCGCGTCGGTCGGCGATGGTCATGCTGTCTACGGCATCGGGATAGGCCTGGATCAGCACGGGCACGTCAAGGCCCGACCAGCGCAGGCTGTTGGCGACGGCGCGTTCATCGCCGAAGTTGGGCAGCGTCACCACGACGCCGTCGATCTCCTTGCGATGGGCGTCGAACAACTCCGCGCACTTGTGGGCGTCCTCGAGGCTTTCCACAGTGCCGTACGGCGTGTCTTGCGGCGAGAGCGCGATGACCTTGAAGCCGGCCTTTTCCAGCAGGTCGATCATCTCAGCGCGACCGCTCTCACAAAGATGGCTGGGGAAAAAGCCGCGATTGCCTACGATAAGGCCGAGAGTGACGGGTTTCATATTCAGTTCTCCTTATTAAGCGGAACGGTGATAAGAAAGCCGCCGGCGCTACCGGCATACCGCGGCGAAGAAGATGCCGCGAGTGAATCGGCAGGCCGGGGCGGTTCGAGTACGGATGCAAAAGGGCTGCCCGGATCAACCTTTCACGAGCGGGCTACTTGAATTTTAGTCGGGTTTGCCTAAAAGTACAACAATTCTGTTTAGACGATTTCTTTCCAGCCGCGGCGGATCACATGCCTGGATAGGGCTGGCTGTGGGCCACGCGCACCATCGCCTGCATGTTCTCCAGCGGCGCGTAGCGAGGCACAATGCAACCCGACCCCAACAGGAAGCCGCCCCCAGAGCCGGCGTCGTCGATGCAGCGCTGCGCCGAGGTCGCGACCGATTCGGGCGTGCCCTGCAGGAGTTCCGTCACGGTGTGGACGTTGCCGACGACGGCTACGCGGTCGCCGATCAGTCGTTTGGCGACCGCCATATCCACGGCGTTGTCGATCTCCACCATGTCCGCGCCTGTGTCCGCGTAGAGATGCAGCACCTTCGTGCTGTCGCCGCAAATGTGCAGCAGCTTGCGCGTGACGCCGTGTTCGGCCCAGGCCGTAAACACCCGCTTCTGATAGGGGTAGGCGAAGCGCTCATACGTGCGCGGCGAGATGACGTTGCACGAGGCCAGCGAATCGCCGTTGTGCAAGATGTCCGCGCCCGCGTCCCAGCACGCCTTGCCGAAGCGGATCAACGCCTCGGTAGTCAATTCCAGGGCGTGCAGGACCGCCTTTTCATTGGCCCCCTCGATGCCGGCCTCGATCAACGCGATCTCCATCAGCCATTCCTGCGTCCCGATTAAGTACGAGGCCAGGGCAAACGGCCCCGTCCCCGGCGAGCGCACCACCGCCTCTTCGCCCACGGCTTGGCGCGCCAGGCGTATCCCCTCCAACATGACCGGCATGCGCCCATCTTTGTAGGGATCGGGGACCTCCAGGTCGAAGACGTCGTTGATGTCGGCGAGCGGGGGGGTTTCCAGCGACGGCAGCTCGTCTTCGCTGCGCGTGGTGATGCAGCCAAAGCCCTCGGCGATGTAGTAGTTGTCGGCGCCGATGGCGATCACGTCTTGGCCAACTTTGTCGTGCAACACGAGTTGCGCCTCGACCATCGTGCGCGGGTCTGTGTAGAAGTCGCGCAGTGACACGCCGGCGGTGACTGCGGCGATGTCGTACATATAAGGCATCGCCGCCACGCAGTCGGTCGGCTCGCGCCGGATGGCGCGGATGACGCGTTCTCTAGAGGTCATGCCCCCCATCGGTATCTCCTTCCGCCCGTATCAGGGCGCGGCGTTGCAGGCGCGTCCGGCGTGCGCCTCAGGCGTAGGGTGCGTAGTAATTGCGCTGGTCGCGCTTGTAGATATAGCGCCCCACCGGGTAGGGCAGCGGGTCTTGCGAGCGAATCGTCCAGGCCAGCAGGTCAGCCAGCATAGCGCAACGCACTTCGGCGTGTTCCGCCGAGTCGTACAGATCGTTCACTTCGTAAGGGTCGACGGCTAGGTTGAAGAATTGGCCGCGCCCCTGCATGTCCATAACCAGCTTCCAGTCGCCCTTGCGCAACATGCGCATGGTTCCGCTTTGCGAATAGGTGTTCAGTTCGTCGAAGGTGGGCGAGATCGGGCCGGGCATCATACAGTGCTCCAGGCTAAGCGGGTCATCCTCGGTGTAGTGCAGCCCGCCGAAGCCCTGCTCGGCATAGACTGAGGCGAACTCATCATGCGGGTATTCCTCGCCCGTCAGCATCGGCCACAGGCTGCGCCCCTGCACGCCACGCGGGATCTCCGCGCCGATGGCCTCGCACAGCGTGGGCATGATGTCCGTCAGCGACACATGGTCCTGGCGCGCCTGGTCTGCGGCGGCAATGCCGGGGCCGGTGATCTGGAGCGGGACGCGCATCAACACTTCGGGCATCTCCGGCCCCTTGCGCATCAGGCCGTACTCGCCCACGAAATCGCCGTGGTCGGACATGAAGATGACCAGCGTATTATCGAGGATCTGCTCGTCGCGCAGGAAGTCGACAAAGCGGCGCACCTGGTCGTCGAGCAGGCGCAACATGCCGAAGTAGTTGGCGCGGGCGCGCGGGATCAGATCATCGTAGTTTGGGTAAGCGTGTTCGCCCAAGCGACGCGTCCACTGCCATTTGAAGCTCTTCTTCTCCAGCGCAGACTTATCCGTCGCCGTCGACGGCAGATCCTCCGGCGGGAACATCGAGAAGTAGGGTTCGGGAACCTGGTACGGGTTGTGCGGTTCGGCAAAGGAGAGCCAGAGAAAAAACGGCCGGTCGCGCTCTAGGGAGCGAATCCACGATTGCGCCGAACTGACCGCCCGATAGGGACCCTGGCATTCTAGCGGGAAGGGCGTGGGTTCCTGGCCTACGCCATGATTGAGCGCTCTCAGCCACTCGTCAAAGGCTTTCTCATCCGGCGTGCGTTCTTCGCCTTCGCCGCCGCCATGATGGAGGTGGAGCCAGTGATCCACGCGTTCGGGCGTTAGATGCGAGTGGTTCTTGCCGCTCAAGGCTGTGGCGTAACCGTTGGCCTGCAAAACGTCGATCAAGTCCTGGTGATACGTAGCATACTGGATGCCGCGGTTCTCGCGCACGCGGTGCGCGCTCGGATAGCGTCCAGTCAGCAGGCTGATGCGCGCCGCCGCGCAGATGGGCACAGGCGTATAGGCGCGCGAAAACCACACGCCGCGGCTCGCCAGTTCGTCTATGAAAGGCGTCGTGTCCAGCGGAAAACCTTCGCGTGCGGAGACGTCCGCCCGCTGCTGGTCGGTCATAATGATTACGATGTTCGGTCGGCTGCTCATGGCGATCCCTTACGCGGTTGGTGGTGAGCGGTCCGCTGACGGGCCGCAGGGGCGATACAGCCGGACGGAAACGATGCTGTGCCGTTTCCGTCCGGCGTCGTACACGACTAGGGCATGCGCGCCTAGCCTTCCTGGATCAACGCATTGACCTGCACGGTGATGGAGTCCGCCACCTCCTGCGCCGTGCGTGCGCCCGTCCATAGGAAGTCCAACTCCGTTTCCGCGATCAGGCGCGCCTGCGGGAACTTGGTGTGGCGCGGATCCGGGAAGAGGTAGTTGTTGCCTTCCGTGAAGACGGTGATGTGCGCCGGCGGCTTGCCGGGCTGCAGGAAGGTATCGGTCTCCGCCACAGACTGCAACGGCGGCACGATACCCATGATCTCCGTCCATTTCTCCACCGCCGGGGTCGAGATCATGAACTTGACGAACTCCCAGGCGGAGTCCATTTGCTTGGAGGCCTGGGCGATGGCATGGCCGGTGCCGCCGCCGGAGGTCGCCTTGCCGGCGTCTCCCTCTGGGTGCGGGGCGACATCCCACTCGAAGGCTTGGATATTGGTGCGCATGCGACCGATGGCGGGCCACCAGGTTTCCATAGCCGTTATGCCGCCCTCAAACAGCTCGGCCGAACCCATCTCCGACGCCACATCGATGGTGGGCGCGACTTGATGCACGTGGATCAGATCGGCCAGGAACTGGAAGGCCTCCACGGCAGGCTCTTCGTTGAGCAGACACGCGGAGCCGTCCTCGCTGAAGAACGACCCGCCGTTGGCCTTGACCCAGATCCACCAGGCGCGGAAGTCGCGCTTCGTCTGCCAGCCCCACTGGTTCTGCTCTTTGTTGGTCAGCGCCTTGGCCGCTTCGACGAACGTGTCCCAATCCCAGGAAGGATCGGCCCAGTCGGACGAAGGCAGATCGATGCCGGCCTCTTGGAAGCGGGTGACGTTGTAGAACAACTGCTGGTTAGGCGCATCAGCCGGGAAGCCGTACTGCACATCGTCCACGTTGTACAGCGCCAGGTTGCGCGGGAAGATGTCCGACGTGTCGAATTGGTCGCGTTCGATCAGCGGGTCGAACGACGCAAGCTGGTTGCGCGTGGCATACGAGGGGATGTCGCCGTTGCCGATGTAGATCACATCGGGGATGTCGCCGCCCGCCAACATTGTCTGCAGTTTGTCGTAGTAGTTGTCGGGCGTGTGCTGGAACTTGATGCTGATGCCGGGGTTGGCCTCATGGAACATGTCGATCGTGGCCTCACGCGCCTCGACCTCGGTAGGGTTGCCCCAAGCCATCAGCCGCACCTCTACCGGAGCGGTCGCACCGCCCTCGGCAGCCCCTGGCGCTGCGGCCGGCGCGCAGGCCGCCAGAAACGCTCCGCCCGCAGCTACGCCGGTAAAACGAAGAAACGTGCGCCGTGTCAATCGATTCGTACGCATTGCTTTTCCTCCTGGTCAGTTGAATGGTTCAGCGTATCGGTTACACTCGGTTCGGTGCGCATCGCCGCCTGTGCGGCCTTCGCCATGCGCTTACCCCTTGACGCCGGTGAATACGATGCCCTGGATAAAATACCGCTGTGCGAAATAGAAGATCACGATGAGCGGCAACATAAAGACAATATTCGCCGCCATCATCAAATGCCAGTCCGTGCCCCACGTTGGGCTTTGGAAGGCGCGCAGCCCCAGGGCAATGGTGTACTTCTCGCTATCATGTAGGTAGATCAGCGGGGCAAAGAACTCTTTCCACTTGAACTGGAAGAACATGATACCGGCGATCGCCAACGCCGGCTTCGACATGGGCAGCAGGATGCGCGAATAGATGGCGAAATAGCCCGCGCCGTCGATGCGCGCGGCGTCGTCCAAGTCGAGCGGGATGGTCATAAAGAACTGGCGTAAAAGGAACACGTAAAAGGCGTTGCGGGCGAAGAGCGGCGGGATGATCAGCGGCAGGAACGTGTTGACCCACCCTAAGTAGCGAAATCCGATAAAGGTCGGGATCAGCGAGACCTGCTCCGGCAGCATCATGGTGGAAAGCAGCACGAGGAAGAGGATGTCGCGCCCCGGCCAGCGCAGTCGTGCAAAGGAATAGGCGACCATGCTGCACGAAATCAACGTGGCAATTGTCGAAAAAACGACGACAAACAGCGTGTTTTGCAGCCAGCGCCCAAAGGGATAAGAGGTCAGCGCCTCCGGGTAGTTCGACCACATAATAGGGTCGGGTATCCAGCGCGGCGGAAACACGAAGATGTCGCTCGGCGCCTTCAGAGAGGTGGAGAGCGTCCAGGCAAAGGGCAACATGACGACTACGGCGCCGGCGATCAATACGCCATAGATCGCCGCCCGCGAAAGGAAAGCGCTCCATCGAAACGGGCGCCGGCGTGGTCGCGCCCAGGTCTGTGTCATATTCATGCTTACCTACCCTTTGCCGACCCTTCGTAATAGACCCAGACCGCCGAAGAGCGGACGACCAATGCGGTCAGAATCATGATGTAGATAAAGAGCACCCAAGCAATGGCCGATGCATAGCCCATCTGGAACATCTGAAAGGCGTTGCGATAGAGATAGAGCACCAGAAACAGGCTGGAATTGTGGGGGCCGCCCCCTGTCATGACGAACGGCGCCACAAACTCCTGCAACGCATGGATAATGCCGATGATCATGTTGAAGAAGATGACTGGCGTCATCATCGGCACCGTGATGCGCAGAAACTTGGGGATCGGCCCGGCCCCGTCGACGTCGGCGGCTTCGTACAATTCGCTGGGAATGCCCTGCAAGCCGCCCAGGTAGATCAGCATAGCCCCGCCCGTGCCCCACAGGCTCATGATGATGAACGAAACCAGCACCCATTGCGGGTCGCCCAGCCACGCCGGACCCTCGATGCCGGCGTAGCTCAACAGCGTGTTGACCATGCCGAACTGCGTGCCCAATATCCAGCGCCACATGATGGCGACCGAAATGCCGCCGATCACCGAGGGCAGATAGTAGATCGAACGGAAGAACGACAGCGCCTTGATCTTCTGATTGAGCAGGATCGCCAGTACCAGCCCCAAAGCCACCTGCAGCGGAACGCTGACAAAGGCATAGATGCTTGTCACCTTGAGGGATTGGTAAAGCAGCGGATCGTTGAAGAGCAATTTGTTATAGTTGCCAAAACCCACGAACCTGATCGGCGAGAGCAGATCCCAGTTGGTGAACGACAATATGATGCTGGCCAACATAGGCCCGGCGATAAAGAACACAAAACCGAGGATCCAAGGCGCGGCGAACACATAGCCCATGATCGCCTCGCGGCGGCGCAGGCTGCCATAACGGCGCGGCGTTCGCAGACTAGACTCGGCAAGTCCTGCAGACGAAGTCATAAAGAATGCTCCGAATCAAGGCAAAGAAAATGGAATGCCATATGAATGGGGGAAGATAACCGATCGGAAAGGTGACAGATTCGCCATTTCACAGCAGGCATTGCAAGCCCGGCACAATGGCAAGGTGGAAAACGTCAAAGCACGCGAGAAAGCGTCCCAACCAAAAGTGTATCATATGCCCGCGGCACATCCCAAGGCGAGAAGGCTAGCGCTTATTGACTGGTCTGGGCAGTAGGCGGAAAAAGGGCGGCTAAACCGGGCGCTGTCTCGCCGGCAGACAACGCCTCTTCCACAACCGCGATCCAGTCCACATCGCTGTGCACGTCGAAGTCGCCCACGGCGAACGAGCCTTGCAGATAGACGCCGGTGAAATTCTCGCCCAGTGTCTCCTGCATGCTTGCCGCCATGAGGTGCAGCACGTCATTCAGTTCGGGGTATGGCGTAGGCGCGGTCGCGTTACCCGATTTCATATCGGCTGGACCGCTTTATGACCTGGCCTAACCTAGATCGCCGGTCCACGTCTACAGCCATGCCTCGAACACCGCAGCCACATTCTCGGCGGGGACGTCGTTGCCCCACTCGCACTGGGCGATCACGCCGCCGCGTCCGTCGTCCAGCGCGGCGCGCACCCGTCGCACCGCCGCGGTCACGTCCGCCGGTGTGCCGAAGGGCAACACCTGCTGCCGGTCGATCTCGCCCCAAAACGTAATGCGGCCGCGGAAACGCCGCCCGATCTCCTCGATGTCCATGCAAAAAAGCTGCGAGTTAAGCGCGTCCACGCCGATCTCGATCAGATCGGGAATGATGTCGAAAATGTGGCCGTCCGAGTGGAAGAAGACCTGCTTGCCCGCACCGTGGATCAGGTCCACATACTCTACATAGAGCGGGCGAAAGAACTCGCGCCACATCTTGGGCGAGATGAGCAGCCCGCGCTGGCTGCCCCAATCGTCCATGAAGGAGATGGCGTCCACGTCTGTGCGCACCCAACATTCGATCTCGCGCAGGAAGAACTCATGCACCAAGTCGCGCAGTCGCAGCAACTCCGCAGGCCCCCAGGCCAGGTCCATGAACAGCGCCTCGGAGCCGCGTAGGAACTGCATGCGCTCGAACGGGCGCACCGTCGTGCCCGCCAGGACGTACTTATCCGTCGCCGCGCAGCCGGCGTCGACCTGGCTGAAATCGGCCAATTCCAGCATCTCGTCGGGCGGGCGCAGATGGTCGAGCGCCGGCCAATCGGCTAGCGGCGGGGCTTTGACCTCGCCGATCACGCCCGGCTCAGCCACGGTAAAGGGGCAGCCCCACTCGTCCACGTAGGTCCCGACGACAGCGGGCGTGCCGCGGCTGCGGTAACCCGTGCCGTAGCGGACGTCGGGGCCTGTGCCGTGCGTCACGGCAGGAGAGGCGAAATCGGACGGATAGCGCGCCAGCAGCGCGTCCATCTCGTCGCGGCGGAACATGGCGATGCCGGGCAGCGCCCACAACTCGCGCGGCGCCCGATCCGGCGACTCAAAGCGCAGCGCACGCCTTACGCGCTCGCGGCTGGTCATCACGGCGGTTGCTCCTGTCTAGTCGATGGCGAAGGTGCGAAGGCAAAAAGGATGAACGGGCGAGGCGCACCCGCTCAGGCTGCGGGCGTCGCCTCCTGGCTTGGGGCTCGGTTTCTCTCACGGCGTTTTTGGCTGTAGTAGTTGAGCGCCATCACCAGCAGCAGAAGCGCGCCCCAGGCAAACTGGCGGAAGAAGATCGCCGCGCTCGAGCCTGACAGTTCTAACATTAACATGTTCAAGCCCGTGGAGAGAAACTGAAGACACAACACGGCCAACACCAGTCCGGACACGGAGCCCGACCCGCCCGTGTAGCTGACGCCGCCGAGGATGGCGATCAGCACTGTCAGCAGCACAAACGACGCGCCATAATCGGGCTTGGCCGAATTCGCCCGCGCCAGAAAGATCACGCCGGCAATGGACGCGACCAAGCCCGCCAGCCAGTACGTGCGCAGCAGCACGCGCGTCGTGTTGATGCCGGAAAAGCGCGCCGCCGTGGCATTCGTGCCCAACATATAGACGTTGAACCCGTAGGCGGTGCGGTTGAGCGTGACCGAGAAAAAGACGACTAACGCCGCAAAGACGATCACCGGGATGGGGATCCCCAGCACCGAGCCGTTGCCGATGAAGGCCAACTGCGTCGTCGTGATAGCCGGGCCGCCCGTGATCACGTAGGACAGGCCGGTAAACAACGATCCCGTGCCCAATGTAGCCAGGATAGGCGTGATGCCCACGCGCGCCACGAGCAAGCCGTTCAAGAGGCCGCACAGCGAGCCCACAACCGGCGCGGCCAAGATCGCCAGCGCGACCACGGCGGGCGAGGCCGGCGCGCCATCCCCGCCAAGCCGCGTCAGTATCAGCGCGGCGAAAATCGCGGACAGATTGGCCGTGCCCACGATCGACAGGTCGATGCCGCCCGTGAGCATGGTGATCAGGATGGCAAAGGCCAGGATGCCGAACTCCGGGAACTGCACCGCCATCGACTGCATATTGCGGATCGTGAAGAATTTGCCCGGAAGCAAAAAGCTGAAGGCGATAAAGATCAAGATGGCGATTGCCAGCAGGCGCAGAATATGGCTGTCGCCTCGCGCGAAGCCGGCAAACGTCTTTCGCTTGGCTGTCTGTTCCATGTACACGCCCCGCCTTACAATGGTAGACCGGAGAATTCGACGCAAGCGCTCAATCTGCAGCGGGCGCCGCCTGCAGCGGTTGGGTTGGGCCGCTCGCCGACCCGCCCGTTCGCCTGCGCGCGCGCCGTTCTTGGATCGCCGGAACCCCGGTGCCGACCAGGATGATCAAGCCGATGACGACGCGCTGCCACACCGATGGCACGCCGATTAAGATCAGGCTGTTGTTGGCGATCACCACCAGCGCCACGCCCAGCAACGACCCGATCACCGTGCCGCGCCCGCCGGTCAGACTCGCCCCGCCCAGCACTACGGCCGCGATCACGTTCAATTCTGAGCCGACGATATCCTGCGGATTGGCCTGCCGGTTGAGCGAGCCGTAGATCATGCCCCCAAACCCCGACAGCAACCCCACCAGGCCATAGATGAAGTACTGAATGCGCCGGATATTGAAGCCTGCCCGCTCCGCCGCGTCGCGCGCACCGCCCAGGGCATAGACGCCGCGGCCTAGCATGGTGAAGTCCATCAACAGCCAGACCAGCACGGCAATGACCGCCGTGAAGAAGATGGCCGGGTGCAGATTGGCGACGCCTCGCTCCATCTGCACCTGGACGAGCGTGGCGCGAGAGAACGCCGTCAAGCTCGGCGGCAGGTCGCGGACGATGGTGTTGCCGATGGCAAAGAGCAGAAAGCCGTGAAACATGCTCATCGTGCCCAGCGTGACGATCAACGTCGGCAGGTTGAAGCGGGCAATAAAAAAGGCGTTGATCATGCCCAGCCCAAAGCCGATCGCGCCGGCAATGACGAAGGCCAGCCAGAACGGCGCTTCGGGCGCATAGGCGTTGAGCAGGCGAACCGTCGAGTAGAGGGCGAAAACGGCGATGGCCGTAAACGACACGTCGATTCCGCCCGACACGATCACGATCAGCACGCCCATGGCAAAGATGCCCATGACAATGCTGCTGCGCATCAGGTCAAATATGTTGCCGACGGTGAAAAAGACGGGGTTGCTGATGCCTACAATCAGGCACAAGCCGACGATGGTCACGGCGACCAAGACTTCGTTGCTGCGCAATAGGCGATTCACGTCGTTACCCCTCGACTAGCTTGGCGGCAAGTTCGTTCGCGTCTGTCTGCGGCGGCATGATCTCCTCTACGATGCGCCCGTGTCGCAACAACAGAATGCGGTTGCACGTCTGCAGCAGTTCGGGGATATCGTCTGAAATGACCAACAAACCCATGCCTTCGCCGGCCAAGCGCTTAATCATCTCGTGCAGTTCGTTCTTCGAGCCTACGTCCACGCCGACGGTGGGACCGTTGAGAATGAGGATACGCGGGTTGCTCGCCAGCCACTTGGCGAGTACGACGCGCTGCTGGTTGCCGCCGGAAAGCGTCTTGGCGGGCAGGTCAGGGTTCCCCGTCTTGATGCGCAAAGACCCAACCCATTCCTTCACCTGCGCATCCATCTTTTGCAGATCGGTGAAGCCCAGCGCGCCGCGCAGCCGTTCAACCGTGCGCACCACCACGTTGCGACCGATGCTCTGCTCTAGGAACAGTCCCTCGGTCAGACGATCTTCGGGCACATAGCCGATGCCGTGGGCGATCGCATCCTGCACACTGCGAATCCTGACCGGCTTATTCTCCACGTAGATATCGCCCGAATCGACGGTGAGCAGGCCGAACAGGGCGAGGGCGAGTTCGGTGCGCCCTGACCCCAACAGGCCGGTGACGCCGACGATTTCGCCGGCGCGCACCTCGAGCGAGACGTCGCGCAGCGCCGCGCCTGCGTTGAGACCCTCTACGCGCAGCAGCGCCGGCGCGCCCACATCGGGCGTGAACTCGTAGTTGCGCTCCGCGATCTTCTGCCCGGTCATCTCGAAGGTCAGCCGCTCCGTATCGTACTCGCTGCGGTCGCCAACGCTGACGATGCGTCCGTTGCGCATCACCGCGATTGTCTCGGAGATCTCCAGCACTTCGTTGAGCTTGTGGCTGACAAAGAGGAAGGCGATACCCGTCTGTTGCAGCCGCCGAATCACCGAGAACAGGGCGCGCACCTCGCGCTCGGTCAGGGCGCTGGTCGGCTCGTCCATGATGATCAACTGGGCGTTTTGGCGCAGGGCCTTGGCGATCGCGATCAACTGCTTGTTGGCGACGGACACGTCTTCCACCCGCGCGTTGAGCGGAATGTCCACCTCGATGCGGGCCAGCGCTTCCTGCGCAATGCGGCGCACTTCCCGCCAGTTGACGAGACGCCGGCCCTCGGCCAACTGCTCGTTGAGCGCGATGTTCTCGGCCACCGTCAGGTTCGGAAAGAGTGAGAAGTCCTGGTAGATGACCTGGATGCCTTCGCGGATCGAGGTGATGGGGTGCAGTTCGTCGAATTCTTTGCCGTTGATGACGACGCGGCCCGCGTCGCGCGTATAGACGCCGGAGATAATCTTGATCAGAGTCGATTTGCCGCAGCCGTTCTCGCCAACCAGACAGTGTATCCTGCTGCGTTCGATGGTGAGGTCGACGTCGATCAACGCTCTGACGCCGGCGAAGGACTTGTAGATGCCGGTAAGGCGGATGATTTCGTCAGACATGGCGCGAGTGGCTCAGGGATGGGCGGCGGATGGGTTGGCAGAACCGGCGCGGCAGGCGGATCCGCCCGCGCCTGCTTGCGTCTGGCTGGGGAGGCGAGGCCAGGATGTGCACCCGCCTCCCCTTGATTACGCTAGAACGGGTAATCCGCGACGTTGTCGAGGGTGATATAGATGGCGGCGTTTCCGTAGAGGACGTTGCCGTCAGCGATCAGGCTCTCGTAGCCGGTGATGCCCAGGTTCGTGCCCTCGCCGACTTCCTCGCCGGCGATGATCATCTGCGCGATCTTGTTGCAGGCCTTGCCCGCGACCGCCGGGTCCCAGCCGCCGATCACGTCGATGGCGCCGGTCTCAAGCAAGTCGCCCGCAATCGAAGGCAGGCTGGTGCCGACAACCGCGATCTGGTCCTGCAAGCCGAGTTCCTCGACAGCCTGGCCAATGCCGGGCACGTCGGTGGAGGCGCTGCCCTGGAAGCCCTTGATGTCGGGGTAGGCCCGGAGCAGCTCTTTGGTCTTTTCGTAGGCGATCTGCGTGTCGTCGAAGCTCTCATTCTTGTCGCCCACCATCGTCATATTGGGGTAAGCCTCAAGCTGGCGCTCAATAGCCCCATCCACCCATTCGTTGTGCGTCTTGGAGCCGAGGCTGCCCACAAAGACGGCGTACTCGCCTTCCTCGCCCATCAGCGCGGCAAGCTGGTCCATCAGGCCGGCGCCGTAGGCCCTGTTATCGAACGCCTCGATGTCAAAGTGCATGCTCTGCTGGTTCGAGGCCTCGTGCGTCACGACGACGATGCCCGCGTCCATAGCCTTCTGCAGCACCGGATCGAGCTGTTCCGGGTCCATGGGGATGACGCAGAGCGCGTCCACGCCCTGGGCGATCAGGTCCTCGATGATCGGGATCTGCTGCGCCGCATCAGCTTGGGCCGGACCGACCAGGGAAGCGTTAATGCCGGTCTCGGCGCCGAACTCCTTGACGCCCTCTTCCATGCGATTAAACCAGTTGATGCCGGCGATCTTGACGACCGTCGTAAATGTCAAGTCCTCGCCGGCCGCGGCAGGCTCTTCCGCCGCAGGTTCTTCCGCCGCCGGCGCTTCGGCAGCAGCCGGTTCAGCGGGAGCCGCCGCCTGTGGATCCGCCGGCGCGGCGCACGCCGCGACGAGCGCGAGCACAAGGGCCATCACAACGAATACAAGCGATCTTCTCATTGGGTAGTCTCCTTCTTGAAAGGTCAGAGCATTTAGAAAACGCTGCCGATACCGATTGAGCGATCACGCACTTACTCTACAGCTTTCCAAACCGCAAACGGGTCTGGCAAAGCGTCGCAGAAGCCTCTGCGCGATCCTGCACAATTCAAGCGGGCTGCCGTAATGGAATCGCGTTGTCCCCGCAGGCTTCGTAGCCAATGAACCAAGGCTGAACCATACCGCCGGAATCTACCTAACCGGCGCATCCTGCCTGGGCGTTCAATCAATTGAGGTGTTCTAGATCGGGCTTCCGTCTACATACTACCGGCATCCTGGCTTGGGGTCAAATGGCCGAAAAACCGCTTGCCGGCGACAAAAACAACAGGCGCGCCCTTGTCGAGTGACAGGGCGCGCCCATTGTACCGAACTCTCGGTCACCGGCCGGCTGACTCGATTAGCCGACCCGATTAATACCGGCGCCGGGCTTGTCGATATAACGGCTGCGCACATCGTCGATTGACAGGGCGCGCTGCCCGCCGCGCCGGCGCTCCGCCGGGTGAATCACAGGCGCTTTTTCGCCCGCCGCCACCATGCGCTCGATCAAGCGTGCGCGCAGCGCCTCAGCCACCTCAACATACGGCTCGCGGCCGATCAAGTTCTGCAGTTCGTAGGGGTCTGCGTCCAGGTCGTAGAGATACTCCTCCACATACTCGTCAGAAGCCGGCTCTTCCCAGCCGCTTTTGCCCGGCGCGGAGACGCTGTACTTCCAGCGCTTCGTGCGCAGGGCGCGTCCGATCTGCGACTCGCTGATCTGGATGAAGGCCTCTTCGGGCCAGTCCGGGTCGCCCCCGTTCAGCAATGGCAGGATAGAGCGCCCCTCCATCGTCTCGGGGATGTCGATGCCCGCCGCGTCGAGCAACGTGGGCGGCAGATCAAGCAGGCTCACCTGCTGATTGACGCGCCCGCGGCCGTCGAAGCCTGGGCCGCAGAAAGCCGTGGGCACGCGCACGGAGGCTTCATGGCACGAGCGCTTATACTCCGGGTTGCGCGTCTTGAAGTGGTTGCCATGATCCGACGTGAAGAGAATGACCGTGTTGTCCGCCATGCCCAGGCTTTTGAGCGCGTCGCGCATCCGGCCCAACGCCTCGTCCAGCCGCTTGACCATGCCGAAGTAGCCGCCCAATTGCTGCGCCGACGATCCGCCCAGCGCCTGGAGGTCCGGCGGGACCCATTTACCGGTGTACGGCTCTCGATAGCCGTCCGGCGGCGGGTAGTCGTCGACATGGTTCTGGTGATGCGGCTCCAGATAGGAGACGAACAAGAAGAACGGCGCATCCTGATGCGCGTCGATGTAGCGGATGGCGGCGTCGGTCAGCGCATCGACGCGGTAGCCCGGCAGCTTAACCGGCTGGTTGTCGTTGTCGAAGACCACCGTGTCGTAGACGTCGGACGTAAACTCAAGCAAGTTGGCAGCCAGCCAGTACTGGTAGCCGCCGCGTTCGTCCTCCGGCGCCGGGTCCTGCGTGGCGAGGTGCCATTTGCCGATGTAGCCGGTATCATAGCCGGCCTCGTTGAAGCACTGCGCCATTGTGACGGCGTCGTCCTTGAGCGTCAGCCCGTTGCGGAAGACGCCGGTGTTGGTGGCGTACATCCCCGTCTGCAGACAGGA
>JASGTU010000177.1 GCA_030058085.1 Chloroflexota bacterium
TGCAGGTGTTGCGCGACATCGGCGCCTGCCAGTCGCCCATGAACAGCTGGCTGACGCTGCAAGGCATCGAGACGCTAAGCCTGCGTATGGATCGACACGTGCGCAATACGGAAGCGGTCGCCAGCCACCTTGAGAAGCATCCGGCGGTCAGTTGGGTGTCCTATCCGAGCGTGCCCAGCCACCCCGACCACGCACGGGTAAAGAAGCTTCTGCCCAAGGGCGCAGGCGCGGTGCTTGGCTTCGGCATCAAGGGCGGCGTGTCTGCCGGGCGCAAGTTCATCGAGAACCTCAAGCTGTTCAGCCATCTGGCGAATGTCGGCGATGCTAAGAGCCTGGCGATCCATCCGGCAAGCACCACGCACAGCCAGCTTTCAGAGGACGAATTGGCCGGTGCAGGCGTGTCTGCCGACTTCGTTCGCTTGAGCATCGGCCTTGAGGATATCGAAGATATTCTCTGGGACTTGGATCAGGCGCTCGCCGCGGCGACGGCTTAGCAGCACCGAAGGCCGCGCTGGGCGTGTAGAACGCAGAGACGGAGCACGAAGGGAACTGCAATGGCATTCTGTGCGCTTTCTATAGTGAGCGATTGTCCGATTGTATGTTCCCTTCGCGCCTCTATCGAAAGCGTCTTGGGCATAATGGCAGGGTATCATGATTGATGAGCGTTCGGTGGGATTGGTGAAGCCGCAGTTTCTGACGTTTGCCGAGGACGAGCCGATGCAGCTCGAAAGCGGCGCGACGTTGGGGCCGGTGACAATCGCCTACGAAACATATGGCCGGCTCAATGCGGAGCGGAGCAACGCGATCTTGATTGTGCACGCGCTCAGCGGCAGCGCGCACGCTGGCGGCTATCACAACCCGGATGATCGTAAGCCCGGTTGGTGGGACGAATGTATTGGCCCCGGCAAGGCCTTCGACACGGACCGTTATTTCGTCATCTGCAGCAATGTGCTGGGCGGCTGCTACGGCTCCACAGGCCCGTCCAGCATCAACCCGACGACGGGCAAGCCCTATGGGCTAGGATTCCCCGTCGTCACCATCGGCGACATGGTTCACGCCCAGATCAAGCTGATCGACCACCTGGGCATCGACCAATTGCTGTGCATCGCCGGCGGCTCGATGGGCGGCATGCAGGTGCTCGAATGGGCCGCGCATCATCCGCAGCGCGTGAAGGCCACGATTCCGCTGGCGACGACGGCCCAACACAGCCCCATGCTGATCGCTTTCAGCGAAGTAGGCCGCCAGGCTATCTACGCCGACCCGAACTGGAACAACGGGGATTATTACGGGCAAAGCGTCAAGCCGGACGCCGGGTTGGCGGTTGCGCGCATGGTGGGGCACATCACCTATCTCAGCGAGGAGTCGATGCAGCAGAAGTTCGGCCGCAAGCTGAGAAACCTCGAGCGCTACGGTTACGAGTTCGAGACGGAGTTCGAGGTCGAGAGCTACCTAAAATACAACGGCAATAGCTTCACGCGCCGCTTCGACGCCAATAGCTACCTCTATATCACCAAGGCGATGGACTATTTCGACTTAACGCAGCCGACGGGGTCGTTGGCTGCTGCCTTTGCGAACTCGACAGCCGTCAAGTTTCTGATTGTCAGTTTCACGAGCGACTGGCTCTACCCGAGCTATCACAGCAAGCGGTTGGTGAGCGCCCTGACCGCCGCAGGCGCCGACGTGACCTATCTGGACATCAAGAGCAGTTGGGGCCATGACGCCTTCTTGCTGGAAGTCGATACGATGACCAAGCTCATCGACAGCTTCCTGAGCCGTTTGGCGCGCGAGGAGAACATCGCCGCGCCGCCGGTCGAGACGAGCGCCGTCAACGATGATGACGCCGCAGAAACGCCGCTTGCCGCCCAAGCGGGAGCCGCCATGTGAGTTACGAACCTGCCCCGCGCAGCGACGAGGCGATGGCGGCGCTGCGCCCCGATCTACGCGCCATCGCCGAGATGGTTCCCGTCGGCGTTAGGGCGCTCGACCTCGGCTGTGGGAATGGGGAACTGCTTGAATACCTGACTGTCCACAAACAGGTGAAGGGTCGCGGCATTGAACTCAGCGAAGAGGGTGTGCTGGCCTGTGTGCGCCGCGGGTTGAGCGTGCGGCAGGGGAATTTGCAGGAGGGGTTGGCCGATTATCCGGACGGCTCGGTGGATTATGTGATCCTGAGCCAGACGCTGCCCTTCCTCGACGACCCGGCCATGATCCTGCATGAAATGCTGCGCGTCGGATCGTCGGCGATCGTCAGCTTGCCCAATTGGGGCTATTGGCGCTGCCGGCTGGAGCTCCTGCTTACCGGGCGCATCCCCAAGGCGTATGACCTAGACCAGCGCTGGCATGATTCGCCGCGCTGGCAGGCCTTAACCGTGACCGATTTCGCCCGCTTCTGCGAGCAGATCGGCGTACAGATTACGCAGCAAACCTACCTCTCGCGCGGGCGGCGCATCCACGTGCGCAAGATCAAAAACCTGCGCGCCACCACAGCCATCTTCATGCTGATCAAGGCTGAATAGAGCCTGACCATAAGTTGATGCTCATTGCCCGCCCATCAGCGCAGGCAAGTATACGAACTCCTGCCCGCTTGGAACACCGTCGACGCCGTTCGAGGCGCCTTCGGGGAGCACGCCTTGCACGGTGAGCCAGGCGTTGGTGCGCCCGTGCCCGAAGTATAAGTCATAGCCCAGATCGCCGCGGTCTTCGGCGCCGGTAAAGAGGACATCGACCAAGTCATCGAGGGACAGTGCGGGATCGAGCGCCAGCGCCAGCGCCGCCGTCCCTGCCACATGCGGGGCGGCCATAGACGTGCCTGTCATGATGGCATAGGTCGATTGGCCGTCCGCCCAAAACGAACTGATAATCTCCACCGCAGGGGCGGCGATGTCGATGTGCGGACCATGGTTGGTGCGGTAGTAAGAGCCGTCCCACTGGTCTGCGCCGGCAACGGCAATGACCTCGTCGTAAGCCGCCGGATAGAAGGGGCGATCGGTGCCGTCGTTGCCGGCTGCAGCGACAATCAGCACGCCTCTTTGTTGGGCGTAGATGACGGCGTCGTGCAGCAGTGGGCTGTCGATATAGGCGCCGGAAGTGATGACGATGACGCGCACGCCCGCATCGACTGCGTATAGGATGCCGGCAATCATGCGGCTGTAGGTGCCGTAGCATTCGTCTGCCATCACTTTGACGGGCATCAGCTTGGCGCCGTGGGCGATGCCGGTGACGCCCTCGCCGTTGTAGGCAGAGGCGGCGACGATGCCTGCTACATGCGTGCCGTGCCCACAACGGTCGGCGGGTTCGGCATTATCCTCCCAGAAGTTATGGCCGGGGACGAGACGATCGCGCAGGTCGGGGTGGTTCAGATCGATGCCTGAGTCGACGATGGCGACGATCACGTCGCGGCCGTCGGACTGGCTCCAGGCCTCCGGCGCTTGAATGCGCTGGGGAGCCCACTGACCGCCGCTGGCTAGGATCGGGTCGTTCATTTCGGCTGAGGGCAACGTGACCACGTCGGGGAAGAGGGCATTTCCAGCTGCTGCCACGGCGAAACTTTGACCGGCTTCCGCCTCAGCCTCCATCTCTAGGACAACCGCGTTGACCTGGGGCAGCGACATGACGATTCTTGCGCCGGATTGCCCATCGCGCGCGGCAATGGCGAGGGGATCGTCGGCGCGGACCAGGAAGCGGTTGGAGGCTGCGGAATCTGCTATTGAGACTTCGGCTTCTGCCGCCATCAACGGGCGGGGCAGGAAAAGAGCGCTGAGCAGAAGAAGCGAAAGAAATAGGATTGTGCGTGACATAATCTGCGGTTAACGGTGCGGCTGCTCCAGCTCTTGAATGCGACAATACCGAGTGTGGTATCCAAGCAGCAGTTCTAGCCGTCACATCCTCCTGGTCACAGGGTACGCGCGTGGAACGATTCGCGCATGGGTTATGTGTCTGAGTCACGCCATCCGTTGTGTGGAGCCATAAGTCAGGGAGATGCGGCGTTTCGGAAACGCCGCACCCGGCCAATGTCAGCGACAAACGCGTGGCGCTGTGCGTCAAATGTCGGGTCGTAGAATGGGAAGGCATGGGGTGTCCGCAGTGACAGGAGGCAAAACGAATGAGGGGATCGGCTATTTGACCGATCCCCTTTTGTCAGTGCGAGTTGTGTCCCGCGGTATGCCGGACGACGATAGCCGCGGCCTGCGGTGTCTGGCGGAGCGCTTTATGCTTGCGGCAAGGGAATGCCGTATTCGGCGGCCTTCTCCAGCAGATAGCCCCAACTGGCGTCGTCCACGGAAATGCCTTCGGCGCGGCGTTGATCGATGTTGCGGAACTCCGGCTCGCCCGGCAGCAACACTTCTTGGAAGCCGGGCGCGGGCTTGAGCGCCTTAATCACGCCGGCGTACGCTCCGGTGGTGGCGTTGAACTGATCCGCAGGTTGGAAGGCGGCGACGTCCAGCACGATGAAGAGCACGCCGTTGCGCGGGCTATAGTCGGGCAGGCCGGGGCAGCTATTGCCCGCCAAGACGCCCGCCAGCAGTTCCACCAGCAGCGACAGGCCGTAGCCCTTGTGGCCGGCGGCGGGCAGCAGCACGCCATCGTCGTACAGGTCGGCGGGGTTGGTGGTCGGATTGCCGTGCTTATCGAGGATCCAGCCTTCGGGGATGGACTTGCCGAGGTTGCGCGCCACGCGCACCTTGCCCTCGGCAACGGCGCTGGTGGCGAAGTCGATCACGAGCGGCGGACGTTCGCCGAGCGGGACTGCCGCCGCCACCGGATTGGTGCCCAGCAACGGCTGTAGGCCGCCGAACGGCGTCACGCGGCCGGGCGACGGCCCGCCCCCGTTGCAATATCCGAACGCGATGGCGTCCCGTTCGGCAGCCATCTCGACCCACTCACCCAGGCGGCCTACATGGCCGGAGTGGAAGAGGCCGGCTGCGCTAATGCCGTACTGCTTGGCGCGGCGGATGGCCTCCGTCATGGTGAAACGAGCCGAGACCTGGCCGAAGCTTTTGCGCGCGTCCACGTTGAACACCGCGCCGTTGTCGAGGACGATCTCCGGCTGCGCCTGCGGGTCGATGTCGCCGCGGCCGATCTGTTCCAGGTATTGGCGCACGCGCACGATGCCGTGCGACGAATGGCCGGCCATCTCGCTGAGGACGAGCGAGTCGGCGACCAGCTGCGCGGCGTCCTGCGGCGCGTCTGCAGCGGCGAAAAGCTGCGCCACGAAACGAGTCAGTTCCGCTTGGCGAAGAGTGGGCATATCCGAATCCTTCCAGGTGTGAGTAAAGGAACTATCGACCGCGAAAAGCCGCCTGCATGGTGAATGGCGTCTAGCTCTTCCCCAACGCCGCTTCACCCGCCTCCAGCAGTTCGATGATACGGTCCACGTCGTAGACGCAGCCGCCCCAGGCGCCGCCGCTGACGCTCTGCAGCTTGGCCCACAGCCGCGTGTCGTCGGGCAGGCGTTCGTCCGCCATCAGGAGGGGGTTGGGTGCGCGGCCCGCCAGCACCGCGGCGCCTTCTTCGGGCGAGTAGCTGCGCCCGTCATGGCCGACCAGATCGATGCTGCCCTGCAGGTTGATCGTGTCGACCGTGATTTGGATGGTATCACCCTCGCGCACGCGCCCTATTGGCCCGCCGGCTAGCCCTTCCGGCCCCACATGGCCGACGCATGCGCCGGTGCTGACGCCGCTGAAACGGGCGTCGGTAATGAGCGCGACTTGCTTGCCCCACTCCAGATAGCGAAGCGCGGCGGTCAGTTGGTAGGTCTCCTCCATACCCGAGCCGAGCGGGCCGCGGCCGATGACCACCAGGATGTCGCCGGCGCGCACAGGGGTATCGGATTGGCCCTTGATGGCGGCAATGGCGGCGCGCTCGCTACCGAAGACGCGTGCCGGGCCGGTCTTACGGTAGACCCCGCCGGCGTCGATCACGCTGGCGTCGATGGCCGTGCTCTTGACGACCGAACCCTGCGGCGCGAGGTTGCCCCGAGGGAACGTGACCGTGCTGGTCAGCCCGGCTGCGCGGGCGCGTGCAGGGCTCATGATCACGTTGTCCGGGTCGACGCCGTCGGCTTCGAACAGCCGCTCACGCACGCGTTTGCGCCGTTCGCTGCGTTCCCACTCCTCCAGCAGATCGCCTAGACGGCGATTGTGTACGGTGATGGCGTCCAGACGCAGAAGGCCGAGGTCGCGCAGGTGCAGCATCACTTCGGGAACGCCGCCCGCCAGGTATGCCTGGATGGTAGGATGGCCGGCTGGGCCGTTGGGCAGAACGTCCACCAGCCGCGGCGTGGAAAGGTTAATGCGGTGCCAGTCGTCAACCGTGGGGCGCGTTAGCCCGGCGACGTAGGCGATGGCGGGCACATGCAGCAGTAGATTGGTGCTGCCGCCGAAAGCGGCGTGGACGACCATGGCGTTGTGCAGCGCGTCGTCGGTGAGTATGTCGGGGGTGCGTACGCCGGATGCGGCGAGGTTGACGAGCGCGGAAGCGGATCGCCGTGCCATGTCCAGCCAGATTGGTTGGCCTGACGGGGCCAATGCCGAGTGGACGAGCGATAGGCCCAGCGCTTCGGCGATCACCTGGCTGGTCGCCGCTGTACCCAAGAACTGGCAGCCGCCGCCCGGCGAGCCGCAGGCGTGGCAGCCCAACTCCGCCGCCTCTTCGAGGGTGATCTCGCCGTGGGCGAAGCGTGCGCCGACCGTCTGCACCTTGCCGGCGTCTTCGCCTTCGGTAGGGGGCAGGGTGACGCCGCCTGGCACGAGGATCGACGGCAGGTCGCGCAGCGAGGCGAGCGCCAGCGCCATGGCGGGCAGGCCCTTGTCGCAGGTCGCCACGCCCATTACGCCTTTGCGCGTGGGCAGCGACCGGATCAGGCGGCGCAGCACGATGGCGGCGTCGTTGCGGTAGGGCAGGCTGTCCATCATGCCGGTCGTGCCCTGGGTGCGCCCGTCGCACGGGTCGCTTACGTAACCGGCGAAGGGGATGGCGCCATCAGCAGAAAACTGCTTGGCTGCTGCCTGCATGAGCAAGCCGACCTCCCAGTGGCCGGTGTGGTAGCCGAGCGCGATGGGCGAACCGTCCTCGGCGCGGATGCCGCCCATTGTGCCTAGGATGAGAAATTCGGGCCGGCGCAGGAAGCGCGGATCCCAGCCCATGCCGGCGTTTTGGGTGAGGCCGAAAAGGTCGCCGCTGGGCGCGTTGCGCAGCAGCTCTTCGTCCAGCGGAAGACTGCCCTGCGGGCCGGCTGCGTTGGTTACAATTTCGTAAAGCGCCGGGTCGCCCGAGTCGATGGGAAGCGGAGCGGGCGTAGAGTCGCGGTTGGGTTGGGGCATTGTGGCAGACCTCCTGGTCTTGCGTGGTTAAGGACGGGGCAATCTCTGCTATTGTGCCCGAATCGCCGGTGTTGCGCAAAGCTGCGCAGGGAAGTCGCGGGGCCTCAACATGGGGGCATTCCCGCCGTTAACGTCTGTGTTGACATCGGAAATCAGAGGGGCGAGACGGGAGGTGAGGCGCTTGTTTTGGCGAAGCGCGGTGGAAATGGTATCGTGCCATTGTGGCGCATTGCTGGACGCGGATCAAGGCAGGCGCCCATCACATCGAAGCGATCTATGGGCCGCAACAGGGGGTATCTTATGGCCGCGTCAGAGTCAGGCAGGTCGGGAGCAATAGCCAATCCGCGCACGGCTCGGATAGCCGTCGCCGCCATCTTCTGTGTGAACGGGGCGTTGATGGCGACATGGTTTGCCCGCATTCCTGACGTAAAACAGCAACTCGGCCTGAGCGAAGGTGCATTGAGCCTGGCGCTGCTTTGCGCGGCGGTGGGCGCCCTAATAGCCCAGCCCACCACCGGCTGGGCCATTGGCCGTCTCGGCAGCCGCATCCTCACCTCGGTATTGGCGATTCTCTTCTGCGCCGTCGTGATACTGCCCAGCGTGTCCCCAGCGTTACCCATCCTGATGCTTTCTCTGTTTGTCTTGGGCGCCATCAACGGGGGGCTGGACGTATCGATGAATGCCCAGGCAGCGCTGGTGGAGCGGCGATATGGGCGCTCGATCATGAACTCGTTCCACGCGCTATGGAGCGTGGGCGGTTTGGCTGGGGCGGCGCTTGGCGGCCTGGCGGCGGGGCGGGGGCTGCCGGTCGCTGTTCACTTCGCCATCGGGGCGGGCGTAGGCGTCTTTTTCATGTTTGTCGCAACGCGCGGTCTGGTCGCCGACGGGCCTGCGACCGGCGGGGATGGACCGGCCTTTGCGCTTCCTACGCGTGCGCTGCTGCCGATGGGCATTGTCGCCCTGAGCGCGCTGATTTGCGAAGGGGCGATTGGCGACTGGGGGGCGATCTACCTGCGCGAAGGGCTCGGCTCGTCTGCCGGGGTAGCCGCCATCGGCTATGCGATCTTTGCGCTGATGATGGCAGGCGGGCGTTTCGCGGGCGACTGGTTGGCGACTCGCTTTGGCTCTGCGCAGATCGTCCGAGCCGGCGGGATGCTGGTCGTGGCCGGCATCATCCTCGCCCTGATCCTGGTCGATGCGCCTGGGATCGCCATCATCGGTTACGGGCTGATTGGGGCGGGCGTGTCATGCGTCTTTCCCCTGATTCTGAGTTCGGCTGCACGAACGCCGGGTGTTGCACCCGGCGTCGGGATCGCGGCCATGGCGACGGCCGGCTACACCGGCTTTCTTCTTGGGCCACCGCTCATCGGCGGGTTGGCCGAGGTCGTGACCTTGCGCGGTTCATTGGGCGTGCTGGCGATTTTTGGCGTGTTGATCGTCCTTCTGGGCTCAAAGGTTGATGGTCAGGGACTTACGCAGGCGGGTTCGGCCGCTGACTGACCGGGTCGAGATGCTCCTTGACTGGTCTAGTGTGCAGCGACAGACTCTTCGCCAGTAAGGATAGGGAGGTGTAGGATGTCGGACCAACGGCCCCTTCTGGCAATCACAATGGGGGATCCGGCCGGCGTAGGGCCGGAGATCATCGTCAAGGCGCTGCGGCACGATGCGGTCTTTGCACAGTGTCGCCCCTTGGTCGTAGGCGACCGTCGCATCCTGGCGCGCGCCGCACAATGGATCGGCGGCGGCGAGCCTGTCTTCGAGATGATTGACCGCATCGGCGCCGGGGAGTACGCGCCGGGCACGCTGCCGCTGCTCGATCTGGAGAATGCCGACCCGGCGCGCATCCCGCCCGGCAAGGTGAATCCCATTGCCGGCAGCGCCGCGGTCGAGTATGTGTTTTACGCCTGTGATTTGGCGATGGCGGGCGAGGTCGAAGCGGTGGTGACCGCGCCGCTCAACAAGGAAGCCATGCACCTAGCCGGCCACAACTACCCGGGCCATACAGAACTGCTGGCGTTGCGCACCGGCGCGGAACGGGTGAGCATGTTGCTCGTCGGCCCGCAATTGCGCGTCGTGCATGTCAGCACGCACGTGTCGCTGCATGACGCCATCCGCCGCATCACGCCGGAGCGGGTGCTGGAGGTGATCCGTCTGGCGCATGAGTCATGCGTTGCGTTGGGCATTGCCGAGCCGCGCATCGCCGTGGCAGGGCTCAACCCGCACGCGGGCGAGAACGGCCTCTTCGGCGATGAGGAGGCGCGCACCATCATGCCGGCGATTCTGGCGGCGCGGGCCGACGAGATGAACGTCAGTGATCCCGTTGCCCCTGATACAGTATTCCTGCGCGCCGTCAACGGCCACTATGACATCGTAGTGGCCATGTATCATGACCAGGGACATATCCCCATGAAGCTCTTGGCCTTCGACAGCGGCGTCAACGTGAGCATCGGCCTGCCCATCATCCGCACATCGGTGGACCACGGCACGG
>JASGTU010000178.1 GCA_030058085.1 Chloroflexota bacterium
CCGCATGGGCGTTGGCTTTCCCTGTCGGCTGCGGCGGCGCCGGCCCCCGGCGCGGCCGCTGCGACCGCTCACCGGCGGGGGGCGCGCCCGCCGGGCCGCCCACGCCAGCGTTGAAAGGCGACCATGAATTCAGAACGGAGCCACCTGTTTGCCCTAGCCGGACTGCTGCACGACATCGGCAAGTTCGCCCTGCGCGCCGGCGAAGGCGCGACGCGCACTTGGGATGCGGAAGGCAAGCGCGACTATCGTTACAAGCATGCGCTGCTGACGGCCGACTTCGTCGAGCGCGTTGTGCCGGCCCCGTGGAAGACCGAGGTCAAGCTCTTGGCGGGCAACCATCACCGCCCGCAGCGCGAGGATGATTGGATCGTCACGCTGTCCGACCATCTTTCCGCGGGCGAGCGCGCCGACGCCATCGACGACGAGGAGCCGCGCACCGTCCACCCGCAACAACTGCTGTCCATCTTCAGCAGCGTAAGCGCAGAGGATCAACGGGCGAAAGACGCCTATTTGCCGCTCTCCGAGCTTCGCCTAGAGGAGAAGGCGCTGTTTCCGGGCAATCCCCTGCCTACCTCGGACAAGGTGTGGCAGGCGTACCGCAGGCTGTGGGACTCGTTTGCAGAGAAGGCGACCAAGCTGCGCGACGCCCACGCCGGCAGCGGCAACCTGCCTGTGTATGTCGAGAACCTGCTGCTCCTGTGCCAGAGCGCGCTGTGGTGCGTGCCCTCCGCCTACTACCGCAGCCGACCCGACATCAGCCTCTACGACCACAGCCGCATGACGGCGGCGCTGGCCGCGCTTCTGGGCGACGGCGACATGGACGCGGCCGTGATCCGAAGGCTGGCTGATAAGCCGGACAACTCAGCCGAGAAGACGGCCTTGCTGGTTGGCGGCGACCTGAGCGGCGTGCAGGACTTCTTGTACACCATCACGGCGCGCGGCGCGGCTTCGGCGCTGCGCGGGCGGTCGTTCTACTTGCAGCTTGTGACGGAAGCCGCGGCCCGCTACCTGCTGCGCCGGCTGGACCTGCCCGTCACCAACCTGATCTACAGCGGGGGCGGCAACTTCTACCTGCTGGCGCGGCGCACAGACGGCGAACGGCTCCTGGCCGCGCAGCAGGAGATCAGCCGGCTGCTGCTGCAACACCATCGCGGCGAGCTTTACCTGGCCGTGGCGCAAGAGCCGCTGCACGCCAGGGACTTCTTCGACGGCGGCATCGGCGATGCCTGGCGCCGTCTGACGGAGCGGTTCCAACAGGCCAAGCGCCGCCGCTTCTCCGAACTGCCGTCCGAGCTGGCCTGGCTGTTTGCGCCTAAGGGTGATGGCGGCAACCAGGACGGCCAGTGCATGGTCTGCGGCGCGGAGCATCCGCAGACGCAACGGGACCCCGACGCCGTCACCGCCGACGCGCCGGAAGGCGTACGCAAGTGCCCGGCCTGCCTCTCCTACGAGGCGCTCGGCGACCAGCTGCGCAGCGCGCGCTATCTGACGCTGACGCAAATTGAGCCTGCGCCCGCCGACCTGGCCGCGCCGCCCGGCGCATGGGAAGACGTACTGGACGGGCTTGGCATGAAGGCGGCGCTGAGCGACGAATATAGACCGGAATCGCTGCCGCCGGATTCCCCGTCTGTGATGCTGGCGTTGAGCGACGCGGCGCTGGACGCTCTGCAGCCGGCTTCCAATTGCGCCGTAGGCCGCCGCCTTCTCGTCAACGTGACGCCCATCCTCACCGCCGACGACATCAGCCGGCTGCGCGACAAGGTGTCTGCGGAGGACTTGCCGCGCGCCGGAAAAGTCAAGCCCTTCGGCGCGCTGGCCGCGGAGTCCAATGGCATCGAGCGCCTGGGCGTACTGCGCATGGACGTGGACAACCTCGGCAGGCTGTTTGGGGAAGGGCTGGGCAAGCGGGCGACCCTCTCGCGCGTGGCCTCGCTCAGCTTCGCCGTCAGCCTCTACTTCGAGGGCTGGGTCGGCGAGCTGGCTGCGAGACGCAACGGCGGAGGGCCGGACAAGCTCTATTCCATCTACTCCGGCGGCGACGATCTGTTCTTCGTCGGCGCCTGGGACGAAATCGTGGAACTGGCGCGCGAGGTGCGCGCCGACCTGACGCGCTACGCCGCGCATCATCCGGGCATCCACGCCAGCGCGGGCATAGCCCTTGCCGGCGGCAAGTATCCGCTCTACCAGGCAGCGCGCGACGCGGGCGATGCCGAGGACGCAGCCAAGTCCCTAGTTTGGTGGCAGGGAGATGTCGAACGGCGCAAGGATGCCGTCTGCTTCCTGGGCAAGGCGCTGCCGTGGCCGCGCTTCGGGTTGGACGCTTGCGAGGGCCACATGCACAGCGCGCACGGTCTGATGCACCTGCTGACTGCGCAGGCGGCGGGGACTGACGGGGAAGGCAACGGAGCCGGCAACGCGTTGATCCGCCGTCTGAGCAGCCTGTACACGCAGTACGCCGCAGAGGAGAAAGCGCGGCGCAAGGCGGGCCGCGACGTGAACTGGTCAGGCCGGCCGCAGGCGCTGTGGGGGCCGTGGATGTGGCGAGCAGTGTACACGCTGTCGCGCCTGAAGCACCCCGACGCGCCGAGCTTGCGGCAACAGCTACAAGAAGACGAGTTCCGCAGCATGGAGTGGATCGGCCTGGCCGCCCGCTGGGCCGAGTTGATGGTACGGGACAGATAATCTGTCCGATATGAAAGGAAGAGCGAATGGCGGCCGTTTCCTCAACTGAACTAAAAACCATTATCACCGACCCGGAGGGGGCGGAGACGCTCGTCCGGGTTGCAGACCAAGTCGGCAGGCAACTCAAGGACAGTGGCCTGACCACCAGCCAGATCCGCGCCCTGTTCGGCGAGGTGCGACAGATCGAGGCCCAGTGGAGCATGGGCAACGAGAGCCGCAAGACAGCCGGTCGCCGGCTTATTCTCCTCAAGCCAAAGATGGCTTATCGCGCGCGCAGAGCCAGCGGCAGAGCGGTCGAGGAACTGGTTTCGGTGCTCGATCCGGCGCTGGACCAAGTAATTCAGACGCGCGATCCGTCTGCGCAGGATCACAACTTCAAGCGCTTCGTCGAGTTCTTCGAGGCAATCCTCGCCTATCACAAGGCCTACGGCGGCAACTAACAAGGAACGGAGACCTGTTCATGGCAGATAAGCAGATCGAACTCAAGGGTCGCGTCTTCATCACCTTCGACATCCGCGCCGCCAGCGGCCTGCACATCGGCGGCTCCGACGCAGGCATCGAGATCGGCGGCGTCGACAAAACGGTGATCCGCGACCCGCTGACCAACCGCCCCTACATCCCCGGCTCGTCGCTGCGCGGCAAGATGCGCAGCCTGCTGGAGAAGTACAACGGCCTCTCACAGAACCAGCGCATCGGTCAGGGCTACATCCATACCTGCAAGAACTCAACTGACTATGCGCAATGCGATGTATGCCAAGTCTTCGGCGTGCCTGGCGAGCACGATTTCGGCACTCCCACGCGGCTGATTGTGCGCGACGTGCAGATGACCGGCGCGACCGCCGAAGCGTTGGAGAAGAGCGGGCGCACGGACCTGCCCTACACCGAGGCCAAGACCGAAGTCTCCATCGACCGCGTGACCTCCGCGGCCAACCCTCGCCAGATGGAACGCGTGCCCGCCGGCTCCGTCTTCGGCCCGGCGGAGCTGGTCTACAGCGTCTATGAGGGCGCGGGCTGTGACCCTCAGCAAGACGTGGCGCGGCTCAGAACAGTCGTCGAGGGACTGCAACTGCTAGAAGACGATTATTTGGGCGGGCTAGGCTCGCGTGGTTCGGGCAAAGTTACGCTCCAGCAGATCAAGCTTACGGTGCGCAGCCGCCGCAAGTACCTGGACGCGCCCGCGGAAGTGGCCGATTACGCTGACCTGAAGGCGATGGTCAGCGGTCTGGACGATGCGCTTGCAGCCGTGCGTCACCTGCTGGAAGCGGAAGGTTGAGGCGCGCCTATGCCCTCCCTTGACGCCTATCGGCTCTCCTTCAGCGGCGGCCTGCACCTGGGTACGCGCGGCTTGAACCTGGAGGAAGCCGGCGTGCATCTGCCGTCCGACACCCTGTTCGCCGCGCTGGTCGACGCCTGGCGCGAACTGGGCGGAAATGCGACGGCCTACGGCGAGCGCTACCGGCAAGCCCCGCCCTACGTGCTCACCTCGGCATTCCCTTTCGCCGGCCATGTGCGCTTCTTCCCCATGCCTGCGGACTTGAGCCGCCTCTTCGGCGAGCGGACGTTGGCGAACGACGGTAAGCGCATCAAGCGCATCCGCTATTTGTCGGAGACGCTCTTCCGCCTGGCATTTGACGGCAGACGGCTGGACGATTACCTCTTTCCCGCCGAAGATTATGTCGAGCCGAAAGCCGGCATTGCGCTGCAAGAGGGAGCGCTGTGGCTGGCCGCAGACGAAGTTTCCGACTTGCCGCAGATGTGGCAATCGTCCCGCAGCAGCGTGCGCGGCCTGCGCTACCGCCAAGTCTGGGCAAGCGCGCGCGTGCCGCGCGTCACCGTCAGCCGGGTGGAATCCGCGTCCAACATCTTCTATGCCGGCCGCGTCCGTTTCGCGCCCGAGTGCGGGCTGTGGTTCGGCGTGCAGTGGCTCGATCCGGACGCGTCCGTAAATGCCGGTGGCGCGACCTTCGCCGAGGCGCTGCGGGAACAGCTCGCCGTCCTACAACATGCCGGACTGGGCGGCGAACGGGCTGCCGGCTACGGAGCTTTCACCTGCGCCGGTCCGGATTCGCTTGCCCTGCCCGATCCGGCGCCCAATCGGCCGGGCTGGCTGCTCAGCCGCTATCACCCGCGGGAAGATGAGCTACCCGACGCCCTGACCGGCGAAGGGGCGGCTTATACCCTTGCATCTGTGGCAGGATGGCTGCGCTCGCCCCAAAGCGCCGCTCAACGCAGAAAACGCATCTACCTTGTGAACGAGGGAAGCATCGTCTGCCCCCCCGGCTTCCCTGCAGGCGACGTGGCGGATGTGCGGCCCACGCACGAAAATCCTGACGGCGACGTTTCGCATCCGGTCTACCGCTGCGGGCTGGCCGTCATCGCCGGCATCTCCGCGCGCCAGGAGGCTGCGCATGGCTGATTACACGATCTACGACGTCACCGTCTCCACCCTGACGCCGTTGCACATCGGCTCGGGCATCGACCTGCTGCACCAATACGACTATGCCATCCGCAACGGTCGCACCTGGCGCATCGACGAGTATGCGCTGCTGGACGCGCAGAACGTCGACGACCCGGCTCTGGCCGATCAACTGGCGCGCACGCCGCCCGCCCAGCTGCTGCGGACAGGCGATTACCGAGATGGCAGCCCCTTTTTCCGCTACGTCATCGCCGGTACGCCTCGCTCCGGCGCTGAAGGCGCGCTGGTGCGTGAGCAGATAAAAGACGTATACGACCGTCCGTACCTGCCCGGCAGCAGCCTCAAAGGCGCGCTGCGCACCGCGTTGGGCTGGCACGTCTGGGGTGAGCGCCGCTTGCGGCCGGATGCAAGCCGTCTCCAACGCCGGCGACAGTGGGCCGCGTCCGCCTACGAAAGGGCGATCTTCGGCCGCGACCCCAACCACGACTTGCTGCGCGCCATTCAAGTCAGCGACAGCGAACCGCTGCCCGCAGGCCAGCTTATGATCGCCAACGTGCGCGTGCAAGATCGCGGCGGCGGCCTCAAAGCGCCGATTGAGGCGGAAGCCGTGAAGCCGGACACCGCCTTCAACAGTACAATCAAGATCGACCGGGCGCTCTTCTCCGATTGGGCCAAGCGGGCCGAACTGCCGGCGGAGGGCGCCGAGTGGCTGGGCAGTCTGCCGCGCATCATGCAGGCGCACACCGCTGCTCGCGTGCGCAGCGACCTGGCCTGGTTCCGCGCCATCTCAGCCAATACGGCGATAGTCCAGTTCTACCAGCAGCTTAGTCGGGCCAGGCTCGGCCCCAACCGCTTCCTAGTGCAGTTGGGCTGGGGCGCGGGCTGGGAGAGCAAGACCTTCGGCGTTTGCCTACAGGGTGACCGCGACTTCATGGAGCGCATCGTGCGCGACTACCGGCTGGCGCGCGGCCGCCGTCGCGAAGGCGATCCCTTTCCCAAAACCCGTCGCGTGGCAGTCTCATTCCAGCGCAGCCCGGACGATCGCATCCGCGAGCAACCTGCGCCGCCCCTCGGCTGGTGCCTGGTAGAGATGAAGGAGCGAAAGGAATGAAAGCGATCACCTTCTTGGGCGCGGGAACAGCCTATGACACGGCCTATTGCATGGAAGACGGTCGCGAACAGACGGCCCCTTACTTTGGGGCCGCCCTTCCGCACTTCTTCCCCAATCTCAGCCTGCGCGTGTTGGTTACGCCCGAAGCTCGTTCCGCCCATCTGGACAGGTTTGTCCAACTAGCAGAGCCCCACGTCGCCGACCTAGAAGCCATCGACATCGCCGGTGGCCGCACTGAAATGGAGATGTGGCAGATCTTCGAGACGGTCATCGACGCAGTTGACGACGGAGAGCAGGTCATCTTCGACATCACACACGGCTTCCGCTCGCTCCCGTTTCTCTCCTTCCTGGCAGCAGCTTACTTGCGCGTCATC
>JASGTU010000179.1 GCA_030058085.1 Chloroflexota bacterium
CCGCCCTGCCCGAAATCGCAACGATCGAGAGGGGCTTGGCGCATTTCCTGTTACTACACACCTCCGCCGCCCTCGCCCTGAATGAGTCGGTCGAGCCGGAGGTGCGTCAAGACCTGGAAAGTTTCATCAATACACTCGCGCCGGATAGCCGCACTCTTTACGCACATGCCTACGAAGGCCCGGACGACATGCCGGCCCACATCAAGAGCGTCCTCGTCGGCGCCCAACTGACCTTGCCAGTCTCTCAAGGCGCCGTCAAACTGGGCGCGTGGCAAGGCGTCTACCTCTGTGAGTTTCGCAATCGCGGCGGCGCTCGTCGCGTCTTTGTCACCCTCAACGGAACATCCCGTTCTGAGCAGTTCGGAGACTGATACGATGCTCGCTCAACTCAGACCTATTGCCGCCGTGGTCATTCTTGGCCTACTGCTTGGCACAGCTTGTAAGCCCGTGGCGCCTCGTCCGCAGACCGAACAGACCGCCGAATCGCCTGTCTCAACACCTGATCTTTACGAATCAGGCAACGATTACGCCGAAGCGGGCGACTACGAGGCAGCCATCGCCAGCTATACCCAAGCCATGGCGCTCGACCCTGCAAATGCCGCCGCCTACATTAGTCGCAGCAGCGCCTATGCCGCTCTCGCCCGCTACGACATGGCCATTGACGACCTGAATGCGGCTATCGAGATCAACCCCGACTTGCCCGCCGCCTATGTTGCGCGCGCTCAGCTTTACGCACGCATTGGCGATCAGGATCGCGCCCTGGTCGACTTATCCAAGGCGCTGACGCTTAACCCATCTCTAGACAGTGCATACGTCGAGCGCGGACGCATCTTCGAAATCCTTGGTGATTTGGAGCGCGCCGAACAGGAGTATTCCCAGGCAGTTCAACTTAACCCCGACAGTCTCAATGCTCTCGCCGCGCGCGCCGCCCTGCGCGCTGCTGTTGAAGACTATACGGGTGCGCTGGAAGACTATAGCAGCCTTATCGGCCTCGACGCGAAAAACGCATCCGCCCACAATAGCCGCGGCAATATCTATCTTGCATTGGAAGACGCCGAGGCTGCACTGGCCGATTTCTCAACCGCGATTGAACTCGACCCTTCGCTCACCAGCGCCTACAGCAGTCGCGCACATATCCTCTCCCAGCAAGATGATGCCAAGGCAGCGCTTGCCGATTACACCAGCCTCATCGAACAGGATCCGCAAAACGCTTCCGCCTATTACGCCAGGGGCAACGCTCATCGTGAAGCAGGCGACGTCGAAGCCGCCCTGGCTGACTTCACCCGCGCCATCGAGATCGATCCCGGCCTCGTCAACGCCATCAGCAGCCGGGCGCGCCTCTATGCCAACGGCGGCGAATACGCACTGGCTATTGCCGATTACGAAGCCGTTCTCGAACTCCAGGCCGACGACGCGGCAGCTTATGCCGGGCGCGGGAGCGCTTACGCCGAACTCGGCGACATCGAGTTGGCGCTTGACGACCTGAACCATGCCCTTGAACTCGACCCCAACCTAACTTCCGCCTACCTAAGCCGGGCGCACACAGCAGCGAAACTGGAGGATTACACACAGGCAAGCGCCGACTACGCCAAAGTCCTCAGCTTGGAGCCGGACAACATCGAGGCGCTCCTTGGTCGCGCCGAGGTCCGCTTCCTGCAAGGAAACGCGGATTCAGCCATCGCCGACTTTACCGAGGCAGCCGAACTCGCGCCCGGCTCCACCGCTCCACTCGCCGGCCGCGCGCGTGTATTCCAAGCTACTGATGACCTAGCCTCAGCCCTAGCCGACTACACATCCGCTATCCTCATTGATAGCACTGATCCCGCGCTGTATATTGGCAGAGCAGCGGTGTTACGCGCCCTTGACGACATCGATCAGGCAGAAAACGACTACGCGAATGCACTCCAACTCGATCCGGAAAACGTCAGCGCCTTGCTCGGCAGAGCGGGAGTCGCCGCCGAACTAGGCGATCCGGATGCCGCGCAGGCCGGCTACACCGCCGCGCTCGCCATTGAGCCGGCACTCGTCCAGGCTTATTGGGGACGGGCCAGCCTTTTCGAGCACGCCGGCGATTATCGCAGCGCTATCGCCGATTACTCGCAAATCATCCGATACAATCCGAATGACGGCGTCGCCTATTTCAGCCGCGGCAACGCCTATCGCGCCCAAGGCCGGCCCGATCTAGCCCTATCCGACTATGACCGGGCGCTCGAGATTGACCAGGCCTACATCGCCGCCTACGCCGCCCGCGCCCGCATTCACCAAGACATGGACGATGCCGGCGCCGCCATAGCAGACTACAGCGCAGCCATCAGTCTATCCCCGAACCATGCTCCCTATTACGTCGACCGTGGCAACGCTCACCTTGCACTGCCGGACCTGGACAAGGCCTTCGCCGATTTCGCTATGGCAATCCGGCTCGATCCCGCGCTGGCAACCGCCTACAGCGGGCGCGCCCGCGTTCATGAACTGCGCAATAAAGTCGCCGAAGCCATCGCAGACTACGGCAAAGCCATCGAACACGACCCGGGAAATCCGGACCTATTCGCCGCTCGCGCCAATCTACAACTTGCAAGCGGCGCGCATGAGCTAGCTCTAGCTGATTTCGACAAGGCTATTGAGCTCGCGCCAGAAGCGTCTGGCAGCTATCAAGCGCGCGCTCGCGTGCACGAGGCGTCAGGCGACCTCGAAGCCGCCCGCGCCGACTACGCCCGAACGACCGAACTCAATCCGGACAGCGCCGCCGCCTATGCCGGTCTAGCCGCGGTCGAGGCGTCCCTCGGCAACCCCGAAGAAGCCCTCGCCCACTATGCCGGCGCCCTGGAGCTTGACCCCCAATTCGCCTCAGCCTATGTCAACCGCGCCCGTGTCTACGAATCGCTAGATGACTATAGCAGCGCCGTAGCTGACTACACGGCTGCCCTTAAGCTCGGAAGTGCGGCTGGCACAGAAAGCGCTCTTCTCTACGAGAGCCGCGGCGGAGCCTACAGGGCAATGGGCGAGATTGCCAAGGCGCTTGAAGACTACTCCACAGCCATCGAGATCGATCCCAGCCGCGCCGGCCCATTCGGCAACCGCGGCCGTCTCTACGAGGAACTTGGCAATCTCGACATGGCGCTGCTCGACTATCTAGCCGCGATAGAACTAGACCCGAAAAACGCGTCCTACCGACTACAAGCCGGCAATATTTACCGCACCCAAGAAGACTATGCAGCCGCACTAGACGCCTATAACGTCGCCATTTCGCTCGATCCCAAATCAGCCTCCGCCTATAGCGGCAGAGGCCGCATCCACGAATTCCTGGGCAGCCTCGACAGGGCAGTCTCGGACTATACCAGAGCGATCGAGTTGGACCCGGCGTCTACGTCTGCGCTGCTCAATCGTGGCAACGTATTCCTCGCCCAAGACAAGGCCCAACAGGCGATCGAGGACTTCACACGCGCCCTAGACACTGATCAGTCACTCACCAACGCCTACCTCGGACGCGCCTCCGCCTCCCAAATCATGGGCGATCTAGACGCGGCTTTGGCCGATCTCAACCAAGCCGCCGAATTTAGCCCGGAAGCGTCAACCGTCTTTAGTTTGCGGGCGCAGCTTCATGAACAAATGGGCAACCTCGAGGATGCGCTGGCGGATGCTGCTCGCGTCATCGACCTGGATGAAACCTCTGCCATTGCCTACGTCAACCGCGGCAACCTCTATACTAGTCTTGGACAATTCGACCTGGCTATTGCCGACTACAACAAAGCCCTTGCTCTCGATCCCGATCTGGATACGGTCTATATGCATCGCGGCGCCGCCTCACAGGAGGCAGGAGACCTGGGACAGGCAATCGCTGACTTCGACCGGCTTATCGAATTGCAACCCGATTTAGCTGCGGCATACAACGCACGCGGTCGTGCTCAACAACAGGCGGGCGACGTCGATCAGGCGATTGCCGACTACTCACGCGCTATCGCACTCGATGCGTCGTTAACCAACGCCTATCTGAGTCGCGCCAACCTCTATGCCAGCCTAGGACAAAACGAAAAAGCCCTGCCGGACTACGCCAAGGCTATTGAGTTGAACGGGTCAGCCGCTGGTCCGTACGTCAACCGTGGCAACATCTACCAGCAGATGGGCGAAACCGAGAAGGCCATTGCCGACTTTACGAAAGCAATCTCCATTGCACCAGACCTATTGCCGGCCTATCTCAATCGCGGCAACGCCTACACCGCGCTGCAGCAACACGACAAAGCCGTAGCAGATCATCGCAAGGCCGTCGAACTTGAGCCCGACTTGGCGATTGCGCACTTCATGCTCGGCAATTCGCTCGCCGCCGCCACGGAGTACGACGAGGCCGTCGCCTCTTTCACCCGCGCCATCGAACTGGACCCAGCCCTTGCCATCGCCTACGTCAACCGCGGCAATGCCCATTACAACCAGGGCGATACCGACGGCGCGCTGGCTGACCACTCTGCCGCCATTGAACTCACACCAGATTTCGCGTTGGCTTACTTCAGCCGCGGGCTAGTCTACAAAAACCGCGGTGAGACAGACAAAGCCATCGCTGACTTCGAGCAAGCGCTCGACCTTTCCGGCGGCGACGGACTGGGCGACCTGGCAGCAGAACAACTAAGTGAACTGAAGGGCTAAACCACTAGCCTCCTGCCGCATCGCCGGCTAAGCGCTGCAACACATCCATATCGGCATTGCCGCCGCTGACCACAACCGCTACATTCTGCCAAGGTCCGGCGGCTCTGCCGCTTAGCGCCGCGGCAAGCCCCACGGCGCCGCCCCCCTCCACGACAAGTCGCTCCACCCGCAGCGCGTAGACCATCGCCGACGCGATCTCCTCCTCGCTGACAAGCAGCGTCTCGTCTACATGCTGCTGCACCATGCGAAAAGTATAGCGGTTATCCAGCCCGATACCCCCCATTAGGCTATCAGCCAGCGTGCGATCTTCCGGCAACTGAACGGGATGACCGGCGCGCAGACTCTCGACCATCACCGGCCCGCGTTCCATCGAGACGCCAATCGTGCGCAGCGCCGGATTCGCCCGCTTCAGCGCCAAGGCGATGCCCGAAGCCAGCCCGCCGCCCGACAGCGGGATGATTACGGCATCCAGTTGCGGCATCTGCTCCAGCAACTCCAGCCCAATCGTGCCCTGCCCGGCGATGATGAACGGATCGTCAAAAGGCGAGATCGGCGTCAAGCCCTCCTTCTCCGCAAGCTCGCCGGCGTGCGCTTCAGCCTCGTCCTGGCTGGCCCCTGCGACGACCACCTCCGCCCCAAGCCGCTTCATCGCCTCAACCTTATGCGGCAGCACCAAATCCGGCACACATACAACCGCGCGAATCCCCAACTTTCCAGCGACGTAAGCAGTGGCCTTGCCGTGGTTGCCGGTTGACACGGTAACCACCCCGTTTGCGCGCTGTTCTTCGGTCAGGTTAAGCAGACGATTCGCCGCCCCGCGCACCTTGAACGAGCCGGTCTGCTGTGTATTCTCCAGCTTGAGGTATACATTCGCACCGGTCCGCTCCGATAATCCCTGCGATAGCACGAGCGGCGTCTTGTGTGCCAATGAACTGATCGACTTCGCTGCGATAAAGATGTCCTGTAACGTGATCTCCTGTAACGGCATCGTTCCTCTCAACTTCATTATAGGGTGGCTTTCGGCTCGTTTCTGGTCAGGCTGGCGACGTCGTTCCCTTGATTGTGTCCATGCCCAACCTAGCGCTTTCACTCTACCGTCCCTCTAGCGCTCCTTGCAAGTGCGGGTAGGGTGGACTTGCTCCGCAACGCCAGGACCGTTATAATGCACCCTGGTCGCGGAGAGGTCGCATAGTCTGGCCGAGTGCGCGGGCCTGGAAAGCTCGTAACCTGAAAGGGTTCGAGGGTTCAAATCCCTCCCTCTCCGCCACTTTCTCTCGCTCGATTCGTGTGTTTGCATCGCTTCGTCAGATGCTGGGTCCTGTGCGGCAGGGCGCTGTGAACCCCGCCAGGGTCGGAAGACAGCAACGGTAAGCAGAATGCCTTGGGTGACACGGGGCAGCCTGGTACTCTGGCGAAGCGATGCAAGGACACGAATCTTTGTGTAAAGAGTCGTCCGGGCATACTCGCTCGAACAAGTCTGGCTCGGAAAGGAAACCTCCCGCATCATGCCGGCAGATCTGTTCCTCGTCCGCCACGCCACGCCGGACTGGAACCGCACCGACCTGCGTTACGACATCCCCCCTGGCCCCCCACTTACCGATCAGGGACGCAACGAAGCCCGCTCGCTAGGCGCATTTCTCGCCCAACACAACACACACCGCATCTTTGCCAGCCCGATGGACCGCGCCCACGAGACTGCCGCAGTCGCTTCCGGCGTCACCCAAACCCCGGTCATTATCGCCGAGGACCTCACGGAGTGGGAGCGCGGCGAACCGGAGTCCGCAGTCCTCGAACGCATGACCCGCCTGATGGCTGAAGCCGCCGCCCTCGCCGCCGATGGCGCTCCTATCGCGCTCGTTACGCACGGCGGACCAATCCGCCTTCTGCTAAGCCATTTGGGCGTCGGCAGCGCCGAGATCGACTTCTACCGTCGTCAATTTGATCGCGACAATCCTCTGCCCCCTGCCGGCGCCTGGCGGCTCATTCGATCAGCCACGAACGGCGCCTGGCAGGCAAACCTTGTTTTCTCGCCCGTAGAATTCCGGAGCTTTTCTCCCGTCACTATTGTGTAAAGGTCGACGAGCCCATGTCCGACAATAAAGCAACATCATTTTCCGCCAAGCTCTCCGCCTCGATTGAGCAGCGCAACAGCCTGCTATGCGTCGGCCTCGATCCTGTCCCCGACCAGATGCCCGAGCGCTATCGCAACGGTGATAACTCCGTCACAGACGCCCTACTGGCTTGGAATCTTGCCCTTATCGGCGCTACCGCCCCCTATACCGCGGCCTACAAGCCCAACATCGCCTTCTACGAAGCCCTTGGCCCCGACGGTTATACGCTCCTGCGCCGTACGATCGATGCGATCCCGCCCGGCTATCCCATCATCCTCGACGCTAAGCGCGGCGACATCGGCAACACTGCCGCAGCCTATGCCAAGGCCTGCTTTGAACACTGGGGCGTCGATGCCGTCACGCTCAGCCCATACCTCGGACGCGACAGCCTTCAACCGTTCCTTGCCTACGAGGACAAGGGGCTGTTTGTGCTCTGCCGTACGTCCAACCCTGGCTCCGCCGATTTCCAGGAATTGGAGATCAGCGACTGGCGCACGCTGGACCGTGAGCCGAACCAGCCGCTCTTCATGCACGTTGCCAAAAGTGCGACAGCGTGGTCGTCCAGCGTCGGCCTCGTCGTCGGAGCGACCTTTCCGGAATCTCTGGCAGAGGTGCGTCGTGTTGCGCCGCAATGCTGGATCTTAGTCCCGGGCGTCGGCGCCCAGGGCGGCGATCTGGAAGCCACGCTGGCGGCAGGGCTGCGCGCCGACGGCGCCGGGCTGCTCATCAATGCCTCGCGCGGCGTCGCACAGGCGGACGATCCTGCCGAGGCGGCACGAGACATTCGCGACCAAATCAACCAATACCGCACGGGCGCCACCCGTCCTACACCGCAGAAAGCCATTGCGCAATCAAGCGCTTACGATGCGCTGTTCGCCTCGCTGGTCGAACTGGAGGCCGTCAAATTCGGTGAATTCACACTGGCGAGCGGCGTCCAGTCGCCCATATACGTCGACCTGCGGCTCCTGGTGAGCCAGCCTTCGCTGCTCGCCCAGGTCGCCGGCCTCTACGCCGGCCTGCTCGGGAGACTGTCTTGTGACCGTATCGCCGGTGTCCCCTATGCTGCGCTCCCTATCGGCACAGCTGTTTCGCTTCATGCCGGCATGCCGCTCATCTACCCGCGTAAAGAGGCGAAGGCCTACGGACTTGGCCGTGACATAGAAGGCGCCTGGTCGCCAGGCGAGCGTGTCGTCATCGTGGAGGACCTGATCACCAGCGGCGGCAGCACCCTAAAGACGGCAGAACGGCTACGCGCCGCCGGCCTCGTCGTTGAACACGCGCTGGTCCTAATCGACCGCGAGCAGGGCGGCCCCGAACATCTCGCCGACCACGGCATCGCCGTGCACAGCGTCTTCAAGCTGTCAGCCATGCTCGATTCGCTGGTGCGCCAGGGACTGATCAGCGCCGAGCGCGCCGAGTCCGTGCGCGCCTTTATCCGGGAACAACGCACTGCATGAATCGCCTCCAAGTCGATTTCCTAGGCGTACCGCTCAATACGCCGCTCGTGCTTGCCAGCGGCATCTGGGGCACGACCGCCAGCCTGCTTGAACGCGCGGCTCGCGCCGGCTGCGGCGCGGTCACGGCAAAAAGCTGCGGCCCCGTCCCGCGCGCTGGGCACGTCAACCCGTCCTGCCTTGACTGGGGCCACGGGCTCATCAACGCCATCGGGCTCGCCAACCCCGGCGTTGAGGCGGAAGCAGCCATGCTTGCTCAAGCTCGCCAAACGCTGGCGGAACTAGGCGTGCCATTGATCGCCAGCATCTTCGCCGGTTCCCCCTCGGAGTTTGGCGCAGTCGCAGAAAGCATAGCGTCATCGCGCCCCGCCTTCGTCGAGGTAAACGTCTCCTGTCCCAACGTCGCCAGCGAGTTCGGCGAGCCGTTCGCCGCCTCCCCTCAGGCCGCCGCCGAGGTGACCGCCGCCGTCAAAGCTGTGCTCGCCCCGAAGGGCATCCCTGTTATCGTCAAGCTCGCGCCCAACGTGCCCAGTATCGCCCGCATCGCTCACGCTGTTGTCGAGGCAGGGGCCGACGCCCTGTGCGCCATCAACACCATGCCGGGCATGGTGATCGACGCCGAAAGCGGTCAGCCGATTCTCGCCAATCGCAGCGGCGGGCTAAGCGGACCGGCCCTTAAGCCCATCGCGCTCAAATGCGTGTACGATCTGCACAAAGCTTGTCCTGATACGCCCATCATTGGCGTCGGCGGCGTCACAACTGGCATCGATGCAATCGAGATGATCATGGCAGGGGCAACAGCCGTCGGCGTCGGCAGCGCCATCTATTACCGCGGCCACGACGCCATCACGCAGATCGTGGCAGAGATGGATGCCTGGGCTGAGGCGCACCGCATCGCCAATGTCAGCACATTGCGCGGCGCCGCCCACCATGAGCCGCACTACGACGCCTCGCCAACAGGCGCCCCGATCCCCGCTGCGCACTGAGGTCGCGCACCGGCGCCTCTTCCCCTCAGCGCTGCCCGCGCGGTTTGCACTTGGCATGACCGGCACTTGAGCGATCGCCGGCCACGCACCAGACCTCACGGTGACTAACTATGCAGAGACCATCAACAGATTTCTCCTCAGAGCTGCGCCTGCCTCTGCAGTGGGCTGCCGGCGCATTGGCGGTCTTCGGCTGGTTTTTGGCTGTTACCGTAGACCCAAGGCTTGACTCATCCAGCCAACTGCGCCTGGTCCTGATCGGGACCTTGATCTTCGCTACCGCCATCATAGCCTGGCGGCTGGACAGCCGTAACAGAAGGACAAGCCATTGGCTGGTGATCGGTTTGTCGATCGGCGCGGTGCTTCTCGTCCACCAACAATGGCAATTCCCCGGCTTCCTTGCACTGCTTGGTATCCCAGCCGCGCTGGCTGCGCCGCTCATCAGCGTACAGGCAATGTGGGCTGTAGCCGCTACCGAGTCTCTGCTTCTGGCGGCAGGCTTCGTCCTTGACTTAACCACGCTGGGGGAAATATTCACTGCCCTCGCCGGCATTTGGTCGATCGCAGCCATCGTCTTCGCGATTATCGGACCGGTTCACCGCCTCACCGCTTGGAATTGGGACTTCTTCCAGCGGGTCCAGGAACAGCTTGAACAAGCGCGCGACCAAAAAGTTCAGCTGGAGCAGGCTCTGGATGACCTGGTGCAGGCGAACCAGCAACTGACCAGACTTAACGCTGTGACGCAAGGCCTGCGTCAGGCCGCCGAGGACGCCCGCATCGTCAAAGAGCAATTCGTCGCCAACGTCAGCCATGAACTGCGCACGCCGCTTAACATGATCACAGGCTTCAGCGAGATGATCCTGCAAGCCCCCGAAACCTACGGCAGCCGCATACCGCCGGCGCTCTTGGCCGATCTCACCGTCATCCAGCGCAACGCCAGCCACCTTTCCAATCTGATCGACGATGTCCTCGACCTTAGCCAGATCGAAGCGGATCAGATGGCCCTCAGCCGCGAGTACGCATCATTCGAAGAGATCGCTGAAGAGGCTATCACTTCGGTCCGCCCTCTATACGAACTAAAGGGCCTCTATTTGAAGGCGGATATCCCTGGCAGCTTACCCCCTCTGCTCTGCGACCGCACGCGCATTCAGGAGGTGTTACTCAACCTGCTCAGCAATGCCGGTCGCTTTACCGATCAAGGCGGCGTCGAACTGCACGCGACGAAAGAGGACGCCTGCATCCTCGTGTCAGTCGCCGACACTGGTCCCGGCATCGCGCAGGGCGATATTGACAAGCTCTTCCAGCCGTTTCAACAGCTTGACGGCAGCCTAAGGCGACGACATGCTGGCACCGGCCTCGGGCTTAGCATCAGCAAACGCTTCATCGAGCTGCATGGCGGGAAGATATGGGTCGAGAGCTCGCTCGGCAGCGGCACGACCTTCTGGTTTCGGCTGCCCCTACAGACGCCCGTAGACGATCTCAACGCCGGCAGCCCCTCGCGCTGGCTCAGCGCGGACTGGGAATACGTACAGCGCACCCGGCCCTTTTCAGCCCCCAGACCCCCGGTCTACCCGCGCCTGGTCGTTCTCGACGATTCCGGTCGTTCATTACAAAGGATGCTGATGCGCCATCTCGACGGTGTAGAAGTTGTGCCCGTATCCACGCCGGAGGAAGCCCGCAACGAACTGGCGCATTCGCCCGCAAAAGCCCTGGTAGTCAACGGTCCGTCCATCGAGGAGACCTTGCACAGTCTCGATGCCGCTGCCATTCTCCCGGAAAATGTGCCGGCTATCGTCTGCTCTCTCCCCGACCTGCGCCAGGCGTCCGAGAGGTTAGGCGTCCACGATTTGCTTGTCAAGCCGATTTCAAGGGAAATGCTTCGCGAGGCTCTCGAACGTCTGCAACTCGCCCAGGGCACGATCCTCATCGTCGATGATGAACCGGATGCGCTGCACCTATTCGGGCGAATCATCGCATCATTCGACGCTGATTATCGCGTTCTTCTGGCGCGCGATGGCCATGAGGCAATGGACATTCTCGACGAGTGCCGCCCTGATCTGATCCTGCTAGACCTGGTGATGCCCAATATGGACGGTTTCCAATTCCTGAATAAACGCCAACAGGATCCTCGGCTTCAGGACATTCCAGTTCTGGTTATTTCGGCGCGAGACCCATCAGGCGGCCCGATCGTAAGCAAGGGCATCGCCATAACGCGGAAGGGAGGCTTTTCGACACAGGAGTTGCTGGCGCACGTCCGCTCTGTCGTCAAGGGTGACTCGACTTCGTCGTCAACCGGTCAAGCAGCTGCAAAAGGTCCGCCCGAATGACAGGCTTACGAATAAAACCAGCCGCACCGAGTGCAAGTGCCAACTCCCTCTGCGACAAAATCGTGCAGACGACTACCGGAATATCCTCAGTCCTCGGATGCTCGCGCAGCCGCCCTAATAAGCTCCAACCGTCTCGATTGGGCATCATCACATCCAGCAGAATCGCCTTAGGTTGCAGTTCAGTTGCCAAGGCTAAGCCCTGTTCGGCATCCTCTGCGCCGACAAACATATAGCCGCTGTTGGCAAGATACCGCTGCAGCAGTTGGAGAGCGTCGGCGTTGTCGTCCACGACCAGAACTGCGGCTCGCTCAGGGGCAGGCAAGCTGATGGCGGCGGCGAAAGTCGGTTCGCCGGCTTCGCCTTCCGCCTTGCGTTGATCCACCTGCAAAGCGCCGCCGCACAGGGCAATGAGTTGAACTGCCATTGCCAGGCTTTGAGAACGCTCGCTCTCCTGCCCTCCATCAACTCGAGCGCCGGATGCTGCGACGCTGATGGCAAGCTGGTCAGCCGAGTGCCCGACACGAATTTGCAGCCGCCCGCTCTGAGCATAAGGCAGCGCGGCGCTTACCACGTCTAGTAATGCCTGTCGTACAATCGCCTCACGCAACGGCACGCGTTCAGCCTCGACCGGTTCGAATACCGTTACAACTTCGAGCATGTCAATCAGCGGGGCGACTGTAGCAAGCACCCCTTGGATCAACAGATCGACATCGGTGAACTGAACAGGATCTGAGCTCTGCAGCCACGCCAATTCTTCCTCAAGGGTCTGAACGCCGTCATCGTCCGAAGACTCCGGCTCATCGTCCGCCTCTTCGCCGGCATCATGTGGCGCTTTGCCCTCGAGCCCGTGCCGCGTCCACATATGATCCGCCAGCATCGCACGAGCTAGCTTCTCTTCACGCTGCAGTTGGCGGACGCTCAGGCCGAGGTCAGCAGCGACCTGACGCTGGCTCAGGCCTTCGGTATACCGGCGACGCAAGATCTGATATACGCGCCAGGCACGCGAGTCGTGCGGCGTTTCGCGCGTAGGCCGAAGCTTCTCGATATCCTCCAGCAGTACTCGCCGCAGCATAGCCACCGGATCGCTCTTTCCCTCCGGGCTGATCAGACCCGCCAGTGGATTGTCTCGTAGCGCTGGCGGATCATATAACGAGTTGAGGGCTTGTCTCAGGTGGCGCGTGAACCACAAATCTACAGGCATTTGCACTTTCTAGCGTGTCGTCTCTATGTCGGGTAGATGTCGCAATTAAGCCCATATTTCCGGTGCTATCTGCTAACATGGATGCCGAACACCCCTTTTATGCAGATCATCACCGTCTCATCATCACCGTCCCATGATATTGTAGCACCCCCCTATAGATTCAGCCGCAACAAGGCATGGACCAAAGGAAGGAGGCGCCTGCCCCAAGACATGTTCGTATCTCCAGACAGCAACGATGCCAGTACCTAAAGGTCTGATAATGAAGAGGAGTAAGACCATGCAGTCAACACGCATCAGCAGGCGTCATTTCTTGGCAATGGCCGGCGCAGTAGGCAGCGCCTCCCTCCTGGCAGCCTGTGGGCCAGCCCCGTCAGGTGGAGCCGGCGCCAGCGAAGCCGCCGCCGGCCAGGCGCCGGCCCAGGCCGCGCGTACGCTCATCGTTAACGCCTACGTCCCCACGCAATGGACCGAACGCTCCAGCGAACACCCGACCGTCGTCAACGCCCCGCGCATCCTGGCCGAGAACTGGAAAGAACACGAACCGAACGTCGAGATCGAATGGATGGAATATACTGGCTCACCGGCAGGTGAAGCCGGGGATACCTATTACGGCTCCTGGCTCACTGCACTGGTCTCCGCCGGTAACGAGCCGGACATTATCTCGCCTCTCCACGAGATCCCGATCCAGAAGGGCTATTGCGTCCCCCTCGACGAGTTCTTCGCCATGCCTAGCCCCTATGCGCAGCAATACGCGTCGTGGTACGATTCCTTCTATCCAACAGTCATGAACTCGCTGATATTCGGCGACGGCCGCATCTACTGCGCGCCCGTACAGCAGAAGCTTGGCGGCTTCGAAGTCGGCCTGATGTGCAATATGGAATGGTTCAATAAACTGGGCCTGGAACCGCCTACCAGTTGGACTGAGCAAATGGAGGTCTCCAAGGCGCTCAAAGAAGCCGGAGCCGGATGGTCGCCGTGGCCTCCCGAAGCCAAAGAAGGCAACATCTGGTGCCTCGGCTTGCAACTCCTGCCCTCCTTCCTTCAGGACCTTGGCGAGCAGCTAGACACCAACAGCGACGGCTTCGTCAGTGGTGAGGAAGCGCTGGAAGCCTTCCGCGCCGGCATTATCGGCGCCAATACGCCCAAATACCGCGAGGCATGGCTGGAGCAGAAGCGCGCCGGCTCTTACTGGGCAGACGGCTGGTCTACGGCCGACTTGGAAGTAATGTGGCGTAATGGCGACATCGGCTACCGGCAGACAGGCGGTTGGGAGTTCACCGAACAGAAGAGCGACCCGATGATCGCGTTCGAACGCGTGCTTGTCCCGCCGCCATTCGTCATCAACAGCGACCACCCCGAAGCCAACGATCCGCCTGCATGGACAGCCGGTGACGGCAAGATCCCGGCCGAGATCTTCACAGCCATTAATGGCCCCGACACGGCCATCATGGAAGTGACCAAGAAGCGTGAAACGCTCGACATCGCCGTCAAATGGCTCCAGTGGATCACCGAACCGGAAAACTGCGCCTTCATCGTCAATGAGAATGAAGAGCAACTTCCCTGCGCCATAGACGCCCCCTTGGGGCCGCTGTGGACTGAACTACTGCAGAACAAGATGCCGCTCTACGACTACCAGATCGCCTGGTGGGGCGAAGGCCTTCAGTTCGACAATACCGAGTTCAACGAGGTGCGCAAAGTCTTCGTGGCTTGGATGACAGGCCAAATGGACGACGACACCTTCTTTGAGCGTCAGCAGGCTGAAATGACCGCCGGCGCCGACCGCTACGAAGAGGCTATCAAAGCCCTGAAGGAAAAGGGCTAGATCCGTTCCGTTTCCAGCCTGCGCCGGACCAACTCTTAATCAGTCCGGCGCAGGCGGCACACCGCCGGCCAGGAGGCGACATACAACATGCTTAAGAACTGGCGTTTCGCGACCCTCATCTTCCTTGCCATCGTGGTCGCGATCCTAACCGTGGACTGGGCCTTCGCTCGAGCGCGTCTGCCGGGCATCACCATCGAAACAGAACTGGAAACCCCAGAGGTGATCGCCGACGGCAACGACACGGCCAAATTCGTCGTGCGCGTATCCGAAAATGGCCAGCCACGCGACCATGACCTGCTCCAGATCTGGCTCGTCAAGGGAACCGGGCAGCTCATCCCAAAGTGGGTCTTCACCGACGATCAAGGCGAGGCCACAGTCACCTTCACGCCCGCGCCTTACAATCGTTATGATCCGCAGGATGTTGTCGAGATCGCGATTATGGATACAAACGTCGGCCGGTTGATCGAAGTGGGCAAGAACACCACGATCGAGATCCCGCTCGTCATACCAACCACCGAATAGTTCGTAAATGAGTGACCGTATGCATGCATATCATATAGTTTGGGGAGGCTGACATGACGTCTCGCGATTTAAGCGCAAGAGGAATAGGCGGCGCGGACGAGCTGGCGGCGACCGAGTGGGGAGACGAAAAAGGCGTCCGCGCTACGCTGCGCGCCATGCGCCGCTCGTGGCAGGCCTACGCCTTGCTCTTTCCCATCTTCGCCCTCCTGATCGTCTTCGTGTATTACCCGCCTATCCTCGGCCTAGTTCGAGCGTTCTACGAGTGGGCTCCCCTCAGGCCAGCCCGTTTCGTCGGTTTCGAGAACTTCGTCAACTACTTCATCTATCCCGAGTCGGGACGAGAAATTGCCAACGTTCTCAAGCTGACCTACATGGGGTTCGTTACGGGCGTTATCGCCCCGTTTGTCATGGCCGAGTTGATCTTCTCGATTCGCGAAACAGTCAGTAAGGAGATCTACCGGTTCGCTATCGTTATCCCAATGCTCGTGCCCGGCGTCGTCTACACGCTTCTATGGCAGCACATCTTCGACCCCAACCTAGGCCCTATCAACAGCTTCCTGCGCGGCGTTGGCCTCAACCACTTTGCGCGCAATTGGCTAGGTGACCCTGCCACAGCCCTCTACGCCATCATTGCGGTGGGCTTCCCCTGGGTATCCGGCATCGGCACCCTCGTTTTCCTAGGCGGTCTCGCCCAAATCTCCGAGTCGGTGTTCGACGCCTGTCTGATCGACGGTTGCACCGGGCTGCGTCGCATTTGGCAAGTGGACATCCCGCTAGTGCTCGGCCAGGTTCGCTTCCTCACCATTCTATCGGTCATCGGGTCGCTGACCACGTTCGAGAGAGTGATGATTCTGACTCGCGGCGGTCCTGGCTACGCCACAAGCGTGCCCGGACTGCGCATGTATGAGCGGGCTTTTGTGACGGGCGAATTCGGTTACGCCTCCGCCATCGGCCTGCTGCTCTTCGCCTTCGCCCTTTTCCTGTTATTCGTCATCAACCGGCTGCTGCGCCCCCATACAGAGGAAATCAGTCACTAGCAGACCCGGTCTTGTAAGGAGATACGATGAGCGCTCTATCGAATCGCAGAAGCGACACCGGCTTGATCCGTAGTAAACGGCGCGCTTCGTGGCGCGGGCCGCAGATCGGCCCCCACCTGACGATCGTCCTACTTTTACTCCTTTCGATGCTGCCCGTCTACCTGATGCTGGTAGTGTCGTTCAAGAATCCGCTCCAATACCAACACGAGCGCTGGTTCGTGAGCTTTCCTCTGCGCCTTGGCAACTACGGCGCCGCCTGGAGCATTGTTTCCGGCTATGTCTGGAACACCCTCTGGGTCGCCATTGTTGGCTTTGCCGGCGTATTGATTCTATCCGTCATCGGCGGCTACGTCTTCGCCCGTATGCGTTTCCCTTTCCGAGAACCGCTTTACTTCATGATCCTGGCCTTGCTGACCGTGCCCTGGGTGATCTCATTCATCCCGTCCTACATGCTCTACAACAGCTTCGGGCTGCTCAACACCCCGTGGTCGCTGATTATCCCGAACATCGCAAACGGTCCGGTGATGGGCATCTTCATGTTGCGCAGTTTCTTCGCCGGCATTCCGGAGGAGATCTATGACTCGGCGCGTATCGACGGAGCCAGTCATTGGGGTTTGATCTGGCGAATTACCATGCCTCTTTCGCTTCCAATCCTGGCTACCCTGGGCGTGCTTAACTTTGTGTCAACCTGGAACTCGTTCCTCTGGCCTCTGGTCGCCATCAGCAAGGAAGAATACCAGCAGATTTCGGTCGGCCTGTTTCTCCTGTCCAAGGAGATCTCCATATCCGGCGACTACTCCGTGTGGGGTCCGCTGTTCGCCGGCTACACAATCGCCTCCTTGCCGCTCGTCATTCTGTTCTTTATGTTCGGCAAACTTTATGTAGAAGGCCTCATCGAGTCCGGACTCAAAGTCTAGGTCACGGCACAGCGCAACCAACTTGTGCAATCTCGCAGGCCAATTGATTACAACGAAACGATTTTGCCAGGCTGCGACGCCGTTTAGACAGAGTCGCCGTATCACGCAGGCTGTTTCCTGTCTGCTCTACATGACTCTGCTCGATCCATCTTGCGCCACCCCAGAAAATGAAGGATGCTTCCATGCGTTTCGACATAGATACCACCAAAACTCACGGCATGATCTCGCCGGCCTGGTTCGGGCATAACCTGGAGCACACGCGCAGTTGCGTATGGCAGGGCCTAAGCGCCGAACTAATCCGCAACCGCAAATTTGCCGGCATGCCCCAGCAGCACACAGGCGTGTCCCAGGACTGGTATCGCATAGGCCCGCCGCAGGCCTGGCATCTCGTCGAGCTGCCTCCGAACAGATGGGATCCCGGCACGACCGGCTTGCCCTACACCAGGCACTTCGACGCCGAAACCAATTCACGCCAGCGCGCCGCCCGGTCGCACGCGTGCGGACGACAGCGCATCGAAACCTTCCACGCGGAGGAACCTGCCGGCATCGGCCAATCGGGCCTGCACCTGAACGGCAACGCTCGCTACGACGGTCGCGTTGCCTTGATGTCCGACCGCCCGCTCCAAGCCAGAGTCGCAATCTTGGGCGGGAATTCACGCATTGTCTGGCACGAAGAAATCGCGGCTGTCTCTACGAACTCGTGGGACACATGCGCCTTTTCGTTCGTCGCGCCGGAAACGGTCGAAAACGCAGCCATAGAAATCACCTTCGACCAGCCGGGCGTGCTCTATATCGGAGCCGTGTCACTCCTTCCCGCGGATCACTTCTACGGCATGCGCGCCGATGTGGTGGCCTTGCTCAAAGAGATATCGACGCCACTACTGCGCTGGCCTGGCGGCAACTTCGCCGACAACTACTTCTGGAAAGACGGCCTCTTGCCAATCGATCAGCGCGCGCCGCTGCGCGGTCACTTCCTCGAAACGCTGCCGCACACACGTGATTACGACATGCACGAGATCGGCACAGACGAATTCATCGCATTGTGCCGTGAGATCGGCGCCGAGCCGTTCATCACCATCAACCTAGGCCTCGAAGG
>JASGTU010000180.1 GCA_030058085.1 Chloroflexota bacterium
GGCACGCTGTTACTCAGGCTCTGAGTGCTCTGCGTCACCTCAAAGGCGTTGAGCGCAACGTCAGGGCCTGGTTGCGCGACATAGGGCAAGAAGACGGCTGTCCCCGGCGTCCGAGATGCCGCGCGCACGCCCCACGGCGCGAACTGCGGCGCAGACGCAGTTAGCACGCCGCTTGTCGGATCGAAGCGCGAGCTGGGGAGTTGCGCCCATGCTGTGCCGGTCCAGGCATAGAGAGCAATTGACTGGGGATCGATAGCCTCAAGCTGGTCTGCACTGAGGCGGACAGTAATCTTGAGGGAAGTGGACGGAACCAGAGCCTTGCCGCTCGCTGCATCCGTCGCCTGCAGCGTAAAGGGTGCGACCACTTCATCTAGGGGTCCGGCCTGGCCGCGCTGGGGAAGATAGGGTCGAAAGTGCTCCAGGTTTACCGTGCGTGCAGCCGCCGTCGAGCCGGCCGGCAGCAAGCCGGCAGCATCCACTCTGTACGTGACGGATGCTGTGGGCGAAAAATCAACCGGCCCCGTCGCGGCGAAGGAGGCGGTCACAGCCGGCGACCACCAATATACGGCTAGCCCGTTTTCGTCGTCGGCGAATGCGATATAGCCATTGCTGGCGGCAAGGTCGGCTCCGTAGAACGTGGGCTCAAACACAGCCGTCTCCACGGGATGGGCGGGATCCGTCACGTTGACGAAATGGAGCGCCGCCCCGCTGTAATATGAACCCTCGTAATAGGCAAGGAGATGCGAGGCTTGGTAGAACAATGCCGACATGGCGCTCGGATGAGGAGTCAAGGACCCCAACTTGCGAGGGTGCGCTGCATCTGAGACGTCCACCACATCGATTTGATCCCCCCGGCCCAGATAGACGTGGCCGTCCCCGGCTGCCAGAGTATGGATTCTGACATAGGACTGCGGGTCGGAATAGGTTCCCAGGAGACGCGGTTGGGCCGCGCCCGGGGGACTCCCGGAGATGTCCACGATGTGCAGCGCGTCCGCCTCATCTGCCACATACGCACGCGGCGGATCGAGGGCCATCGCCCTGACACCGGCGGGGACGGCATAGGAGCCAACCTGGCGCGGCTTGGCCGGATTGGATACGTCGATGACGAGAAAACGATCTGACTGCTGCGCATACACATAGGCGCCCGAGCAAAAGAGCTTACGGATGGCGGCGTCTGTGGCCAAGAAGCCGATGCGCTTCAACTCGCCGGCAGCTTCGATATGGACGATCTCGAGGCCCAACTTGCCTCCGTCCACCGCGACGAACGCCCACTGTCCGCACACCGTTAGCGCCATGGCTTGCCCGGAAAGTGAATAAGGCGCATCCTGTACTGTATTCCCCAGTTCAGCCAGGTCGTAGGCTGTGAGTTTAGAGCCCGACGCAGCGACCAAGCGAGAGCCGTCCATGCTCGCAAGCCTTGCCTCTGATGCGGCCATCGACAGTGAGCCCACCTCCAGCGGCACAGTAGGCTGTGACAAGTCGAAGACGACGATGTCGTCTGATGAATCTATGATGAAGGCACGGTTCTTAGTCACAAAGATGCGCTCCCCATCGGCAACCGACCCTTGGCGGACCAGGAGTTGCACAGGGTTGGCGGGGTCAGAGAGGTCCCAAACCGTCAGACCATCCCACCCCAGCGCGTAGGCGTAGCTTGCGCGCACGTCTAGGGCGTTGACACGGTCGAGAACAGCCAACTTTTTGAGCACTGCCGGGTTGGAGAAGTCGTAGATACGCGCGTCGCTGTCCCACTCGATGACGATGGCATAGCCCCCGACGAATTCGACCGCCTGCGAGGTCATTAGGCTGGTGTGGTGCGCCACACTCTTGGGCGACGCCGGGTCTGTGACGTCGACTATTTGGAGACCGTAGGTACTCAAGGACAGAAAGACACGGTTTCCTGCGACCGACATGGCTCTGACGGACGCATTTGGGGCAAACGTTCCCAACAAGGTTGGCGCAGCGGGCTTCCGGACGTCTACCAATCGCAGCAGTCTGTCCTCATTGTCCGCCAGATAGACCCGCTTGCCATCAACAGCGACATACGTTGCCCTATGAGCGGGATATCGGGCCAGCGTCTTCATGGCGGTGGGCGTGGCGGCGTCGATGATGGCCAACCCGCTCTCGCCCAGCGCGGCGTAGAGGATGTGGTCCTGTACGGCAATATGCTGCACCGCGCCGTCCAGCGGCCCATAGTGCGCGATCTCCACGGGGTTGTTGGGGACCGACACGTCAAACACCGCAATACCCGCCCCCTGCCCGACAAAGAGATAGTCCCCTTCAGCGGCGTAGGCGGCTGCCGACCCGCCCATGCTGGCGAGACTCTCCACGTGAACGCTGTTGGCGGAAGACTCCTGTGCTGCTACAGCCTGGGCAGCACCGCCGAGTAGGATGCATGCGGCGCAGATCAAGACCGCGAAAGAATACAGTGCAAGTGCGTTGTGGCGCATTGAGGAGCTAAACGCATGAGGCAGTTTGCTGACGGGCATGACGGGACTCCTTCAAGCTGGCGGGCTAGGGGCTGATGAATGCGGCGTGGTCTGAAACTCGTCAGGAAGGCTCAGATACAGTTCGCTGCATGGTGAAGCGCGGCTGCTTTCGGCGCAAGCCGAGTTCGCCGATAAACGCTGGATTTGTCTACAAATAGTGGGTTTTGGGTTCGCGAAATCAGGAAAGTGCGAACCCGTGCGCTGATGCATTACGTGTATTTCTGAATCGTCGGAAAAGGAGCAAATCCGCTCAGTAGAATGAGGGGTCACAACCGGATGTGATCGGGGGACGCCTCATTCATACCGTAGTATAGCATGATACTCTCGCTGTGCGATGGGCAGTTTCGTGCTTGACACGACATAACAGCTTGGATTCTCAGAATTCGATAATTCTGAGGTAACATTTCCCCGGCTGTCGCCAACAGATGTGCAGCGTATGTAGATTTGACGTGCACTGGAAGAGATGCACGGCAATACGATGCCGCGATACGGATACGCTAGTTCCGGGTTAATTGGATAGAGATAAACCGATCATGGCGACAAGCCC
>JASGTU010000181.1 GCA_030058085.1 Chloroflexota bacterium
TACGCTGATCACATCATCCACCGCAACAGCCTCGACGGGCATCCCTTCCTCGCCATCGTCCAGGAAGAAGCGGCGGTCTACCGCAATGCCGCGGTCGCGCGGTTCCACGCTGGTGGCATCCAGGTAGTTACGCAGGTGGGTGGTGTAGTACATGCTGCCCTGTTCGCCCCCGCGGGTAAAGATGCGGCGAAATACCGGCTTTGCTTCCGTCACGCGCCTTAGGTACAATGGGCGAATAGGCTTCGGCTTTATCCCATTATCCTTCGGAGCCAGACCAGAAAGGAGAATGCCGTTGGCTTGTCGCCGTGAACGCCGCTCGGCCTGCACTCATCCGCTCTTATTGCACCGCACTCTTATCCGTTCCGTCTTGTTCGCCCTCATCCTCCTAATGGCCATCGCGCCTGGCAGCCTCGCCCAGGCCAGCAGCCATCCGGATGAGGAGTACAACTTGGCGCCGCCGTCGGGAGCGGAGGAGGTTGCGCCGTCCGACGTTGCGCCGCCGGAAGTTAGGCCGGGAGGGAGTGCGCCGCCGCTTCCCTTTACCGCGCCGTTGATCGGGCCGGTTATCAAGCGGGGCTTCGTCGACGACGTGGACCGCTGGACGACCGCCTTCATCCCGCGTAATCTCAACCACCTCACCCCCATCGAGATGCCGGACACCGACGAACGCTGGATTCGCGTGGATCTGAGCGAGCAGACCGTGGTGGCCTACGAAGGCGCCCGCGCCATTCGCGGCTTCATCATTTCCTCCGGCTTGCCCCGAACGCCCACGGTGACCGGGAGCTTCCGCATCCGCGCCAAGGTGCGTTCGCAGACCATGACCGGCGGCGATCCCGCGCTGGGCAACTACTACAACCTCGCCAACGTAGAGTGGGTGCAGTATTTCCACGCCGACTATGGTTTCCACGGCACGTATTGGCACCAGAAGTTCGGCCAGCCGATGAGCCACGGCTGCATCAACATGACCAACGCCGATGCCAAGTGGCTGTTCGACTGGGCCGGCCCCAAGTGGGACGGCAAGTCCATATGGTATGCGAGCACCGCTGATAACCCCGGCACGCTGGTGATCGTTCACGAATAACCGGCGACAGCCATGACCGAACCGGACGCGACGCAACCGACCCTTGACGATCCCGCTCTGCCGGACGCCGCGCCGCCGCGCCGTCCCCTGTGGAGCCTGCTCAAGGTGCTGGGCGTGATCGCGCTCGCCTCCGCCGCCCTCTTGTTCATCCAGCGCAACACCGCTTCCGAGGTGCGCACCGCTTCCATCGCGCCCGAGATCGAATTCACCACCTATGACGGCGAGACCATCCGCCTGTCCGACTTGCAAGGGCAGGGGGTGGTCCTCAACTTCTGGGGCAGTTGGTGCGGGCCGTGTCGCGCGGAGGCGCCGCTCTTGGCCGAAGCCTGGGCGCGCGAGCAGGATAACGGCATCGTCTTCATCGGCCTGACCTACCAGGATACCGAGCAGGGCGCGCGCCGCTTCATGGCGGAATACGGGCTGACCTATCCCAACGGCCCGGATACCGGCAACAAGTGGTCGCGGCGCTACGGCGTCCAGGGCATCCCCGCCACATTTTTCATCGACGCCGAGGGCATGTTGGTCAGCCAGCATCGCGGCATGTTGTTCAGCGCCGAGGACCTGATGCAGCGCCTCGACGAGATACGGCCCTAGCGCACGCCCCGCGCAGTCCGCTATAGGCTGCTACCGCTCCGTTTCCCCATTCAAACAAGCCGTGACCCGGCGCAGCACGTTCGGATCGTCGAGCAGCATGCCGTGCAGGGGCGATAGCACGCGCACACTGCGCCCGATGGGCAGCGCTGAGTTGGACGCGGGCACAATCGTCAGGTCCAGCGGCGACCAGATCGACGTAAACTCGACCTGCGCCAACTGCTGCAGATCGGCGTTGAGGTCTGCCAGGAAAGGGCTGTGCGGGCGCATTTGGCGCGGGGCGGGCCTGGCGTAGTAGAGGTAGGCCATCCACGTCCCCCGGTGTGGCGAAGCCAGGGTGACGAAGCGACGCGCGCGCGGCAAGCCGCCGAGCCGTTGGAGGTAGTAACGGGAGATGATGCCGCCCATGCTGAAGCCGAACAGGTCGAATGGCTGCTCCGGGCCGAGGACGTCGTCGACGGCGCCCGCCAGCAGACGGGCCAACGCCTCGATGGGCGCGGTCCCGTCGCTGGGTTGGGGGGCCAGGGCGAGCGGGCTGCGTCCGGCCTGCTGCAATTGCGCCGCCAGCATGTGCAGTTTGCTTTCGTCATCGCCGATACCCGGAACGAGGATCACCGGGGGCTGCATCGCCGCTCCTGCATCAGTTCCGCATCACCGTGGGCAGGTACAACTGCTCGGTGAAGACGTGCCGCTCGATGCGGTAGGCCGTTTTCCACACCGGCTCTGAGCCGGCCTCGACGCGGATATCGTCGATGACCAGCAGGTCCGCGCCTTCGCTGATGCGCAGAGAATACGTGCCGTGATAGAGCAGCGGGATGCGGGCGACGCCGTCGAAGCCCGTCTCGGCCCTGTAGGCATAGCCCGTCAATTTGTCGACGAGGACGACGTTGAGCTGGTCCTGCGGTTCGTCCGCCGTATTCGTAACCTTAACCGCGGCCTGCCGCGGCGTCAGCGCCATCTGCACCGCGGCGTAGATGTCTAGGAGGCCGTAGCCGTAGGCGGGGTTGGGCGAAACGGGCGTGGGGCCGGGCAGGCACTGGTTGTCCAGCACGGGCGTGGCGCTCTTGATCAACACCTGTTCCGTCAGGTCGACATTGCCGATCAACTCGGGCGCGGCGGACCAGAGCAGCGCGATGGCGCCCGCAGTGTGCGGGGAGGCCATGCTTGTGCCGGACATGGAAATGTAGCCGCCGCCTAGATTGGCCGAGATGACATGGACGCCCGGCGCGGTGATCTCAGGCTTGAGCCGCCCGCTGCCGTCGGCGGTGACGGGGCCGCGGCTGCTAAAGTAGGCCAGCAGGCCGTCGCTGCTGTGGGCGCCGACGCTGAAGGCCGCAGCGTACATGCTGATGGGATATTGCACGGTCGAACAGGCGGAGCCGTTATTGCCGGCGGAGGCGACGACCACCTGACCGGCGCTGCGCACCGTCTCGACCACGCGGCGCAGGCTGTCGACGTCACAGCCTTCGTCGGGGGGGCAGCCCCAGGAGTTGTTGATGATATGCGGCGCCCTCTCGGGTTTGCCGTCCGTGAAGGGATCGCCGTCCTGCGGATAGGGGGCGAGCATGAACTCGAAGCAGGCGGCGTAGCTGGCGGGCGTGCCCCACCCGTCCAACATGTTGCGGCAGCCGATCCACTGCGCTCCGGGCGCCATGCCGATGATCTCGAAGTTGTCGGCGGCGGCGTCGCCTGTCATCGTGCCGACGGTGTGCGTGCCGTGACCGCTGTCGTCGCACGGGATCTGCGGATCGCTTGTACAACTGCTGGCGCCCCAGGCGTCGTACCAGTTGTAGACATGGTAGGCGAAGTTCTGCGCTGTGTTCCAGCCGCGGTAGCTTGCCTTGAGCGCGGGATGGTCCCACTGCACGCCGGTGTCTTGGCTGGCGACGACAATGCCCTGGCCGCGAAAGCCCATCTCCCAGACTTCGGGCGCGCGGGCGTAGACCAGGCCATAGGGCAGCGCGTCGGTCTCCGTGTGGGTGGCGGGGCCGGCCTCTTGGTCTTGCAGGAAGTCGCGGCTTGTCAGGAAACTCGCAGCCTTCTGGAAGTCGCCGGCTTCTTGGCTGGCGACGAGCGGGTTGGCGACGAGCCGGTCGACTTCTGCAAAGCTGCGCAGCGCCTGCGCCGTCGCGGCGTCGCCGCGCACCTCGATCATGTTGACGATGTAGAAGGGGCGATAGTCGATGCCGCGGGCGTCGAGCCAGGCGCGCAGCGGCGCTTGGCTGGCTAGCGCGCGGCGGGTCAGCGTGCGATATAGCGCCGTGGCGCGCGCCGTCCGGTCGAGCGGTTCCGCCGCGGCAAAATCCGCGGCTTCAAGCGCAGCCTGCGCGTCGACCTGTTCGCCCAGCACGACCAGGAATGAGACCGGTTCGCCCGCGGCGGCCAGTTCGCTTTCCAAGTGCGGGCTGATCGCAGCTAGGGCGTCCTCCTGCTGCGGCTGAATCTGCGCCGCGGCGGGCAAGGAAACGGCCAAGGCCAGCAGCGCCGCCAGCAGCAGAACCGCCGGAAGCCGCCGCCACTGATGCCGTACGCGGCGCGGTTGAAGTGCCGGATGGATGCTCAAGTGGTGATCTCCTCTATCTAGTCTGCCGGTCTGCCATATTTGTGTGTATGGGCACTATACCACGAGCGGCAAGGATGCCGCTCCTGCGAAGAGTGCCGTGTTCTTTTGCCACGAATTGTACGAATTGTACGAAGATGAATCGCAGGGAATGGGAGCGAAGTTGCTGAATTGCCGGCCTGCGTTCGCCACAATGGGCGCGAATTCTATCCACCGGCGTCAGCGATAACGCCAAATTTCGCGCCGGCTTCACAGCCGGCGATTGGGAGGAACAGCAAACATGGCGAAACTTCAGGTTGGCGACACGGCGCCCGATTTTGAGACCGTGTCGGACACGGGCGAAACGGTCAAGCTCAGCGATTACCGCGGCCGGCGCGTCGTCCTCTACTTCTACCCCAAGGATGACACGCCCGGCTGTACCACGCAGGCCTGTAACTTCCGCGACGGCTATGCTGACATCCAGGCGCACAACGCCGTCGTGCTCGGCGTCAGCCCCGACGGGGTGGAGTCGCATCGCAAGTTTAAGTCCAAGTTCAGCTTGCCGTTCCCGCTGCTGGCGGACGAGGATCACGCCATCGCCGAGGCCTATGGCGTCTGGGCGGAGAAAACCAACTACGGCAAGAAGTACATGGGCATCGTGCGCAGCCACTTCGTCATCGACGAAGCCGGCAAGATCGCCGGCGTCCGCTATGACGTGAAGGCGGACAAGAGCCTGTCCGAAGCCATGGAAGCGCTGACCGCGTAACCTGCCCCCAACGCCGTCTTGCCGTTCGCCATCTGCCTTCGACCGCAGCGAACGGCGAGACGGCTATTGGCTCATCCGCTGAGCAGCTTCTGGATGGCGTCCAGCAGATCTTCCAGTTCGTACGGTTTGGCGATGTAGGCGACCGCGCCGAGCCGCATCGCGTTTTGGATGAAACGCTGTTCGTTGCGCCCGCTGAGCAGCAGAACGGGGATGGCGGCGGTCTGCACATCCTGGCGCAGCACGGTCATCACTTCGAAGCCGTCCAAGTCGGGCATCGTGACGTCGCAGACGATCAAGTCAGGCAGCCACTCGCTGGCGGTAAGGACTCCCTGCCGGCCATTCTCGGCCCCACGCGCGTCGTAGCCTTCGAAACCGAGGGCGAGAACCAGGTTGGACCGCAAATACTTTTCGTCGTCAATGACCAGGATTTTCTTCATTAGGCGCCCCCCCAGAACAGCTCTGCGGCAGAACAACCGTGAACTCGGTTCCAACCCCTTCCCGGCTTTCATACGTAACTGTACCGCCGTGCAACTCCACCGACTGCTTGACGATTGCCAGCCCTAACCCTGTGCCGGGGATGTGGCTGGCGTTGCCGGCTCGGTGGAACGCTTCGAACAGCCGCGCTTGGTCCTCTTCGGGGATGCCGATGCCGTGATCCTGGACGTGGAAGACGGTGTGATCCGGCTCACAGCGCACGGTCAAATGGACAGGGCGGTCCTCTGGAGAATACTTGAGCGCGTTAGAAAGCAGGTTGCTTAATATCTGCCGCACCAACTTAACGTCCAGGTGGGCGACGCGGCAATCACCCTGAGCGGTGAAGACGACGCGCGAATCCGTGCCGACGACCTCATTCAGCTCCGACGCCATATCGTGGCAGAAGTCGACGATATCCAGGGGCGCCGGCTGGAAGGCGAGCGCGCCTGATTCGGCTTTGCTCAGCGTGAGGACATCGTTTAGCGTCTCGACCATCACCTGAATGCTGGTCTGGATGCGATCGTATTGATCCTGCAGCTTCTCGCCGGCCAAGCGCTCACCGTAGCGCTGGATCATGTTCACAGAGCTTTGCACTACCGCCAGCGGATTGCGCAAGTCATGCACCGCCATGGAGACATAGCGCGATTTGATTTCGGCGAGTCCCATGGCCTGGTTGAGCATCTGGCGAAGCTGGGCTTCCATCAGCTTGTGCGACGTCATATCGCGCAGGCTGCACACGACGCCCAACAGCGCGCCGTCGTGTTCGACGATGGGCGACAGAACGATGTCGGCGTCGAACTCCGTGTGGCGCGGGCGTTTTGGGCAACTCACCGTGACTTCGAAGCGCTGCGGCTGCTGGTTTTGCAGTGCCGCGGCGAAAGCCTCATCCAGCTTATCCTTGTGAGCGGGCAAGACGAGCGCGGCAAGCGGCTGCTCGAAAGCTTCGTTCGGATCGCACTGGAAGATCGTGGCGAAAGCGGGGTTTACGTCCTCGATGCGGCCGTTCGTCCGGCACATGATCATCACATCGCTGCTGCTGTTGAGGATCGCCTCGGTGCGTTCCTTGGAGTGGCTGAGTTCGGCGGTGCGTTCGGCCACGCGCTGTTCGAGGGAGTTGCGCTCGGCCTCCAGGTCGTCAAACAGCCGTGCATTCTCGATTGCCAGCCCGATCTGGTTCGCCACCGGACCCAGCAGAGCGATGTCGGCGTCGCCAAAGGCGTCTTCGGCGTAGCTCTGCGCCTCTAACAGCCCGATCGTCTGCCCGCTGACGACCATGGGCACATAAAGCGCCGAGCAAGGGGACCGCCCGGCGCCGGGCGCGTCCGGCCCCGCAGATGGCAGAGCGGACGGATTGGCCGCGATCTCCGGTTGTTGCGAAACGACGGCGCGGATGCGGTCATCGAGCCGCCAGTTTTCGTCCAGTGTCAGCGGCGTAAGACTGGACGCGCCCGCCTGCTCGCCGTCGTTCAAGACGAAGACCGGTTGCAGGCTGCGCGTGGCCGCGTCATAGAGCGAAATGCTGAAGCGGGGACAATCCACCAACTGTGACACATGGTCATAGGCCGTACGGAAGATGCGCGGCAGCATGTGCGTTTCGGCCAGCGCCGTCCCTACCTGATTCAAGATGCTTAGGCGGCGATTGTGTTGGCGCAGCGCTTCACTTGCCTGTTTGCGCTCGGTAATTTCGATGCCCGCCGTCGTCATGCCAATCACTTGGCCGGAGTCGTCTTTCAAGGGTTCGGCCGTGTAATCGTACCAATGCGGGCCGTCGGGCAGCGTAATCATGAATTCCCTGCGCACGCCTTTGCCCGTTGCCAGCACCTCGCGCTTGATGTCCATGATGCCCTTGGCATTCTCCGGTTCGACCAGTTCGTCGTCGCGCTTGCCGATCGTCCCGGCCGGATCAAACGCCGGATGCGGGTTGTGGATCCAGGTGTAGCGCAGGTCGGCGTCGGTGGCGGCGACGACGATGCCGGAGTTCTTCAGGGCGACGCGGAAGCGCTCCTCGCTTCGACGCAGCGCCTCTTCCGTTTCCTTGCGTTCGGCAAGCTTCCACACCGAGTCGGTCAGCAAGGAAAGCTGCAGGACGTCGGTCTGCGTGTAGTCAGTTGCCTTGTTCGCCACGCCGACCACCGCCACGATCTGGCTTCCTTTGAAAACCGGGACGGTCATATATCTATCTAGGTCGACATGCCCTTCAGGATAGCCTTTCTTATGCGGATGCTCAGCCTGGAAATCGTTGACTATGATCGGTTTGCGCTGCCGCACCGCTTCGCCCCAGATGCCGGTCTTGTCCAGTTCGTATAGCGTTTTCGGCTCCATGATGGCGCATTCCTCCATGACTCCCTCGGACCAGGAGTTCAGGATGAAAATCTGCCGCTCTTCATCGTAATGATAGATGTAGCCGAACGTGCTCCCCGTCAGGCTGAGCGCTTCGTACAGCGCATAATCGAGCAGTTGCTGGGCGTCTTCGGCATCATACTGGGAAATGCGCACCAGGCTTTGCAGCCGCGACTCGTTGAGCCGGACTTGTTCCTCGGCCTGCACGCGGTCGGTGATATCGTGGTAGATCGAATAGAGCAGGGTTTTTCCCTGCATCTGAATCGGTCCGCTGAAGATTTCGACATGGCGGATCGAGCCGTCCGCGCGGCGTTGCTTGGAAAGGAAATGATAGCTTTCTTCTCTGCGCGCCCGCTCTAGCTCTGCAGAGATCTCTTCGGGGGGAAGTATGCTGATGTCGCTGATCCGCATCCTACATAATGCGGCATGGCTCCAGCCGTAATAAGCGCACGCCGCCGGGTTGGCATCGACGATGGCGCCCGTAGCGGGGTCTATCACCAGCATGGCGGCATGATTATTGTGAAACAGGCTTCTGTAGCGCTCTTCCGAGGCGAGCAGTGCGTTTTGCGCAGCGCGTTCTTCCGACTGATCGCGGAAAACCAACACGACGCCGGTCAGCGCGCCGCCGGCATCGAAGATGGGCGCGCCGCTGTCGGCGATGGGCG
>JASGTU010000182.1 GCA_030058085.1 Chloroflexota bacterium
GTCACGCCGCCGTTCATCGCCAGTTTCTGCAAGAACGCCATTTTTTTGTTCGCCGCCCACATGCCGTCCAGCCACGCCTCATCCGGCGTGCGCTCGCTGGGGCCGGTGTTGATGTCGAGGTCGTACTGCTGGTCCTCGCCGAAGAGGATAAACGTGGACGTGTCGACGATAAACTGTGCAAAGTTCAGCACCACGTTGTCGGTCGACGACGCGCTGTGCGGCTCGTTTTTGGCCGGCTTCAGCGTCTCCTGGTTGACGCCATAGTACGCGTCCCATGCCGCTGAAATCTCCGCCAGCCGGCGCATGTCCTCGTCAATAGCGCGGCGGATCCACATCTCGTCGGCGTAGGTCAACTGCGGCAACGTGTAGCTGGTCATCATGGTCTATCCCCAAATCGACGGCGCATACTCCACCGCCTGGTCAACGGTCATCAACTCAGTCAACGCCCACACCAGCGCATCCATGCGGTCCGGCGAATCTTCACCCGGCACCCACGTACACATCTGGTCCTCCAGCTCGGCGAACATCCCTACATGATGCACGCGCCCCTGCTCGTACAGCGCCGAGATCGGCTCAGCCCTCGTATGCTTGCCGCGCGTAGCCCGCACCTGGCGAAACGAAACGTTGCGCGTGGCCCGCTCCTTGCGCTCGGCCAGCTCGCGCGCCGCCGTGCGTACGGTATGCTCCACCATGTCGCCGCCCTGGTTGACCTCGGCCACCATGCGGTCAGCCTGCCACCGGTCGTACATGCGCACCGCCATCTCCGCCCACTGCGCCGGCGAACCGCGCACCGTCGCATCCTCCAGCACGTAGCCGTGCTCCTGCGCATCTACGCCGGCCACGACGATGCCCGTCTCGCTGGACTCCTCGTCGGCCGTCGCCGCCGGGTCGATGGCCACGACGATGCGCTGCAATGCCGAAGGCACAGCTTTCGCCCGTCCCGCGTCGAGGATGTCACGCGTCCACAATGCGCCCGGCACATCGTCGAGCACCTCGGCGTATAGCTCCTGCCGGCCCAGGCGCGTACCTTCGTAGCGACGCAAAATCTGGCGGAAAAACGCCGGCGCCAAGTTGCTGCGGTTCTCGAAGGTCGAGCCACGCGTGACTGTGGTGTTGGCGTCGGCGAGCAACTCCTTGATGATCTTCGTCGGCCGCGGCGTCGTGGCGATGAGCACACGCGGGTGTTGGCCCAGGCGCAGCCCCATCATGAGCATGTCCCACGCCTCCTCGAAACGCCACGCAGCCAGCTCATCCGCCACCGCCCAGTGATGCTGAGGCCCGCGCAGTACGTCCGGCTTGTCCGCGCTGTACAACGTTGCCAGGCTGCCGTTGGGCCAGGTCACGCGTCGCTTGCTCGGCTCGTACACCGGCATGAACCACGGCGGCGACACGGCCAGGATGCCGCCCACGCCCTCGCCCCGCACGTCGCGTACGTCCGCCGCTGTGCGGCCCACCAGCGCCCCCCGACAGCCGGGCATTTTCTCGGCCCGTTTGCGCGCCCACTCCATCGCCGTGCGAGTTTTGCCGAAGCCGCGGCCGGCCAGGATCAACCAACCGGTCCAGTCGCCGGAGGGAGGCAGTTGCGCCGGGCGCGCCCAGAACGGCCAGTGGTACTCAAGCGCCAGCGCCTCCTCGGGCGTCGTCGCCAGTTTCGTCATCGCCGCCTTCCGCTCTAAGGCGGGCAGCGATGCTATCAATTCGGCTAACGACTCGCTCGCGCGCATCCTCGATCACCTCTAACGCAATCGGCCCGCCGCCCGGCCCGCTGACCTCGGTGCGCCTGCCCCAACGGTCGGGATAGCGACGCTCCAAATACCACGCGTCCGCCTGCCAGTTGCCTTCGCTGCCCGCCTTGCTGATGCGGGCAATGCGCAGCATTTCGGCGTCGGCCTCGGCTCTTTTTACAGCCTCAAAGAACTCTCGGTACTGGCCGCTGCTCGCCGCGGCGCCCTTGCGCATCCATGTATTGAGCGTGCCATAGACGATGCCGCCATGCGCCGCGGCTACCTCGAGGTAGTTGCCCGCAGCGATGGCGGCAGTGATTTTCTGCGCCGTCTCCGGCGTCAATTTGCTCGGTCGTCCCATGCCTCCAGCTTACCGCGGCCCGGTTGACTGTGAGTCAACCCAATACCAACGCTCGTCGTCGTCGGATGTGATAGGCAGCACGCGGCTCAACTTAGTCAGCATCCGCCAGGCGCCGCTGCGCGAGATGCCCAGCTGGGCGGCCAGGAACGTCGTCGTTACCGTGCCGCCCAGCGCCAGGTCAACCGCGACCAGCGCAACGCGCTCGGTGGGTATCAGCTCGCCGGGGTCATTGCGCCGTACGCTGCTGCGGATCACCTGATTCTCCACGCCTCCTGCAACGCTACCGTCACGTACCGATGCTGTTGCGGATCCCACGCCCGCACCGGGATGCGCACGGGCACGCACTGCAACGCCGACGGGTCGTGCCAACGCGTGTCGTCCGCCATGATGTTGCCCTCCATGCACGTCGGATCCGGCGCGAGTTCCGCCCCCTCCCAACGGCGGAGCGGAGGCTTCAGCCCGCACCAGTGGCAAAACTTCGCCCAAGTGCCAAATGTGCGCCGGATCAGATTTTTCGACGGCAAGTCAGAGGCGCGCGTTTCCTCGTCGTAAATCCAGATGGTTGGGGCGCGGCCGTCGATAGCCAGCGAACGCATCAGCGTCTGTATGCGTTCGGCGATTTCGGGCCGCTTCGGGCAACGCGCCATGT
>JASGTU010000183.1 GCA_030058085.1 Chloroflexota bacterium
CCGCTGCCGCTTTCGCCGACGACGGCTACGATTTCCCCAGGTTGGACATGGAAAGACACATCCTTCACCGCGTGGACCGCGTGCTCGCCGTGCCCAAAGGTGCGCGTGAGGTTTTTCGTTTCTAGGAGCGGCGTATGCGATGGTTGGATAGTCATGCCTGTACCTTTGCAAAAGTAGTTGCGTCAGTCTGTTTTTGAACCCACCAGCAGGCGCAGAAATTCGTTTCAGTGCCGACAAGAGGCGGCGATTCTTGGGAACAGATGTCCATGATATAGGGGCAGCGCGGATGGAAGCGGCAGCCGCTTGGCGGCTTGCGCAGGTCCGGCGGCGCGCCTTTGATGCCCTTGATGCGATGCTCGCGCACGCGCGGGTCGGGGTCCAGCGTAGAGCCGATCAGCGTCTGGGCGTAGGGATGCCGGGGCGAGTCGATCATCGACTTGGTTGTGTCGATTTCGACGATCTCGCCGGCGTACATCACGGCGATGCGGTCGGCGATGTTGCTCAGCATGGGCAGATCGTGGGTGATGTAGATGATGCGCTTAATGAAGCCCCGTTCGAGCAGCGCCTGCAGGAGGAGCACCAACTCCTTCTGTGAGGAGACGTCGAGCGCAGAGGTTGGTTCGTCTGCGATCAGCGTGCTCGGGTTGAGCAACGTTGAGACGATGGCGACGACGCGCTGGCGCATGCCGCCGCTTAGTTGATGCGGATAGCTTTCCAGTACGCGGCTCGGCAGGGAGAGCTGCTCGAGTCGTTCCAGCGCTTGTTCGATGGCTTCTTTGGGCAGGATCGTCGGATCGTGGGCGCGCATTACGTCTACGACGAAGTCGCTGACGCGCGCCGTTGGGTTGAGCGAGTTCATGGCGCGTTGTGGCAGAAGTGACACTTTGCGCCCGTGCCAGTCTTGGGGGATTCGGGCTTGGTCTGTCAGGGTGATCTTTTCGCCGTCCAGCACCATTTCGCCGGCTGTGACGTGTAGCGGCGGCCGCGCTGTAAGCGAAATCACCGAGGCCAGCGTAGACTTTCCGCAGCCGGACTCGCCGACGATGCCGAGCACTTCCCCGTCAGCTACAGACAGCGAGACATCGTCCACGGCGCGAACGACAGGTCCGTGGTCGGTCTCATAGTGGGCATGCACATTCTTGAGGATCATGCGACGCTATCTCCTTGTTCTCGCGAATGGCTTACTTTCTTCGCAGCCGCGGGTTGAAGATCTCGTCTGCACTAGATTGGAGGAGCAGAAGCGAGAAGGCGATCAGGGTGAGCAGGACTGTGGGCGGGATAAAGGCCCACCAGGCGCCAGTGCGCACGCTCTCCCAAAGCAAAGCCCAATGCAGCATGATGCCTAGCGATATGGCGTTGCTCGGCCCAAGGCCCAACATGGCGAGAGCGGCTTCCTGCAGGATCCCGGAGCTAAGCTGGAGGACGAAAGCCATGACGATGTAGGAGAGCATGTAGGGAAGGATCTCACGCAGGATCAGCGAGGCGGCGCCGGCTCCCGAAATGCGCGCAATGTCCACGTGTTCGCGCGTGCGCAGGCTGCTCGTCTGGGCGCGCACCGCACGCGCCGTCCACGGCCAACTGGTCACTCCGATGATCAGGCCCATAGTGACGACGGATCGAGTCGTCAGGGCAATGGAAAGGAGGATCAGGATGACGATGGAGGGGATGGTGATCACGATATTGGTGAAGGCCATCAGCGATTCTTCGATGCGTCCGCCGTGGTAGCCGGCGGTTGTGCCGATGACTACGCCGATGAGGATGGCTATCAACCCGGCGATGACGCCGATGGTGAGCGATGTGCGCGTGCCGAACATCAACTGCGTGAAGACGTCGCGACCGAAGTTATCGGTGCCAAGCCATGCCTCGGCGGAAGGCGAATCGTACAGGCCGCCAATCAGCCGTTTGGGATCGGTTTTGTCGAACACATAGGGGCCGAAGAGGCTGAAGGCGATAAGCAAGGTAAGAAGAGAGAGGCTGAACCAGAAACGCCGGTTGCGCTTGGTGGCGATGGCGAGCGAACGCCTGAGGCCTTCTAGTAATCCGGGGCGAACACTGACTGCGTTTGAGACTGGTGCGATGGTTGCCATGGCGTTTCCTCGTTAGCTTTCCCCAGACGCCTTGGCGCGAATTCTGGGGTCAATGAAACCGTATGCGATATCGACGATAAAGTTGGCTGTAAGGACGCCGACCATGACAACCAGCGTAATGCCTTGGATCACCGGATAGTCGCTCGTGCGAATGGCTTTGAAGAGCAGCGTGCCGATGCCCGGATAGCTGAACACAATCTCGGAGATAAGGCCGCCGCTGACCAGTCCGCCGATTGAGAGCGCCAGACCTGTCACCTGGGGCAACATGGCGTTACGGAAGATGTAGGCTGTAATGCGGTTGTCGGAGACGCCCAGCCCGCGCGCGAAGCGCACGTAATCTGCATCCAATTCGTAGATCGACATGGCGCGCATACCTACCGCCTGTCCGCCGATGAAAATCGTGGCCTGGGCCAGGAAAGGCAGCCAGTAGTGTCGCAGCACGTCAATGATGAACGGTATGGTCAGTGAGGGGGATTTGTCGTAGCCGTAACCGCCGCCGGTCGGTGCGATGTCGAATTCTACGGCAAAAAGATAGAGAAGGATAATCGCTAAGCAGTAATAGGGTATGCTGGAGACGAAGAGCGATGTAGGAAACACAATTCGATCCAGCCAGCCGCCCTTATAGCCGGCCAATGCCCCAAGCGTATTACCTACAATCCAGCCGACGAGAATCGCCGGCAGCATGAGGGCAATGGTCCACGGAAGCGCTTCAGATACGAGGCGCTGGACCCGTGCCGGAGATTGCGCAAAGGATGTGCCCAGATCGCCGCGTGAGAGATTGCCAAGATAGATCAGGAATTGCTTCCACAGCGGCTGATCCAGCCCGAACTCGGCGATGTAGGAGTTGTACAGTTTTTCGAGCGCCGGGCCGCTGACGCCGCCGCCTGCCGACATCTGCGCCACAATCGTGTCGACCGGGTTGCCGGGAATGAGGCGAGGCAGCAGGAAGTTAAGCACTAGGGCGATACAAAAGGCAAGGATAAACCAAAGGAGCTTATTGACTAGGTAGCGTTGAAACTTCGACATATGGTCTCCCTGGCCGGGGCAGGCAGCCCCATGCAGGACTGCCTGCCCGTGCAGCTAGAGCTTCACGTCGCTGGGTCTGTCCAGATTTAGCGACACTGCAAGTGCCGTGCGGCTTGCCTGAACAGACCCGATGCGTGAGCGTGCCCTACTTGGGCTGGATCACGAAGTAGCCGCGGATGCCGCCGTAGTTCTGCTGCGGCGGGGCGACCGGGTTGTCCGCGTTGGCGAAGCCGGTCCACACCGACTCGTTGAATTCGTAGAATTCCAACGGGCGGTACATCAGCGGAATGGTGGGGATGTTCTCAAGGTAGATCTTATCCAGCTCGCTGTACAGCGCCTTCTGTTCCTCTAGGTCGGAGCTGGCAGCCACCTGGTCGAGCAGGGCGGGCACGTCCGGGTGCTCGAAGCGGTTCCAGTTCCAGAAGGCGACCTCGCCCATGGGGGGCACGCCGCGGATGTCTAGCGCGTCGCGGAAGCGGGCCCACGGGCTGGCGGGGCTGGCGCCGGTGTGCGTCCAGATGATCATGTCGAAGTCGCCGGCGTTACGGCGGGCTGTGGCTACAGGCGCTTCGGGGAATTCGGTGGTGATGTCGATGCCGATCTCCTGGGCGTTCTGCGCCACCAACTCCACAGCCGTCATCCAGTCGGTCCAGCCGTAGCAGGCGAGAACCTTCCACGGGCCGAGGCGGGTGCCGTCGGGCAGAACATAGATGCCATCGCTGCCCTTCGTCGCGCCCAGATCCTCTTCGAGGATGCGCACGGCTTCTTCGGGGTTGTACTCCCAGCCCAACTCCGCAACCTGTTCGGCATTGAAGAGCGCTCCCTCACCGCCGCTGGGGATGATCAGGCTGGGCTGCGCCGGGTCGGAGTAGCGCGACATGGCGGTCTCGGCGATCTGCGCATAGTTGATGGAGTAGGCGAGCGCCTTGCGCACCAGCACGTTGTCCAGGCCGGGCTTGTGGATGTTGATGTGCAACATGGGGATGTTGCCGGGCAGGTGGTACGGGGGCTCCTTGAACCACGTGCCTACGGGCAGGCCTTGATCTTCCCACATCTGCCAGATTTGCGGAGCGAACTGCTGGGACAGGTCTACCCGACCTTGCTGGAAGGCCAGGTTGCCGGTGTCGTTGCTGTCGAAGATGGGGTGGACGATGTACTTGGGCGCGGGCAGGCCAAAGAGGTCCTTGCCCCAGTAATCGTCGAAGCGCTGCAGGGCGACGCGCTCGGTCGAGTAGTCAAGCACCTGGTACGGGCCGGAACCGATGGGATTTTCCTCTACGAACTGCGAGATGGGGGTGTCACCGGTAGCGCGTTCTTCCCAGATGTGCTTGGGGATGACGGGCGAGGTGCGGGTCAGGAAATGCTTGACCTGACCGACATTGAGCCGTTCGGGGTTCAGCTTAATCTGGAGCGTGCGTTCGTCGACGGCTGTCATTTCCGTCACGTAGTCCCAGAAAGTGCTGATGTCCAGGTCGGTGTTGGTTTTGCCGAGTTCGAAGGTGAAGATCACGTCTTCGGTCGTCAGCGGCTCGCCGTCCTGCCAGGTTGTACCCTCATGCAGCGTGATTTCCATGGTGGTTTCGTCAACCATGGTAAACGACTCGGCTAGGAGCGGGTCGATCTCGCCAGTAGCCACGTTGTAGCCGAACAGGGCTTCGTAGATCAACATGGTTTCGCCGTTGGGCCACGTGATCTGAGGGGCGACGGGGTTGAATGTGATGAAGGGACCCCACTGCAAACCGCCTACGTACAGGGTTTCGTTGCGAGGAAGGTCACCGGGAGCAGCTTCCTCGGCAGGGGCGGCAGCCTCGCCGCCGGTCGCCGGGGCAGCCGGCGCCGCGCAGCCGGTGAGGGCAAGCGCAAGCACCATAATGAAGCTGAAGATTTGGAGGACTCGCTTGTTCATGGACTTCTTCTCCTTTGGAAATACTTGGGTTGACTTAGCCTGGTATTGTGATACCCGGCTGATTTCGCCTAAGTGAGAAAGCGCTTGCGGACAGATTGAGACGCGGTTGCGTTAACGAAAGACAAAGCCGTTTGTGCACTGGCTAGATGACAAGATTGCCGACTAGATTGCCGAATCGTATGGCTGAGGGTTGGCGTATGCGTATCGCGTGCCCCGATGGGACAGACAGGGAGCTGTGATAAACGATCGCTAACGGAATGTCGCGGATGGCTGCTGCGCGGATCGGCGAGAAGTGTGGCGGCGCCACCAGCCGATCGTGTCTACGACAGATCGCTGCCGGACAGGTCTATAGGTCTAGCGGGCTGGCGGAAGTCGATCTGCTACTCTGAAATACTCTGCGACATCTACATTGTACGCAGGTAAGCGCGTACCGTCAAATGGCGTTCGGCGTGTGCTGCGAATGAGTCGCTGCGCACTTGTGGAACGGCTTGGACTGATGAGTTGTCATTCCTTGCGTCGCCTGTTATACTGCAGGCGCCACATCATTGTCTGTCCATAGTCTGCTCACTCCGTCGAGCGATTTCCTGTTGTTCTCATATACGTACCACAGCCACTTTTTCTCAAAAGGAGGAAAGTCCCCAATGTCTGGTCAAGGTGTATCGAGACGGCAGTTTCTTCAGATCAGTGGTATGTCATTGGCCGCGATCGGTTTGGCGGCTTGCGCACCGGCTGCGCCGCAGCCGTCTGGCGAAGCCGGCGGCGCTGCACCGGCAGGCGAAGTAGTCGAAATCAGCTTTATGGGCTGGGGCGGCGTAGGTGAAGACGAAGGCGTGAAGGCGGCCATCGAGGTGTTCGAGGAGGAGCAGCCGAACATCAAGGTCATCTGGATGCATACGCCCGAGAACTACTCCGAGAAGTTCCTGTCCAACGTAGCGGCTGGGACGCCGGCGGACACCGGCTTCATCTACAGCACGGACTACTTCACTTTCATCCGCGATGGGCTCCTGCTGGACATCACGGATTACATGGAGATGGACCCGCTGCTGGGCAGGGAGGATTACTTCATCCAGCCGCAAGAGAGCGAGCGCTGCACTGTGGAAGGCCGCTGGTACGGCATCGGCTCGTGCTGGGTGGCGCCTCACATCTACTACAACGCCGATCTCTTTGAAGCGGAGGGCATCGAGCCGCCGAGCAACGACCCGGATGAGGCCTGGACCTGGGACCATTTCGTCGAAGTGGCGCGTGCGTTCACCAAAGACGTTAACGGCAACCACCCCGGCGACGCCGGTTTTGACATCCAGAATGTCGAGAGCTGGGGCGTTCACTGGGACTATTCGAATGACACGATTTTCTACGCCGCTCTGAACATCAACGACGTACGAGGAATCGACATCGAAACGAACAAGTTCAACATCGATACGCCGGCGGGGATCGAGGCCGTTCAGAACCTGGCAGACCTGATGTTGGTCCACCAGGTGATGCCGCAATCCAGTGCGTTCCAGGGGTTGGGCATGACCAACACGCAGATGTTGGAGACCGGCAAGCTGGCGATGGCAATCGACGGTTCGTGGGCGCTGGACTGGATGAAGGAAATGAAGGCCACGCTGGGGACAGCCGTGTTGCCGCAGATGAGCCGGGTTTCTACTAACATGCAGGCCCATCTGCACTCGGCTACCTCGGGCAGCAAGCATCCCGACGCAGCATGGGAATGGCTGCGCTTCCTCGCCACGCCATTCTATCAACTCCAGTTCTGCCGCACCGGTCTGTGGCTTCCCAGCCAGACGGATCTGATGACCGAAGAGGGTCTGAAGACCTGGATCACGGAGGGTGTGCATCCGTCCGATTACTACAAGATCGCGACCGAGTACCTGCCGCGCTTCGGAACGGTTCTCTACTTGCCAATCGGCTACCCGCGTGCGACTTCGGTCCTCTATCCTGCGCTTGATGCCATTTGGATCGGCGACAAGACCGCTGAAGAGGCGCTGACGGTCGCCATTCCTGAGGCGAATGCCATCTTGGACGAGGAGCAGGCCCGCAGTTAAGTAATCGGGGAGGGCGGGAAGGTTTCCTGCCCTCCCCGCGAACCACCTCGGGAGACCTTTCATGGCTACGGCTACTCAACCAATAGCGTCGACAGCCCCCAAACTAGGCTGGTTCAGTTCGTTGCCCAGCGCCACACGCCGTACGATCACGGGTTATCTTTTTATTATGCCCTTCGTTTTGGGCTTTCTTTTCTGGTTCCTGGCGCCCGCCCTTGTTGCAGTTTGGCTGACTTTTACGGACTGGAACCTGATACGTGCGCCGCGCTACGTGGGGTTTGACAATATCCTGCGGCTGGGCACGGACAATCTCTTCTGGCAGTCGCTCAAGGTTACAATTCTCTACACCTTGGCTTCGGTTCCGTTAGGTCTCGTGCTTGCTCTGCTGCTCGCCCTGCTCATCAACACTAAGGTGAGAGGCATCGCCTTTTTCCGTACCATTTATTATTTGCCTAGCATCGTGCCCGCAGTGGCGAGCGCCGTGCTTTGGGCTTGGATCTTTAATACCGAGTTCGGCTTGCTCAATGCCATCCTGCGCTATTTTGGCATCGCTCGCATACCATGGTTGCAAGACCCGGATTATGCTTTGTGGGCCCTCATCATGATGAGTCTATGGGGCCTGGGCGGGTCTATGATCATCTACCTGGCGGGCTTACAGGGCATCCCCGATGTCTACTACGAGGCCGCCGAGATCGACGGGGCGGGCCGTCTGCGCCAGTTTTGGAACATCACCCTGCCGCTGCTTTCGCCCGTGATCTTCTTCAACCTGATCATGAGCATCATCGGCACGTTCCAGGTTTTTACTGCCGGCTTCCTGATCACCAACGGCGGCCCGCAAAACGCCACGCTGTTCTATGTTCTCTATCTCTATCGCAACGCCTTTGAGTACCTGAGTATGGGTTATGCGGCGGCGCTCGCCTGGGTGCTGTTCCTGATTATCCTCGTGCTGACCTTGCTTATCTTCCGCTATGTAGGCGGCATGGTGCATTATGAGGATAATGCCTAAGCTGCATGGTCGACCCCATGTTTATCGGGAGATTGTCTTATGAATAGCGTCGGTCCAATATCTCAGCCTCCCGCGGCGAGGCTGGCGCATGAAACCGGCCTCGGACGGTTTGCGTCCCATATGCGTCGAGGCGAATTCTGGTGGCGCGTCATGATCTGGGCACTGCTGTTGGCCGGCTCAGTGGTCATGATAATGCCTTTTCTCTGGCTTCTCACCAGCTCCTTTAAGCCGGAAATGGACATCTTCCTTTTCCCGCCTAAGTGGATTCCCGATCCATGGCGGCCCCAGAACTATTCCGATGCGCTCACCTACAAGCCATTCGATATCTACATCAAGAATACCTTGATCATCGTAGTGCTGAACATGGTGGCGGTCATTGTGACTTCCTCTATGTCCGCCTATGGCTTCGCGCGTATCAAGTTCTGGGGGCGCGACTTCTGGTTTGTGCTTGTTCTCTCCACTATGATGGTCCCCTACTTTGTTTTGATGGTGCCGCAATTCGTGATCTTCAGCCGTCTCGGCTGGATCGATACGTTCAAGCCGCTGGTGATCCCGATCTTCTTCGGCGGCGGCGCCTTCAACATCTTCTTGTTGCGCCAGTTCTTCCGCACCTTGCCCGAGGAGTTGGCCGACGCGGCCCGCATCGACGGCTGCAGCGAGTTCCGCATCTATTGGAACATCATGCTGCCGCTCGCCAAGCCCGCGTTAGCTGCGGTGGCTATCTTCACCTTCCTCAATGGCTGGAACGACTTCATAGGCCCGCTGCTCTATCTCAACTCGCCGGAGAAGTTCACCGTGGCTATCGGGTTGGCGACCTTCCGCAGCGTCATGCGCACCCGCTATGACCTGTTGATGGCGGCCTCGGCAGCCATGATTCTGCCTATCGTCGTCCTGTTCTTCTTTGCCCAACGTTACTTCATTCAGGGCGTGGTGCTCAGCGGACTGAAGGGCTGAGCCGTTGCCGGCAGTATATCTGGAGTCAAGCCGCCGGCGCACCGAACTGCCGCACGCTGGTTCGCTCAGCGCGACTGGCCTGGCAGCCAACTAGCAGGATTCCCCTCTCGAATCCGCTTCATCTCATCGTAGTGGCGCCTGCAATCGTTTGGGGCAGGCGTTTTCGTCCTATCCTGGAAAGGGTAATGCAGTCAGCCATGAACCTCTCGTCCGTCGTTACAATTGACGCGCATCGCGGCAGCAAGCCGTACAGCCGCATGATCTTCGGCCAGTTTCTAGAGCACTTCCATCGCCAGGTCTATGGCGGCGTCTTTGAGCCGGGGTCGCCGCTCGCCGATGAGCACGGTTTCCGCACCGACGTAATCGAGGCGCTGCGCGAGTTGCGCGTGCCCGTGGTGCGTTGGCCGGGCGGCTGCTTTGTCAGCGCATATCATTGGGCGGATGGCGTGGGCCATCCGCGCCGTCCCGCCTATGACAAGGCGTGGCGCGTCGAAGACCCGAACACCTTCGGCACGGACGAGTTCGTCGCCTGGTGTCGCGCTATCGGCGCCGAACCGTACATCTGCACCAACGCGGGCACCGGCACGCCGGAGGAGATGAGCGACTGGGTGGAGTACTGCAATCTGCCCGATGCCGGACGGTGGGCCAAGGCGCGGCAGGCGAACGGGCATATGCAGCCGCATCATGTGCCGTATTGGTCTATCGGCAATGAGAACTACGGCGACTGGGAGATGGGCGCCAAGACTTCCGCCGAGTGGGGGCGTTTCGTGGCTGAATCGGCCAAGATGATGAAGCGCGTCGACCCCTCGATCAAACTGCTGGCCGCGGCGTTGGCGGATGTCGATTGGACGCTGAACTTACTGCGGGAAGCCGGCCAGTACCTCGACATGGTGTCGATCCACGGCTACTACGACCGCCTCAACCAGGTGGACGAGCCGAGCGACTACGCGACCAGCGTGGCGCGGTCCGGGCGGGTCGAGGCGGCCATTCGCCTGACCGAGCAGATCATCGGCGTAGCCGGCTTCGAGGGCAAGCTGGGCATCGCCTTCGACGAGTGGAATCTGCGCGGATGGCATCACCCTGCCGGCAACTCGCCTGAGGCCATTGCCGCGCGCGACCGCAACGACATCAACGCCACCTATACGATGGCCGACGCCGTCTTTTCTGCGGGCTTTCTCAATGCGTGTCTGCGCCATGCCGATACAGTGCGCATGGCGAACATGGCGCCGGTGGTGAACACACGCGGGCCGCTGTACGTTCATCCTTCGGGCGTTGTTCGCCGCACCACCTTCCACGTCCTCTCCATGTATGCCAACCAGCTCGGCGAGCGGATCGGCGAGGCGTTTGTCGACAGCCCGACCTTCACGCACGACGGGCTTTCCGTGCCGGCGCTGGATGCCATCGCAACGTGTGATTCAGGCCAGGAGAATTGGAAATTGGCCCTCGTCAACCGTCTGCCCGATCAAGAACTGGCGTGCCGGATTGTTGTGGCCGGCTCGCCGCTGGAAGGGATACGACAAGCCGTCGTGTTGGACGGAGACGGGGTCGACGCGTACAATGATGTGGACAACCCAGAGCGGGTTGTCCCCCAAGAGAAGCCGTTGGCCTTTTCCGACGGCGTCGCTAATTTGCCGCCCCATTCGGTCGTCATCCTGGCGCTGTGATGCCCGACGCCGAAGCCGGATAGAAGACCCTGCCGTTTATTTCGACGATCTTTTTGTCGCCTCGCCAACCACTTGTCAGCCGCGCCCTAAGCGGCTAGGAAACAACAATAGGATCGAACCATCATGACAACACAATCCGCAACCCAATCCGCCAAGCGACAACTCACCCCCGTATCTTTCGCCAACGTGCGGTTCGACGATCGGTTTTGGGCGCCGCGCCAAGAGACAAACCGGGCCGAGACGATCCCGCACATGTATCAGATGCTGGTGGACACCGGCCGTATCGGCGCCTTTGACCTGAATTTCGAGCGCGAGGTTCCCTCGCCCATCGTGGAGATCTTCGGGGACTCGGACCCCGCCAAGTGGTTGGAGGCCGCGTCCTATTCGCTCATCACCCATCCGGACCCGGAACTGGCCGCGCTTGTCGACCAGGTAGCCGACAAGATCATCGGCGCGCAGCAGCCGGACGGCTACCTGAACACGCACTTCACCGCCATCCAGCCGGAGATGCGCTGGAAGAACCTGCGCGACTGGCACGAGATGTACTGCGCCGGTCATCTGATGGAGGCGGCTGTGGCGCACCATCAGGCGACGGGCGACCCGAAGTTGCTCAACGCGTTGGCGCGTTACGCCGACCATATCGACCGCGAGTTCGGGCCGAAGCCAGGCCAGAAGCGCGGTTACGCCGGTCACCCGGAGATCGAGCTGGCGCTGGTGCGGCTCTATGAGGAGACGGGCGAGCGCCGCTATTTGGAGCTGTGCAAGTACATGGTCGAGGAGCGCGGCCAGTCCAATCCGCACTATTTCGATGTGGAAGCGGCGGCGCGCGGCGAAGACCCCAGGAAGTTCTGGGCGCGCACCTACGAGTACTGCCAGGCGCATGCGCCGATCCGCGGGCAAGATAAGGTAGTGGGGCACGCGGTGCGGTCCATGTATTTGATGGCGGGCGTAGCCGACCTGGCGCATGAGTATGACGACCCGACCCTGTTGGAGACGTGCGAGGCGTTGTGGCACAATCTGGTGCATCAGCGCATGTACCTCACCGGCGGCATCGGTCCGTCACGCGACAACGAGGGCTTCACCTTCGACTATGACCTGCCCGACGAGTCGGCTTACGCCGAGACGTGCGCCGCGATTGCGCTGATTATGTGGAACCATCGCCTCCTGCAGGTTTCGGGCGACGGCAAGTATGCGGATATAATCGAGCAGACGTTGTACAATGGGTTTATCAGCGGCGTCGCATTGGACGGCAAGCATTTCTTCTACGTCAACCCGCTGGCGAGCTTCGGTGACCATCACCGCACGCCGTGGTTCCTCTGCCCGTGCTGCCCGCCCAACCTGAGTCGCATTTTGGCGAGCCTGGGCAACTATCTCTACTCCACCAGTGAGGGCAATCTGTGGGTGCACCAGTACGCACAGAACGAGGCGACCGTTACTGTCGACGGGCAGCCGGTGGCTTTGCGCGTGTTGTCGGATTACCCGTGGGATGGGCGCGTGAAGTTGACGCTGACCCCGCAGGAGGCGAGCGAGTTCGCTCTGCGCCTGCGCATCCCCGGCTGGTGCGAGCAGTGGAGCCTGAAGGTGAATGGCCGGCCTGTCGAAGGGGCCGGGGCCAAGAAGGGCTACGTTACGATCTCGCGCACCTGGCAGCCGGGCGATACGGTCACCCTGGACCTGGAAATGCCGGTGCAGCCAGTGTACGCTCATCCAGCCGTGCGGCAACTTCAGGGCCGGCTGGCAATCATGCGCGGGCCGGTGATCTACTGCATGGAAGGTGTGGATAACGGCAATATCATTTTGGACCGCCTGGCGCTGGACCCGGATGCCGTACCAGGGTTCAAGGTCGAACATCGCGACGATCTGCTGGGCGGCGTGACAGTGCTGCACGGCCAGGCCAGCGTAATCGACGATGAAGGCTGGGATGACACGACGCTCTACCGCCGCGATACGCCCTCTCCTCGCAAGACCACCGAGGTGACGGCGATCCCCTACGCGTTCTGGGACAATCGCGAGCCCGGTGAGATGCGCGTTTGGTTGCGCATGGATTGATGCGCTTTGGGGCGAGAGCCCGTTACCGCTACGCTACTCTTGCGCCCTGTCGCCAGCCAGCGGCAGGGCGCCCAACAGTTGAAGGAGTCCAATATGTCCCGCAACACTGCCAAGATCTTCGTAGACGCCAACCGCACTATTGCCGAGATCTCGCCGCTGCTCTTCGGCGGCTTTGCCGAGCACATGGGACGTTGCGTCTATGAAGGCATTTATGACCCGAAGTCGCCGCGGGCGGACGAGCGTGGGTTCCGCACAGACGTGCTCGAAGCACTGCGCGAGCAGAAGTACTCGGTGATGCGCTACCCCGGCGGCAATTTCCTCAGCGGCTACAACTGGCTGGACGGCGTCGGTCCGAAGGACCAGCGCCCGCGCCGGCGCGACCTGGCCTGGTTCTCCATCGAGACCAATCAGTTCGGTACAGACGAGTTCATCGAGTTCTGCCGCGCCATTGACAGCGAGCCGATGCTGGCGGTCAATATGGGCACGGGCACGATTCAGAGCGCAGCCGATCTGGTCGAGTATTGCAACGCGCCGACCGGCACGTATTACGCAGACCTGCGCGCCAAGTACGGCCACAAGGAACCGTACAATGTGCGTTACTGGTGTGTCGGCAACGAGATGGACGGCCCGTGGCAGATCGGCCATCTCGATATGGAGGAGTACGGCAAGAAGGCGCGCGAGGCGGCCAAGATGATGAAGTGGCACGATCCGTCGATCAAGACGGTGCTGTGCGGCTCGTCCAACGATCAGATGCCCACCTTCCCGGAATGGGACCGCACGGCATTGGAGATCGCGTGGGAGCATGTCGACTATCTGTCGATCCACCACTACACCAACAACAGTGCGGGCGACACGCCCAGCTACCTGGCGAGCGCCATCCAGTTTGAGCATTATCTGGATACGCTGGACGGCACGCTGCGCTACGTCAAGGCCAAGAAGCGCAGCAAGCACGACGTGTACCTGTCGTGGGACGAGTGGCAAGTGTGGAACTTCAGCGCGCCAACGACGGGCAAGTGGGATGAGGCGCCGCACTTGGCCGAGGAGATCTACACGCTCGAGGATGCGCTGGTCGTTGCGCAGTGGCTGAACGTTTTCCTGCGCCGCGCCCATGTGCTGAAGATCGCGTGCGTGGCCCAGATCGTGAACATCATCTCCTGGCTGCAGACGCGGCCGGATGGCCTTCTGAAGCAGACGTCGTTCTATCCCTTCAAGCTGGTAAGCAACCACGCACGAGGGGAATCGCTGGACGTGGCGGTACAGGCGCCGACGATCGACACCGCCAAGTGGGGCGGCGTACCGGCGCTGGATGTGTCGGCTAGCTATGACGCCGCCAGCGGCGAGGGCGCGGTCTTTATCGTTAACCGCAGCGAGACCGATGCGCTGGTCACCGATGTGGTGTGGCAGGATGGCAAAACGCTCACCGTGACGGGCGGCTGGCAGCTTGCGGGGACGGATCCCAAGGCGGCTAATACCTGGGAAGAGCCAAACAATATCACAGCCCAGGCGATCCAAGCGCCGGCGGTAGAGGACGGCAAGGCGACGCTGCAACTGCCTCCGCTGTCGTTTACGGTGCTGACGACTAAGGCTGCGTGATTGTCTACAGAGGCCGCCGCGACGCCCGCGGCGGCCTTTTTTTCCATTGCCCGGTGGATAGCGAAAATCGTTGACTGTCGCGCGCAGTACTATGCGGAGTCAATCGTATTGTGTTTGGCAGCTTTGTACTACAATGGGGCTATCGGCTATCTCCCAGTTTCACAGAGAGCTATCGCCTGCAAAGGAGGCATCCGTGGACAGTCTATTGGCGTACTATGCCCAACCCGGAGCGATGACCGATGCCGGCCCCTATGCGACGCATCTTTCCGAGCTTCCTGGCGATATAGACGCACTTTGTCACGCTGTACAGGGGCTGATGCTCCACATCTTCTGGGCGGAGCGCATGGGCGTTGTTCTGCCGGATGAGCGCAAGCAGGAGGTGCAACTGCGTTCGGCGCGGCGGATGCTGGGGCGGCTGCTGGAACTGGACGACCGGCCCTTGACGGAGGCGCGCCCGCCGGAGAGGAAGTTGGTCGGCAACTGCCGCGACTTCTCGGTCATGTTGACAACTATACTGCGCCATCAAGGCGTCCCCGCACGCGCCCGCTGCGGGTTCGGGCGGTATTTTTTGCCCGACCACTACGAGGATCACTGGGTGGCGGAGTATTGGGATGCACAGGATGCGCGGTGGCGATTGGTCGACGCGCAGTTGGACGCATTCCAATGCGCCGAGTTGAAGATCGCGTTTGACCCGCTCGACGTACCGCGCGACCAGTTCATCGTGGGCGGGCAGGCGTGGAAGCTGTGCCGCTCCGGTCAGGCGGACCCGGACCAGTTCGGCATCTTCGACATGCACGGGCTGTGGTTCGTGCGCGGCGATTTCCTGCGCGATGTGGCAGCGCTCAACAAGACGGAGCTGCTGCCGTGGGACGGTTGGGGCTTAGCCGATGCGCCGGATGAGGCGTTGACGGCAGAGGACTATGCGCTGCTCGATCAGATCGCCGAGTTGACTTACGGCGATGTGCCCGACTTCGATGTGCTGCGCGCGCTCTATGCGGCGGACGACCGGTTGCGCGTACCCGACACGATCCGCAGCTATAGCGATGTAGGCGCCGTCGCCGTGCAGTTGAGTGCATAGCTTGTGCCTTTGTACGCAGCCCAAATCTACAAATGGAGATGACACAATGGATGGTTCAATGCGTCTCGACCATTTCGCTGCCGAAGACGGCGTGAACCCGAAGGACGTGCCCTACCGTACTCTCTATACCGGCGCGAGAATGCCCGCCATCGGCCTGGGCACGTTCGGTTCGGACCATGCGTCGGCGCATGAGGTGGCTGAGGCTGTGCGCGGCGCGGCAGAAGTCGGTTACCGCCTTTTCGACTGCGCCGCGGTCTATGGGAACGAGCGCTTGATCGGGGAATCGCTGCGCGCGGTCATGGCCGCGGGCATCGAGCGAGAGGAGTTGTGGGTTACGTCTAAGCTGTGGAACGACAAGCATGCCGAGGAAGACGTGATCCCGGCTTGCAGGCAGTCGCTACGCGATCTGCAACTCGACTATCTGGACCTCTATCTGATCCATTGGCCGTTCCCGAACCACCATGCGGCGGGGGTCGATGTGCATTCACGCGATGCCCAGGCCCAGCCCTACATCCACGCCAACTATATGAAGACCTGGCGCCAGTTGGAGAAACTGGTGGAGATGGGGCTGGTGCGCCACATCGGCACGTCGAACATGACGATTCCGAAGCTGGAAATGCTCTTACGCGACGCGGCCATCGCGCCGGCGGCTAATGAAATGGAATTGCATCCGCACTTTCAGCAGCCGGAGCTATTCGAATTCGTGCGCAGCCATAACATGGTCCCCATCGCCTATAGCCCGATTGGCTCGCCGAACCGCCCGGTGCGCGACCGCACGCCGGAAGATACGGTCGACGTAGCGGACCCGGTGATCGTGGGCATCGCGCAGCGGCTGGGCATCCACCCGGCTGCGGTTTGCATCAAATGGGCTGTGCAGCGCGGGCAGGTTCCCATTCCCATGTCGACCAAACGCAGCCATTATCTTGCCAACCTGCGGGCCGTCGTGTCCGATCCGCTGACGGAGGCGGACATGCAGGCGATTGCGGGCATCGACAAGAACTGCCGCCTGATCAAGGGGCAGGTCTTTCTGTGGAAAGAGGGCCAGGACTGGGAAGATTTGTGGGATGTCAAGGGTGTGATCACCCCGCCGTGAGTCGTTGCGAGGGCTGATTCTACTGTGTTGTGTGAAGGGCGGTAACGGTAATTGTCGTCGTGTGGTATTCTGTCCCGCTCGGCCTCGCCCTCAGCGTTTCTTGCCGCAGGACTCGCGAACGATCAGGCGCCCGTAGACGACGCTCTTGACGGCGATCTCCGGTTCGCCGCTGATGATGCGGTGCAGCTTCTGCATGGCAAGCACGCCCATCTCGCTTTTGGGGATGTGGTAAGTGGTCAGGGGCGGATGGGTGTAGACGCTGTCGGCGACGTTGTCGATGCTGATGATGGCGAGGTCGTCGGGGATGGAGAGGCCGGCTTCGAGGATGGCGCTCATGGCGCCGAAGGCCGTCTTGTCGCTAATGGCGACGATGGCGGTGGGGCGCTTCTCCAATGCCAGCAGCCGTTTGGTTTGGATGTAGCC
>JASGTU010000184.1 GCA_030058085.1 Chloroflexota bacterium
CGCGCAGCGGGCGAGAGGGTTCTGTGGCATCTCCAGGGCTGGCAGCAGAGGGTGCGTTGAGTTGTGGGCGCGCGGTTTCGCTTCTGCTCATGATGATCCGGCTGAATCGGGACGGGACGGTGCAACGTCACCGTCGGCTTTGTCCGCTGCGGCTAGAACGGTTGGCCGCCGAACTTGGGCAGACAAAAGCAGACCGGTCGCACCGGTCACAGATGGTTATTGTAACGGACGCGCCCGCTCCGGCCAAACTGCATGCGCATTACCGCGCAATGTTTGGCGAAAGAGCCGCACATCCGCAGGCGCAATCGCGCCGGTTGCCCAGGCTAGCGACAGGTAGGCGGCTGCCCCCGCGGCCAGGCGCAGCGCCCAGGCGGCGGGGAGCAGCGTCGCCAGCAGGCCGGCGATCGCGGCGGCTATGGCGGCGAGCCCGATTTTGGTGAAGGGGGCGCGAATGCTCTGCCGGCGCAGGACGGCAAGCCCGGCGAGCGCGGCGACGCCCACGGCTAGGAGCGCAGCCCAGGCCGCGCCGCCTGCGCCGCCGCGGTGTGTGAAGGGCGGCAGGAGCAGGACAAGGGCGCCGAGGTTCAGCGCCATAACGGCTAGGCCGCGCTGCGGTCGCTCCTCGATCATGAGCAGCGTGACCGTGTACATCTCGACGAAAAAGAGGGGCGCTACCCAGACTAGGCGCTGTAGGGCCGGCGCGGCGGCTGCGTAGTCCGCCGCATAAAGCCACCCCATGACCTCACCGGCGACGCCCGTACACAGCGCCGCGGCGGGCAGAAGCAGCAGTAGCCCATAGCGCAGGCTGAGCGCGCTGAGCAGCGCGTAGCGGTTTCTGGCTTGGCGGCGCAGGCGGCTTAGGGTGGGGTAGGCGGCTTGCCAGAAGCTCTGCACCAGCTTGACGAGGACGCGCACCAGGTTGTAGGCCGCGCTGTAGAGGCCGGTGATGGTCTCGCCGCCGACAACGCTGAGCAGGAGGATGTCGACGCGCTGCAGAAGAACATCGGCGATGGACAGGCCGAGGAACGGCGCGGCGTCTCGGCCCAATTCGGTCAGGCGTATGGCGACCGGCTCCTGCGGCGCAGCAAGCAGGCCCGTACGCATCACAACCGCAGCGCAGACGAGCGCGGAGACGGCCTGCGTGATGACCAGGATGGCGACGAGATGGGCGACCGTTGCGCCGGAGAGCAAGGCCGCCACACTGAGCGCCAGGATAAGCAGGTTGATGGCGGTCTCGACGGCCATGAGCAGTTCCATGCGCTCGGCGGCGCGGAACAGCGTTTGGCAGGCGGAGGTGACGGCGTAGAAGGGCAGCGAGGCGCCGATCAGCCAGATGGCCGTGCGCGTGGTTAGAGTATAGGGGAGCGCATAGGCTAGCGCGGCTAAGCCCGCCCATGCCAGCAGCGAAGCCGCCAGTTGCAGGCCGAGCGCCGCCCAAAAGTAGGCGCGGCGGTGCTGTGGCGCGGGCGCGAGGTCGCGCACGAGCAGGGCGGGTAGGCCCAACTCGCTTAGGACCTGGCTGACGTTGAGGTAGGCCAGCGCCACGGCGTAGGCGGCGAGGGCTTGGATGCCGAGCAGCCGCGCGATGAGCAGTTGCAGCGCGAAGCTGACGCCGATGCGCCACAGGTTCGACCCGCCTAGCGCGACGACGTTCGCCAGGACGCGGCGTCCGGCGGCTTGGGCTGCTGGCTGCGGGGGGGAGGATGGCTCTGTCACGCTGGTCGTCGAGTCTGTGGGCGGCTGCTTGGATGGTTCATGGCGCGATTGTAGCACGTCTGCGCCTGGGAGCGGAACCGTTGGCAGGCAGTCGCTGCGCTATTCGCCTTGGCGGCGCGGCTTGCCGGTGAGCAGGAAGTCGAGCATGCGGCGCGGGCGGTAGAGGCGATGACGCCAGACAAACCAGGCGAGGGCGAGCAGACCGCCCAACTCCCAGGTCCACAACTCTGGGCGGCGGGTGAAGGCGATCCAGTAGGCTTTGCCGATCTCTTCTTGTTCGGAACCGCGCTTGCCCCAGACGTGAAAGCGCCAGCCGCGCAGGGGCCAATAGAAGGTGGCGGGATAGAACCAGATGCGGTCGAGGACGATATGGCCGATGAAGGCAACGGCATAGAGGCCGAGTCGCGGGAAGCGGGTCACGGTCAGGACGGCTACGGCGAGGTGGGCGAGCAGCGTGTGTGCGAAGAGGACGGCAGACCTGTATCTCTTATAGAAGTGCGCCCAGGCCAGCGGCTTGTCGATCAGGTCGGGGCCCATTGCCGCCAGCGCGACCAGACGGTAATCGGCATCGGGGGCGACGTCCAACTTGTCTTGGGCGAGGCTGAGGGCCAGCCACGTATAGGCGACGTGTGATTGGGGAAGCATAGGCTGCGGTTAGGCGCCGCGCTCTTCACGCGCGTAGGGCTGTCCGAGTGCAGCCGGGGAGCCCATGCGTTTGCGCATCGCCTCGCGCGAGCCGATGACGAGAACGATGATGGTGAAGAGGTATGGCAGCATGTTGGTGAAGTAGCCCCAGGTGGGGTTGCGCAGGAAGATGGGCAGGATCTGCAGGTCGAGCGGCAGGCGGCGGATGGCGCCGAAGAGGTAGGAGCCGAGCGCGGCGCGCAGCGGGTTCCATCCGGCGAAGATGACAAGGCCGATGGCGATCCAGCCCTGGCCTGCGGTCATGCCTTCAAGCCAGAGCGGGGTGATGGCGAGGCTGAGGGCGGCGCCGCCCATGCCGGCCAACACGCCGCCGGCGATCACATAGAGGTACCGTTGGGCGTTGACGTTGATGCCCTGCACGTCGGCGGCGGCGGGGTATTCGCCGATGGCGCGCAGTTCGAGGCCGGGCCGCGTGCGGTAGATGTAGAACCAAGCCAGGGGCGCAAGCAGGAAGCCCAGGTAGACGATGATGTTGTGCTGGAAGAAGATCGGCCCCACGATGGGGATGTCAGCCAGCAGTGGGATATGGAAGGCGGGCAGGCGCGGGGCCGTCCTGACCTCGATCAGCCCGGCGCCCAAGACGGCGCTAAGGCCCGTGCCGACGAAGGTGAGCGCCAGGCCGCTGACGACCTGGTCGGCGCGCAGGGTGATGGTGACAAAGGCATGGAGCAGCGCCAGCAGCCCGCCCATCACCGCGGCGACGAGCAGGCCGAGCCAGGGGTTGCCGGTGGCGTGGGCCGTGCCGAAGGCGGTCATTGCGCCCATCAGCATCATGCCCTCGACGCCGAGGTTGAGCACGCCGGCCCGCTCGGCAAAGATCTCGCCGATGCTGGCGAAGAGGATGGCCGTGCCCGAACGGATGCCGGCGGCGAATAAGTTCACGAAAAAGACTAGTTCCATGCCGGATTCCTCACCTATGCCGGTTGCCGGCGCCGCCGCCTAGGCGGCGGGCGCGATGCGCACCCGGTAGCGCAGCATCATTTCGCCGCCCACTACGACGAAGAGAATGACACCCTGTAGAAGTTGGGCGATGCCCGCGGGCTGGATGGCGTCGCCGCCGACCAGAAGGCCGCCGAACAGATAGGAGACGAGCACGATGCCCAGCGGGTTGAGTTTGGCGAGCCAGGCGATGATGATGG
>JASGTU010000185.1 GCA_030058085.1 Chloroflexota bacterium
TCCGCTCCGGCGCGGCGGGCGAAATTTGGATTGCCGGCGAACATGAGCACGGCGTCGCGCTTGCGGCGCTCGCTCCAGCCGGGGCGGCGCTCGTCGATGGCCTGCATGCCGGTGAGCTTGTTGGCCAGGTTCTCCACCCACATCTGTTCTTGCATCCAATGGAACCCGGTGGCGCGTCCAATCCTGTGGAGGGCGCGCGTAAAACGGGTCATTTCTGCGGCCTGGCGCCGCGCCATTTCGCGCGGGATCTCGGCCATGGGGTTGCCGCCCATGACGCGGGCAGCGCTTGCAGCGCGGTCTGTGAGCACGCCCTGCCACGCGCCGCCCAGATCGTACATGCCGCGCTCTACGAGCTTGAGGATGTCGGCGCTGATCTCGCCGCGCCGATAGTAGGCGCGGGCCTGCCTGCGGGCGTCGCGCATCATGCGCTCGCGGCTGCCTTTGGGGAACATCCACGGCGGAAGGATCCACGTACCCGCCGGGATGAGCCGCGCCAGTCCGCGCAGGTCGCCGCGCACGATGTCGCCGGCCGGGGTGCGGCTACCGGGCATGAACTGGTTCCAGCTCTTGCGGTCGCTCCATGGCTGAGTGAGCATGAAGCGCAGCGAAAAGAGGGTCTGGCACAACTTCAGGAAGCGGGTGCCCACGCCGATCTTCGACGCTTGCATCCAGCGGTTGGCGGCGCTCATGGGGTTCTTGCCACTCGCGAAGTCGCCGATATACTTTGGCGCGAGGTAGCGGATATCGTTGCCGCCTTCGCGGTAGGTGACCACGGTCTGCATGGCCGTGCCGCGGGCGCGCTCGTCTGCGTCCAGCAGGCGGAACAGCGGATCGCCGGACGCTTCGAGCAGGGCGCGCGTCTGCCGCGCTAAATCGTTGCGCACGGCGGCGCGGATGAGGGCCTGCCCTTTGATCAGGGACGCGCCGAAGAGCGAAACGGCGGGCCTGTGGGTGCCTGTGCGGGCGTGTATCTCGCCATCGTAGCCCTGCCCCATCCCCAAGCGCCCGATGCTCTGCATGATCGCGGCGTTCACCTGCTCGGGATTGCCGCTGGCAAGGGCTTTCTCCCATGCCTTCAGGTCGGCCTCATCCATGCCCACCTGCAGGGTGAAATAAACGGGATTGGACTTCAGGTAGTTGATCGTATCGGGCGAATAGCCGCCCAGCTCCTCAAGGATGGATATAACGCGCTCATTCCAGATGCGCTGGCTTGCGGCCACGGCGCGGCGCAATGCGGCGGTCTTGGCCGGCCCCATACGCTTCTCCAGCCACGCCAACTGCTCGCGCGCGGCGGCGGGGTGCATGCCGCCGGGCGCGGCCTTGTCCCGGTAGGCGGGGCTGCGCGAAATCATATCGTTGAGCGCCCACACATCGAAATCGGTGATGGTGAGGTCGGCCTTGTCGAGGATCCTCGCCACCTCCAGATTCATGGTCTTGAACAATTCTTCCAGCCCGCGCACGTTCTCCATGCGGTCAGCGGCGGCGAGCACGCGGTCGGCCGTCTTGGTCGCGCCGATCGCGTCGAGGGTGCGGGCCACGGCCCGCAGCGGATCGGACTGCCCCAGTCCGAAAAACCGCGCGGCGTCGAGCGCGGTGCGCCTGCCTGCCGACCTGTTGGCGCGGTCGTACACGCGCTGCTGGCGGCGCTGGCGCTCCTCTCCTAGCATCTCGCGCTGGCGGGCGTCGCGCTCGGCCAGCACGTCGCCGCGCCCTCTGGCGGCGGTGGCGTGGAGCTGCTCCAGCAGGTCGCGCAACTGCGGGCGGCGCTCCATGTAGGCTTCCAGCGCCTTGAAAAACTGGGGTGCCCTCGCCTTGGTCGCGGCGGGATTGTTCAAATACGCGCCCCAGCACTCGGCGTACAGCTCGCTGTCGCGCTTGAAATACTCCGGAAGCGTGGCCTCGTCGCCGGTGGACCACCACGCGGCCAGCCTGCCCATCTCGCGGCGCATCGTCTCAAGATGCAACTGCCTGGATGCCTCCAGCTCTTGCGCGAAAGCGTGGCGGAACCAAAAGCGGCCGCCCTGGTTGCGCGCCTGCCGCTGGTCGGCCGGGCGGGTGAACGATTCCAGCGCGCGGCGCACATACTCCATGCGCTCGCGGGCGTCGGAGAGGTTCCACCACTCCATCAGCACCGGGTAACTGTCGCGGACATACTCCAGCGTCGCCATCAACTCATGCTCGCTCACCACGCCCCGGTATTCGGGGTGCGCCCGCAGCAGGCCGGCCCACTCGTTCACCAGCGCGCGCCACAGATCGGCGGCGTTCTCGCGGGCGCGCGATTCCTTCATCACGCGGTGGCGCAGCGCGTTCAGCTCCTTGGTGCTCAGCGTGCGCCCGCGCGGATCGTCGGCAAGGATCGTGCGGGCGTAGTCCATCATGCCCGCGATGCGCCCCAGCAGGTTCAGCCCCTTCTTGGAGCGCGGCATGCCCGCGCGCGGCATGCGGTCCGCGATGTGGCCGATCTCGTGCGCGATCACAGCGGCGGCGAGCGCGGGCTGCCGCTTCATGCGCTCCTTCAGCAGCGCCTCCGTCTCGCGCGCGGCTTGCGCCTCGGCGGCGGCGGGGTCTGCGGGGAACGCGGCGCGGGCGCGTTCAAGGATCTCGAGCGCCTCGCGCTGTTCGATCAACTGGTAGTTCGCCGCCTTCAGCAGCATGCCCTCGGCGCGGCCGCCCCGGAAGATCACCGCGCCCAGCGCGTTCTCCCTGCCGCGCACCTTCTTCACCACGCGCGGCGTGCGCCCGCCCATCAGGTCGGTTGCGAGCTGCACCAGCTCCGGCAGCTCCACGGGGAAGCGCGAGTAGCGCGGGTCGTCGGCCGGGAGCGGCGCGGCGGGCTCCTGGTAGCCGCGCAGCACCGTCACGCCGCGCGGGGCCTCCGGCTCCGCCGGAAGGGGGGAGGGCTGCGGGGCTGTAAGACTTTGAGGCCGTGCGGGGGCGGGGTCTACT
>JASGTU010000186.1 GCA_030058085.1 Chloroflexota bacterium
AGAAGCTACAGGGGCAGACGGCAATCATTTGCGGCGCGAGCCGGGGCATCGGGGCGGCCTCGGCGCGACTGCTGGCGGAGGCGGGCGCGGCGGTTGTGTTGGCCGCGCGCAGCGGCGAGCAGTTGGAGGCCGTGGCGGAGGACATACGCCGCCTGGGTGGGCGCGCTATTGCCGTGCCCGCGGACATCAGCGACCCGGCAGCGGCGGAAGAGATCGTCGAATCAGCCTTGGACCAGTTCGACCGGGTCGACATCCTCGTCAACGCCGCGGGCGTAATTTGGCCGCTGGATGAGGCGATGGAGACCGACGCAGATGAATGGGCCTACAACATCCATGTCAATCTGATCGGCCCGTTTTATCTGGCGCGCAACGTGTTGCCCGTGATGGTAGACCAGGGGTACGGGCGCATCGTCAGCCTGACGAGCGCCGCGGCTGCACGCCCCTACGCGGGGATGAGCGCCTTCTGCGCGGCGCAGGCCGGACTCGAGATGTGGACGCGTGTCGTGGCCCACGAAGTGGCGGGCCGCGGCGTGGGCGTCAATTGTCTGAACCCGGGCTGGGCAGATACGGAGTTGCAGGCGGACATCCGCAGCGTAGACACGGCGGAGAGCGGGCTTAACTTCGATGACTGGCGCCGCGTGTATGAGCGCGGCGAATTGCTGTCGCCTGAAGACGCGGCCCGAATGGTCTATTGGCTAGTGGGACCGTGGAGCCGGACGCACAGCGGCGAGGTTTTTTGCGGACTCGACGCGGCCTGGCGCAGCCAGGTCGAGGCGGATATAGTGAAGTGAACCGCGCTCAGAGTATTGACGCGCAGGGTTGAACACAAGAGCAAGAGTGAACAGCGAGTAGAGGAGAAGGGATTCCAACGATGGCGTACCAGAAGATCGTCGTGCCGGCCGAGGGTGAGAAGATTACATTGAAGGATGGGGCGCTCCAGGTTCCAGATCGGCCTATCGTAGCGTTCATCGAGGGAGACGGAACAGGGCCGGACATCTGGGCGGCTAGCCAGCCGGTCTTCGACGCCGCTGTGAAGAAGGCTTATGGCGGTAAACGCCAGATCGTGTGGATGGAGGTGTTCGCCGGGGAGAAGGCGAACGAAGTCTATGAGGAACCGATTTGGCTGCCGGAGGAGACGCTGGAGGCGATTGACGAGTATCTGGTGGCGATTAAGGGACCGCTGACTACGCCGGTGGGCGGCGGCATCCGCAGCATCAACGTCGCCCTGCGCCAGGAACTGGACCTCTACGCCTGCGTGCGGCCCGTGCAGTATTTCAGCGGCGTGCCCAGCCCGGTCAAGCAGCCCGAACTGGTGGACATGGTGATCTTCCGCGAGAACACGGAGGACATCTACGCCGGGATCGAGTGGGAAGCCTACTCGCCGGAGGCCGTCAAGGTGATCCGCTTCCTGGAAGAAGAGATGGGCGTCAAGAAGATTCGCTTCCCCCAGAGCAGCGGCGTTGGCATTAAGCCGGTGAGCGAGGAGGGCACGAGCCGGCTGGTGCGGGCGGCTATCCAGTATGCCATCGACAACAAGCGCAAGAGCGTGACGTTGGTGCACAAAGGCAACATCATGAAGTTCACCGAAGGCGCGTTCCGCAACTGGGGGTATAAGGTGGCGGCGGAGGAATTCGGCGCCACGCTGCTGGACGGGGGGCCGTGGCATGTGCTGCCCAACGGCATCGTCGTGAAGGACATGATCGCCGACGCCATGCTGCAGCAGGTCTTGACGCGCCCGGCGGAATACGAAGTGCTGGCGACGCTGAATTTGAACGGCGACTATATCAGCGACGCGCTGGCGGCGCAGGTGGGCGGCATCGGCATCGCGCCGGGGGCGAATATCAACTACGAGACCGGGCGCGCCATCTTCGAAGCGACGCACGGCACTGCACCCAAATATGCGGGCCAGGACAAGGTGAATCCGTCGTCGGTCATCTTGAGCGGTGAAATGATGCTGCGGCACATGGGTTGGCACGAAGCCGCCGACCTGATCACGGCGGCTATGGAAAAAACCTTCGCTCAGAAGGTGGTGACATACGACTTCGCACGGCTGATGGAAGGCGCAACGGAAGTGCGATGCAGCGCGTTTGGCGGCGCATTGATCGGCAATATGTAGGCCAAGATAGACAAGGAGGTCTGATCTATGCAAGCGGCTGCGCTTTACCGCACGTCGATCGGCAAGAAGGCGATCATGGCGGTTAGCGGGGTGATCTGGATTGGCTACGTGGTCATGCATATGTATGGCAACCTGAAGGCCTTTTTGGGTGAGGCGGCCTTCAACCACTACGCGGAGGGCCTGCGCGAGATGGGCGCGCCGATCTTCGGCCATCTGCACCTGCTGACGGTTGCCCGCATCCTATTTGTCGTGTCTATTGTGCTGCATGTATGGGCGGCCTTGTCGCTCACACAACAAGCGCGGCAGGCGCGGCCTCAGAACTACGCCACGCGCCGGGTGGTGCAGGCTAACTACGCCTCGGTCACGATGCGCTATGGCGGCGTCGTGATCCTGCTTTTCCTGCTGCTGCATCTGATGCAGTTGACGTGGGGCGTTTCGGCGGTGCACGGCGAGTTCATTCCGGGCGAGCCCTATCACAACCTGGTGACGAACTTCCAGTCGTTGCCGGTGACGCTGGTTTACTTGGTTGCGGTGGTGGCGCTCGGACTTCACCTGTTCCACGGCACGTGGAGCATGTTCCAGACGCTCGGCTTCAACAACGAGCGTATGGATAGGCTTATTCGCGGGCTGGCGTGGGCTCTGGCGATCCTCGTCCCGGTGGGTTTCGCCAGCGTACCCATCGCCGTCCAACTTGGCATTTTGAGTTAACGCGGAGGAACATCCATGGCAGATACGGCTGATACCCAGACGAGCAAGGCGCCAGAGCCCGCCAAGACGATCCTGGACGCAAAGACGCCGGATGGGCCGATAGCGGAAAAGTGGGATAAGGCCCGCTTCGATATGAAGCTAATGTCGCCGGCGAACCGGCGCAAGTTTCGCATCATCGTCGTCGGCTCCGGCTTAGCCGGCGGTTCGGCAGCGGCGACCCTAGGCGAACTGGGCTACAACGTAGATTGCTTCGCCTATCAGGATAGCCCGCGGCGCGCCCACAGCGTTTCGGCGCAGGGCGGCATTAACGCGGCGAAGAACTATCGCAACGACGGCGACAGCATTTTCCGGCTGTTTTACGACACGGTGAAGGGCGGCGACTATCGCTCACGCGAGGCGAACGTCTACCGGCTCGCGCAGGTGAGCAACAACATCATCGACCAGTGCGTGGCGCAGGGCGTGCCCTTTGCACGCGAGTATGGCGGCCTGCTGGACAATCGCTCCTTCGGCGGCGCGCAGGTGTCGCGCACGTTTTATGCCCGCGGTCAGACGGGCCAACAATTGCTGCTAGGCGCATACCAGGCGCTCGCCCGCCAGATTCATGCCGGACGCGTGCGCATGCATACTCGCACCGAGATGCTCGACCTGGTGGTGGTAAACGGCGTGGCGCGGGGCATCGTGACACGCGACCTGCGCAACGGCAAGATTGAGCGCTGGCTAGGCGACGCGGTGGTGTTAGCGACGGGCGGCTATAGCAACGCCTTCTATCTGTCGACCAACGCCAAGGGCTGCAATGTGACTGCCGTCTGGCGCGCGCATCGACGCGGCGCGTACTTCGCCAACCCGTGCTACACGCAGATTCACCCGACCTGCATTCCGCAGTCGGGCGAGCACCAGAGCAAGCTGACGCTGATGAGCGAGTCGCTGCGCAACGACGGTCGCATCTGGGCGCCGCGCCAGCCTGGCGATACACGCGCTCCCGGCGACATTCCGGAGAAGGAGCGCTGGTATTACCTGGAGGAGCGCTACCCCAGCTTCGGCAACTTGGTGCCGCGTGATATCGCATCGCGTGCGGCCAAGAGTGTGGTCGATGCGGGCCACGGCGTAGGGCCGCGGCGCAACGGCGTCTACTTGGACTTTGCCGATGCGATCGAGCGACTCGGCGTAAACGTGATACGCGACCGCTACGGCAATCTGTTCGATATGTATGAGAACATCACAGGCGAGAATCCGTATGAGGTACCGATGCGCATCTACCCGGCCTTGCATTACACCATGGGCGGGCTATGGGTAGACTACAACCTAATGAGTACCATCCCCGGCATGTTCGCCATCGGCGAGGCCAACTTCTCGGATCACGGGGCGAACCGACTCGGCGCCAGCGCCTTGATGCAGGGGTTAGCGGACGGGTATTTTGTGTTGCCCTATACGTTGAGCAATTATCTGGCCCAGGCCAAGTTGGAGCCGTTGACCACGGATCACGAGGCGTTCCGCGCGGTCGAGGAAGAAGTGAACGGGCGGGTTGAGCGACTGCTCAAGGCCAATGGCGAGCGCTCAGTCGACTCGTATCACCGTGAGTTGGGGCAGATCCTGTGGGAATACTGCGGAATGGAGCGGTCGGAGGAGGGGCTGAAGAAGGCGCTCGAACTGATCCCGACGCTGCGCGAAGAATATTGGCAGAACGTGCGCGTGCCCGGTGAGTCGGAGGAACTGAATCAGAGCCTGGAGAAAGCGGGACGCGTTGCCGACTTCATGGAGCTCGCCGAGCTCATGTGCATCGACGCGCTGCAACGCAAAGAGTCCTGCGGCGCGCATTTCCGCAGCGAGTATCAGACGGCTGACGGAGAGGCCAGACGCGACGACGAGAACTATGCTTATGTGGCGGCTTGGGAGTATGCCGGCGACGGGCGCGCACCGATCCTCAATAAGGAGCCGCTGACTTTCGAGTATGTCGCCCTGTCACAGCGCAGCTACAAGTAGCGGAGAAGCAAAGGGAGCAGAGTCGACTATGAAATTCAAGTTGCGAATCTGGCGACAACCGAATACCCTAATCAAGGGGCGCTTTGAGGAATATGAGGTGGACGACGTCGGCCCGGACGAGTCGTTCTTGGAAATGCTCGATATGCTGAACGAGCAGTTGATCGCGAACGGCGGCGAACCTGTCGCGTTTGATCATGATTGTCGCGAAGGCATCTGCGGCATGTGCGGCATCATGATCAACGGCGTTGCGCACGGCCCGAAGGCAGCTACGACCGCCTGCCAACTGCACATGCGGCACTTCAAGGACGGCGATGTCATTGTGGTGGAGCCGTGGAGGGCGAAGGCGTTTCCGGTGATCAAGGACCTGGTCGTGGAACGGGCGGCGCTGGACCGCATCATTCAGGCCGGGGGCTATATATCGGCGTCGACGGGCAGTGCGCCGGACGCCAACAGCATCCCCGTGCCGAAGCCGGTGGCGGATACGGCCATGGACGCGGCGGCGTGCATCGGCTGCGGCGCGTGCGTGGCGGCCTGCCCCAACTCGTCGGCAATGCTGTTCACCGCGGCCAAGGTGGGGCATCTGAATGTGCTGCCGCAAGGCCAAGCGGAGCGCTTCGACCGGGCGGTGTTGATGGTCGATGAGATGGAGGCCGAAGGCTTCGGCGGCTGCACAAACATCGGCGAATGCGCAGCGGTGTGTCCTAAGGAGATTGGGCTGGACTTCATCGCCATGCTGAATCGTGAGTACTTGCGCGGCAAACTGAAGGGCGCGGGATCGCGCAACGCCTGAGATTGACAAAGTCCAACAGCGAATATGCAAGAGCGCCGGGCTGACCTAGCCGGCGCTCTTGTTGTGGGGGGAACTGAGCGGCTAGCGGACGTTGCTCCGTGCGTTTCAGTCGCCCGCCGTCTGCGGCATGACGCCCGGCTCGTAGACGCTCATGCCGTGCTCGGTGATGTCGAGGCCCACGGTCTGCTCTTCGTCGCTGGCGCGCAGGCCGATGGCGCTCTTGATGATCGTGAACATGATGAAGCCCATGATCAGCGCCCAGGCGGCGAGGGTGACGGCGCCGATCAACTGGACGACGATCTGGTTGAAGTTGCCGGCGATGACGCCGCTGACGTCGCCATAGGTTCCGTCAGCGAAAACGCCCACCATGAGCAGGCCAAAGAAGCCGACGATGCCGTGGACAGTGACGGCGCCGACGGGGTCGTCTACTTTGAGCGTGCGCTCGATGAAGCGTTCGCCCCACATGAGGACAAAGCCGGCCAGGATGCCAATGATCACCGCGGCCCAGGGGGGCACGACGGCGCAGCCAGCCGTGATGGCGACGAGACCGGCGAGCGCCCCATTGACCGCGGCCACGCCGTCGGCCTTGCCTGTGCGCACCAGGCCGGCGTAGATCACGGTGGTAGCCCCAGCGCAACCGGCGAGGAAGGTGTTCATGGCGATGACCGACATGCGCAGGTCCGCGCCGTTGAGCGTGGAACCTGGGTTAAAGCCGAACCAGCCGACGAAGAGGATCAGGCCGCCGAGCACGACGTAGATCACGTTGGTGGGTTTGAACTCGTTAGGCGTGCCATCGGAGTTGAACTTGCCGAGTCGGGGCCCGACCAAATAGGCGCCGGTCAGACCGACAAGGCCGCCGATCATGTGGACGACGCCGGAACCGGCGAAGTCATGGAAGCCGAGTTGTGACAGCCAGCCGCCGCCCCATACCCAGTGCCCGCTGATCGGGTAGATGATGGCGCTGAGCAGGAAGCTGTAAGCGAGGTAGGCGGTGATGCGCGTGCGTTCCGCCATCGCGCCGGAGACAATGGTGGCGGCGGTGGCTACGAAGACCATCTGAAAGAACCAAGTCAGGGCTTGGTTCACGTCGTAGTAGTCGCCTAGGAGCAGGAAGCCGTCGCTGCCGATGATGCCTGCGATGCTTGAGCCGTACATGATGGCATAGCCGAAGAAGAAATAGGCGAGGCCTCCGATGCAGAAGTCCATGAAGTTTTTTGTGAGAACGTTCACCATGTTCTTGGCGCGGGTGAAGCCTGCCTCTACCAATGCGAAGCCGGCCTGCATAAAGAAGACGAGTGCGCCGGCGACGATCAGCCAAACGAAAGTCAGGGCGACGGCGTAAGGCTCTTCCGCTGCTGCCAGCGTCTCAGTCCCGTTGGGATCGCCAGCCCAGGCGGTTGACGCCGAGAAGAGGGAGAGCGCAGCAAAAAGTATCAGGATGGGCAGCCGGCGACGGTGCAAAATGGTGTGTTTCACTTAACTGACTCCTTCGCGTGCAAACTACTGAATGATAAAACGGCATGAGTGATTAAGTGTGAGGCAGTTCACTATTTCATCAAAAGGCTCAGCGGTGAACTGCCTCACCTGCCTGCAGATGAAAAATGTCGAACTGTGCTTCACTTAAGGTGGTGCAATCGTTGCGCTAATGATGCGCGCAAAGCGCCTTTGCGCTGCGCAAGAGTATAGGAGCGTGAGCGCGAACGTTCAATGTGCAATGTGCACAATCATTTTGCCGGTTCGACGTTTGATCTGCACGATTAGCCCCTTTCATCAGATGCGGGATGGGTCGCTAATAGACAGACTGCACAGAGTTGTTGCGGTGGCTGTCAGGGAGTGGGCTTGGCGTGAGTCGCGACCCAAAAAGAGAGAAAACGCGGCGCAACCTGCCTCCATCGCGGGGCGCGTGCTATACTTGGCGTGAAGAACAGGCTAAAGAAGAGAGAGGAAGAAGTTCGAATGGACCGAGCAACGCCGGTTGCGCACAGCGAAGAGATTGAGTTGTATATCCGGACGTACTATTCCTTGCTGCGCAGCAGTGCGCCGATCCGTGTGCGGAGCTTGGAAGAGACCCACGCAGCTATGAACTCCAGCTTGCATCAGCAGGCCGAGAGCGAAGACGTCGACGTGTCTGCACTCGTGTATTGTGCGCTGCGCCTGCCGCCTTGCATTTCTGAAACAAAGCTGATGGTGATGGGGCAGATGGAGGATGTGTTCCGTCGAGCCGGTTACGATGTGGAGAGTTGGCATCCTGTGCGGGCGCGAGCGCGCCGGCGCAAGCTCTTCTTCGACCCGGAAACGCGCGTGCTGGCTGCGTATATTGCCAGCGTCAGTGATATTGACGACCTCATCCCTTGCGTCACAACGTTTCAAATCGAATGGAACAAGATTCATCGCAAACTTGAGACTGGAGACCTCGCACAGCGGCTGATGAGCCTGGTGGACGATGATCAATATGCGCCGCTGGAGTTGATGGAGGAAGTGCGCAGTGCATTGTCGCTTTCCTCTGCCGACTTCGGACGGTTGGGGCAGATTTGGCCGGGCAGAATGCTGGTGCAGAACCTGGCGCTGGCTGCGAGGGCGCGGCTCGACATGCGTATTACGGTCTTGGGCAGCGGGCTCAGCGACTACCGGCGCAGCGTGCAACACTGGTGGGGCAAGATCGCCGAGAAGTGCGCTCATTTGAATCTGACCGCGCGACCGATTTATCTGGTTAGCAGCAACGTTCACAGCCTCGTAAACTTGGTTTCAGGCTCGGTGTGGGAAGCGCGCGAGGAGATGCTGGAATTCGTACGTGAGCATAACCCGGAAGACCTGTGGAGTGAATACCAGGCCCTGGCACGCGAAGGCGACGGCAGTCTTGCCAATTTCCTTTATTACGTGTCGCGGCTCTATGCCAGTCGCGTCGACAATGGAGGGTCGCATCGGCGGCGTGTGGCGGAGCGCGAGGCGGCGGTAGGCATCACGCGCATTTCGGATCCGCACTGCCTGGATGTAGAAGCGCAGGTGGTAGAACTGCGCTCGATCCGGCGCGAGTGGCTGGACCCGCGCGTCAGTATACTAAACGATGCCGAGTGGGAAGCGTTGAGCCGTAGCGACGCGTTGATCTTCAACATCGATTATCCGCTGGGCATGGCGGCCTATCACATCTTCAGCCAGGTGTCGACCGCAATCGACCGGCTGCAGGGCGTCTATATCCTGGGCAAGGCGGCTACTCTCAACGGCAGGGTGGGAGACGTGATGATCCCGAACGTGGTGTACGACGAGCATTCGAGCAACTCGTACCTGTTCCGCAACTGCTTTACCGCGCAAGATGTAGCTCCGTTCTTGGAGTTCGGTACGGTCTTCGACAACCAGAAGGCGGTTACGGTGCGCGGCACGATCTTGCAGAACCGGGACTTCATGCACGTCTTCTATGAGGAAGGCTATACCGACATCGAGATGGAGGCCGGTCCCTACCTCAGCGGCATCTATGAGGACATCTACCCGAAGCGTTACCCGGTAAACGAGATTGTCAACCTGTTTATCAATGCGCCATACGACATTGGACTGATCCACTACGCCAGCGACACGCCGATCAGCCGGCGGCAGATGCTCTTGAGTAAGAGCCTTAGCTATTTCGGGGTGGACGCCACCTATGCGGCGTCTATAGCGGTGCTACGGCGCATCTTGGCGCGCGAGGCGCAGAGGCAAATGCAGAACGGCAATACGGGTTCGACGGTGCACGTTGACGCCTCCGTGCTGTTCGGACTGCAGCAGGGCTAGGCGCAACCGATTCGAGACTCGCAGTTGGAGGCGGAGGAGACGTACTGTGCGTATGCCGGTCGACGGATCGTGGATCTACAAGGTGTTATGGATTGTGGTCAGGGTGCTAGGGCCGCTCTTCTGCCGTTTGAAGGTGGAGGGCGCCGAGCATGTGCCGCCAGAGGGCGGCTGTGTGCTTGTCTGCAATCATAATATGGGGCCGGATTATCTGTTGTTAGGCGTGTCGACGCCGCGCCAAATTTACTTCATGGGCAAGGTTGAAATTTTTGGCTATCATCCGATCATTGCCAGGGTATTGATGTCGGCAGGGGTGTTTCCAGTGCAGCGAGGCAGGCAGGACAAGGTTGCGCTGGAGAGGGCCGTCGAACTTGTGCGAGGAGGGCGCCTGTTGGGCATGTACCCGGAAGGGACGCGCAGTCGCACCGGTCAGTTGCAGCGGGGCAAGTCAGGCGCGGCGCGCATTGCAATGGCGGCGAATGCGCCGGTGATCCCCGCCGTGGTGATCGACTCGGCGCAGGTTTTCAAGTCGCCTTTTCGCCGGCCGCGCGTGACGGTGCGTTTCGCCGAGCCGTTGACATGGCAGGGCGACGTCTCGGACGATCCCTCGGCGGCGCGAGCGTTTACGGACTGGATTATGCGGTCAATGGCGGCGATGCTGCCCCCTGAAATGCGCGGGGTCTATGCCGAAGCGGATGAGGGCGACGCGCTTTGATTGCCGGGCGCAGCCGATGCGCCGGAGATGCTAGATTGCCTAAGGCGACGGGCGAGGATTGGGAGTACTTTCCTCGCCCGTCGTACGTTATGCGGCAGGCTCGCTAGAAAGCGGCGAGCAACTTGTCGAGCGATTCGCGGCTGGGGCGCAGCTTCTCTGCGGGCAACGTCGCCAGCGGTTCGTCGACGATATTGAGCATCTCAACCAGGTCGGGGCTGGACTCGTCAATGTAGAAGAGGCCTGTGATGAGCTTTCCATCGCGATGGCCCTGCTCTAGGACGCGATAGGCCGCCAGCTTATCGGTCGGGTCGTAGTCCTCATCCAGCTTCTTGAGGACGATCCACGAGCCGTCATGCAGTTGGACTTCGCGTTCATCGTCGTATTCGTCGATCTCGATCTCCTCGTAGCTTGGGATGAAGTTCAACTCCTGGAGTGAGATCTGGTGCTCTTTGCCGTAAGCATAGCTCTTGGTCGACGCGTCGTGGTTGTTGAAGGTGACACAGGGGCTGATGATGTCCAACACGGCGATGCCGCGATGGTTGAGCGCGGCTTTGAGTAACGTTTCGACCTGTTTGGCATCGCCGGCGAAGCTGCGGGCGACGAAGGTGGCGTTGGCCGCCAATGCCTCTAGGCAGACATCAAGCGGCGCGAGGTCATTGACTCCGGCATGGCGCAACACCTGGCCTTGGTCGGCCGTGGCGCTGAACTGGCCTTTGGTTAAACCATAGACGCCGTTGTTCTCGACAATGTAGGTCATGGGAACGTTGCGGCGCATGACGTGTTTGAACTGGCCGATGCCTATTGACACGCTGTCGCCATCGCCGCTAACGCCGATGGCGGTTAGGGTGCGGTTGGCGATGACGGCGCCGGTCGCGACGGAGGGCATGCGGCCATGAACGCCGTTGAAGCCGTGGGACTGGCCCAGAAAGTACGTAGGCGTTTTGCTGCTGCAGCCGATGCCGCTGAGCTTGATCACCTGCGTTTGGTCGATGCCGAGTTCCCACGTGGCATTGATGATGCGCTGGCTGATGCTATCGTGACCGCAACCTTTGCACAGCGTAGAAGGCCGGCCGCGGTACTCGTTCTTTTCGAGGCCCAAGCTGTTGGTCTTGGGTGATCGCGCAGGGGCGACCGCTTTTGTTGCCTTGTCCATCATAGTATCCTTTGTTTCAGAAACGAATAACCGTTCGCGTGCGAGTTCCTGTCGTGCCGGTCGCTTCTAGGCTAGATGCGAGAGGATCGAGTCAGTGATCCAGCGAGCTGAGAGCGGCAGACCGTCGCATTTCGTCACCTTTTCCATCTTGGGCGCAGCGGACGGTTGCGCGTTGACGAGAATCTTCTCCAGTTGGCCGTCGAAGTTGTTCTCCACCACAAAGATCTTGTCGTACTTGGCAAGGAAGTCGCGAATGCTCTGGGTGATGGGCAAGGCGCGCACGCGAAGATAGCTGGCGGCGAAGCCGGCGGCGCTTAGCCTGTCGCGCGCTTCTTCGACGGCTGCGTCGTTGCTGCCGAGGCTGATGATGCCGATTTCGGCGCCTTCGACCTCATCGATAATGGGAGGCGGCACTAGTTCGCGCGCCGTGTCGAATTTCTTGGTGAGGCGGGCTAGGTTGTTCTCCCAGTCTTCCGGGCGTTCGCTGTAGCCTGAGTATTCGTTGTGGCCGGTGCCGCGGGTGAAATAGGCGGCAAGCTTGTGCGGCGTGCCGGGCAGGGTACGATAGGGAATGCCGTCGTTGTCGACGTCGAGATAACGGCCCCACTTGGCGCCCCAACGATCGAGGTCTTCCACGCTAAGCACCTTGCCCCGGTCCATCTCCTTCTTGGGATACTCAAACTTGTCGGAGATCCAGTAGTTCATGCCTAAGTCGAGGTCGCTGAGGACAAAGACGGGCGTCTGGAGTCTTTCGGCCAGGTCGAAGGCCGTTCCGGCGAACTCGAAGCACTCAGCGGGAGAGGCCGGGAAGAGCACGATGTGGCGCGTGTCGCCGTGGCTGAGATAGTAGACGCTGAGAATGTCGCCCTGTGATGTGCGGGTGGGCAGGCCGGTGCTGGGGCCCATGCGCTGGATGTCCCAGATCACGGTTGGCGTCTCGGTGAAGTAGGCAAGGCCGACGAACTCGGACATCAGGCTGATGCCAGGGCCGCTGGTGGCGGTCATGGCGCGGGCGCCAGCCCAGCCGGCGCCGATCGCCATGCCAATGGCGGCTAGCTCATCTTCAGCCTGGACCACGGCGTAGGTGGCCTTGCCTGTGTCCGGGTCGCGGCGCAACTGCGGGCCGTACTTGATAACCGCTTCTGCCACGCTGGAAGACGGCGTGATGGGGTACCAGGAGACGAGGTTCACGCCATTATAGAGTGCGCCGAGCGCTGCGGCGGTGTTGCCGTCGACGAGGATTTTATCCTCGTTGAAGCCGGTCATGGCGCGGGCGCGGTAGGGCTGGTTGTTAATCACGTTGGCGGCGGCCCAGTTGTAGGCGCTCAGTACCATATCGTGGTTGAGCGCGATCGGCTTAGGCCGGCCTTCAAAGTTCCACTCGAGCGCGGCGCGCACTTGGTCGCAATCGAGTTCCAGCAGATAGGCCAGAAAGCCGACGTAGACCATGTTGGCGACGTAATCGCGCAGGTTGAAGGGCAGATCCGCTTCCTTCACCAATTCCTTGACGGGCATGGGGAAGTAGGTGACGTCCTTGCGTCGTGCGGCAACCGGCAGGGAATCATCATAGAGGATTATGCCGCCGGGCATGACATTCTGCATGTCCTCGGCGACCGTCGCCGCGTTCATGCAGACCACGACCTCTATCCCTTCGCGCCGGGCGAGATATCCGTCTTTACTGAGACGCACAGTATACCAGGTGGGCAAGCCCTGGATATTGCTGGGGAAGAGGTTCTTCCCTGTGACCGGGATGCCCATCTTGAACAGCGTACGGATGAGAATGTTGTTGCTGGTCTGGCTGCCGGAACCGTTGGCCGTTGCTACATTGATGTTGAAATCGTTAACTCTCAACTCATGTTCGCCGGGTACGGGTGAGGCTTCCTTCACCAAGACACTCATGACTTTTCCTCCGATTGACCGGGGAGAACGGTTGGCCCTCCCACTTACTCAAAAAAGGACGCCTAAAGGTAAAAAGGTAACGTGACGCTGACTGCTGCCAATCAGGAGGAATCTCTCGCCGCATACAGTCCGCTCAACTTCCGGTTGGACGAGGTACGCAGACTGGCGCTTACAGCGTTGCCGCCAAATACAAGAATCCGCCGCGAATCAGGCGGCGGCGACCGCTTCCGCCTCCACTCTCTCAATGGAGATGCCGCGTTTACTGAGTAACTGCATGTGTTCGATCAGAAGCTGCTTGCCCAAAGCGGCCTTGCCGTCGACGATGGCGTCGACGATGCGCTCATGGTAGTCCCATACCTCTCTGAGATAGGGTAGATCGGCATAGGTGTTTAGCTCGACTGCCTCGTAAGCATCCCAATACGCCTCCAGTAAGCCGACGACAAATGGATTGTTCAGGCGGCGGAAGACAGTCAGGTGCAGCTGCCGGTGCTCGATATAGGGGATTTGGATGCGCTGCTGGCTGAGCTTATCCATCGCCGCGTCAACCAGCGAGCGCAAGCAGGTTTTGTCGTCGTCGGTGAGCAGCGCCACCGCTTCGTCCCAGTAGGCGGTCTCGAGATGGACGCGCAGTTCGCTGAAGGCATTGAAGTAGGCGCTGTTGAAGGCGAGTGCGACCATGAGGCTCAGCCGGACCGGAGGCGTGAAGCTGTATTCGGTGCGCGTGATGCCGCGGCGGGGGCTGGCTTCGACCAGACCGAGCATGCGCGCGACTTCAAGCTGTTCGCGCAGCTTGCCGACGCTGATGCCGATCTCGCGACTCAATTCGGCGAGAGACGGCAGTCTGTCTCCCGGGCAGCAGTCCCGCTCGATCAGGTAGCGCAGAAACTCGGAATCAATGCGCGTTTCTAGCATGGGTTATGCACCCCCAAACGCAAAATAATCAGAATAATCGGATGAATTAGATAATACCACGGAGGCGGTGTTTCGTCAAATTGCGCGTCGGTGCGAACTCCGATTCGTCAATACGGTGCGAATCAGAATGGAGGAGCGTGACCGGCGTATACATTCCAGCGGTCGCCGAAAGGCATAGTCTAAAAGGCGTTTATGGACTGTGCACCATTCAAACGCTGTACACTGCCATCTCTATAAGCGCATTATCAGGGCGGGGCGCACACCGTATCGGGCAAGACGGACATCCGCATAGCTGCGAATGCTGTAGCCTGTACCGACAAAATACGCCCGCGAAGGCTTGTTGCCTTGCGTTCTTAGCCACCACCAGGAACAGCCAACTACTTCGCCCTTCCGGTGAATATAGTTGGCTTTGTTCGACTTGTCATATACATACAGGCTGCACCCATCCGGTTTTTTCGTTTTGGCGAAGTCCGTACCAACGGCACGGCGCAAGTCCTTGCCGTGTGTTTCGGCCAGATCACGTATCTCCGTAACGCCAAGTAGAAAGACTTTGTCCTCGGTGTCCGGACTGCCTTCGCCGTTGCCCGTGCAGAGAGTCGTTGCAATTGACTCCATCTCGGCGGCATTGAATGCTGCATTATAGAACTCACCGTTCAGCCACTTCCGCAAATCACAGTCACGCCACGTAATATTCACGTTAGCGCCGTGGTATCGCTTGCAGTCAAGAAGGCGCTCGCTCAACATGAAGAGCCGACTCCCCGTATTTCGCAATATCCGCCAATGAATCGGCGTGCGGTCTGCGCCGTCCGCCCTATGTGGATAAGCGCCGAAAGCGACGAGTTCGCCGGGTTTGGCATTTCGGCTAGGTTTGATTATTCCCAAATCGCGATCCTTCCTTACCGGGCATGGATTACCTTGGCTCGAATATCGACGTGAGGCCTAATCTTCGCTGCGGGCGGCCTGCTGTTGCAGGTAGGCGATGGCCGCGCCGGCCATAAGCGCAACGCCGGTGGGCAGCACGCGTTCGTCAAAGTCGAAGGTAGGGTTGTGGTGCGGGCTGTGCCACCCCTGCTGCGGGTCCGACGCGCCGACGAGTATGTAGCAGCCAGGCGCCCGGTTGAGGAATTCGGACATGTCCTCGCTGACCATCATGGGCGTGATCGCGGCGATCTGCTCGGCGGGAACCAGTTGCTGGGCGACGCGCCGCATGAGTTGGGCGCCTTCTTCGGAGTTGATGGTTGCCGGGAAGGTGAAGGGGAAGGTCAGTTCATACGTGGCGCCGAAGGCCCGGCAGACGCCGTCTGCGATCTCGGCCATGCGCTGCTTAAGCAGCGCCTCTACCTCCGGGTCGAAGGTGCGGATGGTTCCGGTCAACTCGGCACGGCCGGAGATGACGTTGTTGACATCGCCGCTGTACAGCGTGCCGACGCTGATGACCGCGGTCTGCGCGGGGTCCACTGAGCGGGCGACGACGGACTGCCAGGCGACGACGATATGGCTGGCAACCACGGTGGCGTCGACGGTTTCGTGGGGGGCAGCGCCGTGTCCGCCGCGGCCGCGGATGGCGAGCCGGAAAGAGCCGGCGGTTGCCCAAAGCGGGCCGGGCTGCACGATGACTTGGTTCAGGGGCAGCCTGCTCCACAAGTGCATGCCGAACGAAGCGCTAGGCGCGGGGTTCTCGAGCACGCCGTCTTCGATCATGGCGAGTGCGCCGCCCAGACCCTCTTCAGCGGGCTGGAAAACGAGCTTGACGCGGCCGGGCAGCGAGTGGCGATGGCGGACGAGCATCTGCGCCACGCCCATGCCGATGGCGGTATGTCCGTCGTGCCCACAGGCGTGCATGACGCCGGGCGTCTGCGACCGGTAGGGGACGTCGTTTTCTTCGTCGATGGGCAGCGCGTCCATATCGAAGCGCAGCAGCACCGTGGGCGCGTCAGGCGGCAGGTCATCGCCTTCGACGACGGCGACAACGCCTGTCTTGCCGACGCCAGCGCTAACCTCCAAGCCGAGGCTGCGCAGATGGTCGGCTGCGACACCGGCGGTGCGGACCTCTTCGAATCCAAGTTCGGGATGCATGTGGAAGTCGCGACGCCAGGCAACCAGGGCAGGGGCCATGTCCTGCGCTTCTGCGGCGAGGCGTTTCAGGTCATCCATGTGGCTGCTTCCTTTGGCTGTGGGTGCGGTTGCTAGACAGTTTCCAACGCTTCGTCGAGCAGTTCGTTGCTGGAGCGCACTCGCTCATAGTCGCGGCGGGCGCGCACCAGGATGCTGCCGATCTCCTCGATGCGCTCACGCAGGTCGGTTTCGTTTGCGCTGGCTTCCCAGGCTTGGCGCAGCAGATCTTCGAAAGACTTGGCGCCGTCGATGTTGCCCAGGATCAGGTCCAGCTCACCGATGACCAACTCGAACATGCGAATCTTGCGGGCCAGCAGGTCGATGATGTGCGCTTCGATGGTCTCGTTGCAGCTCAGGTTGAAGATCGTGACTTCGTTGACTTGGCCCAGGCGGTGCAGGCGACCAATCCGCTGCTCGACGCGCATCGGGTTCCAGGGAAGGTCATAGTTGATTAGCTGATGGCAGAACTGGAGGTTGCGGCCTTCGGCGCCGCTTTCGGTGCTGACCATGACGCGCACGCCGGGCTGCGCGCTGTCGCCGCGGAACTTGGCGACAGCGGATTCTTTCTGGTTGATGTCCATGCCGCCATGGAAGCCCACAGCCGGAATGTCCCAAGCCTCAAGCTGGCGCAGGATGGTTTCGAGAGTCTGGCGGTATTCGGTGAAGATGAGGAACTGTCCCGGATATCGCTGCAAGATCTCGCGTACCGCATGAAGCTTTCGCCCGACGGGGATGGCTTCGGCCAATTCCAGGAAGTGTATTAGCTCGTCACGGGCGCGGGCGCCGTGGGCTGTATCGTGGACCATCTTGCGCAGGGTGGCGGCGACCGCCTGCGGGCTGCTGCTCAACTCGCGTTGCAGCGTCATCAGCGTCAGACGCAGGTGCTTGTCACTGTCGGTGGCGCGGAATCTCCGGCGGATATAGTCGGTCACGTCGGCGTAGAGGCGCCATTCGGGTTCGCTCAAGGAGAGGTGGTAGATGGCAGCGCGGCGTCTGGGGAAGGAGATGTCCACCTTGCTGCGGCGGTTACGGATCATGACGTCATTGAGCAGGCGGCGCAGCGAGGGCGCGTTCTTAGGGCGCCGCGTGTCCGAGTTCTGCAGGAAGTGCTGGCGAAAGCCGCGCACCGTGCCGAGCTGGCCCGGCGTGAGGATGGTGATGAGGCTGTACAACTCCATCAGGTCGTTCTGGATAGGCGTGGCGGTCAGCATCAGCACGTAGCGTTTGCGGATCTGGTTGACGAATTTCCAGGCGAGGGTGCTGCGGTTTTTTAGCTTGTGCGCTTCGTCGACGATGAGCAGATCGTAGTCGCGGGCTAGGATGCCCTCGCTGTGTCGTTTGAGCTTGGCGCGGTCGAGGCTGACGAGCCAGCGGCCTTCCTCGGCGTTGGCGAGGGCCTGCCACTCGGCGGGCTTCTCGACGATGGCGAACTCCTCGTGGAACTTGGTCTGCAATTCCTCGCGCCACTGCTCCGTGAGCGAGGCGGGCGTGAGGACGAGCACCGTGCGCACCAGACCGCGCTGGATTAGCTCCTTCATGATGATGCCGGCCTCAATGGTCTTGCCCAGGCCGACTTCGTCTGCCAAGAGGGCGCGGCCGCGCATCTGGTTCAGGGCTTTTAGTGCGGTTTCAATCTGATGTTGGTAGTGCTCGACGTCCAACTCTTCGAGGCAGAGCAACTCTTCAAAGCCGCGGCTGAGGCGGAGCGCCTCGGCTTGGGCTATCAGACGATAGAGGCCCGCAGGTTCGGGCGGGCGGGCGCGTCCGTGGATGCGGAAGAAGTTCTCCAGGTTTTGGTTTGTCTGGATGAGACGGGGCGGCAGGCTGACGCCGAGCGTGGCGATGCGGCCGGCCAACTCGTAGTCGACGTTGTAGCGATAGCCGCAGCGGAAGCAGCGCGTGGCGGTCTCTTCGTCGAGCCAGCCGCACTGGGGGCAGCGCTTGCCCATGACCGCGGCGTGCGTACTGTCCTTGGGGCGCTTGGCGGTTTCTTGTTCGGTTGGTATTTCCAGCCACTCAAATCGTTCTTGTGTCATGCCAAGCGTTGATTCTACCTGCAAACGGCGGTGCGGTAAAGGCTGCGCCACTGCAAAAGTGCAGTGGATGCGGTACCCGAAAGGCAGTACTGGAATGCGAGGCAGTACGCGCTTTCCGTTGCAATCAGGCGGGCAGCGAGGCGCGGCGGGCGCGCTGGCGCGCCCAGGAGCGCAGCGCGTCGATCTCCTCTTGCATCATCTGGCTGAGCGGCACGGTGTCTTGCAGCACGTCGAGCAGGTCGGACATTTCCAGCGGGCGGTTCTGGTCGAACGCTTCGTACAGCCCGGCGATGACGGCCTGCTCGATCTCGGCCCCAGACAGGCCGTCGGAGGCCATTGCCAGGGTGTGGAGGTCGAAGTCGTCTGGGTTGCGGTTGCGCTTGAGTAGGTGGATCTTCCAGATCTCGCGGCGTTCGGCGGTATCCGGCAGGTCGACGAAGAAGATCTCGTCGAAGCGACCCTTGCGCACCAACTCCGGGGGCAATTGGCTGACTGTGTTGGCGGTGGCGATGACGAAGACCGGGGCCTTCTTCTCTTGCAGCCAGGTGATGAAACTGCCGAAGACGCGGGCAGCGGTGCCGGCGTCGCTGACGTTGCTCGACCCCACGCCGGAGAAGCCTTTTTCGATCTCGTCGACCCAGAGCACGACGGGCGCGATGCTTTCGGCCACTTTGATGGCGTTGCGCAGGTTTTCTTCGCTAGAGCCGACGAGGGAGGAGAAAAGGCGGCCCACGTCGAGGCGCAAGAGCGGCAGCCGCCACGAATTGGCGACGGACTTGGCGACTAACGACTTGCCGCAGCCCTGTACACCGACCAGGAGGATGCCTTTGGGTTCGGGCAATCCGAAGGCGCGCGCTTCTTCGCCGAAGGCGCGCACGCGTTTGCGCAGCCACTCCTTGAGCGTTTCCAGCCCGCCCACGGTGGTGAGCTGGTCATCGCTGCGATAGTATTCGAGCAGGCCGCTCTTGCGGATGATCTGCTGCTTCTCTTCGGTGACGGCCTCTACGGCGTCACCGTCTAGCCGCCCGCCCGACTGAATGATGGCTTTGGCGATGGCGTTTCCCGCCTCGTTGATGGTTAGGCCTAGACAGGCCTGGACGAGGCGCGCCTTCTGGCGGCGGTCTAGGGCAATGTCGATCTTGCCGTGGCTGCGCGCACTCTCGACGATACGGTCCAGTTGGCGGTCCAACTCGTCACGCGTGGGGAGGCTGAAATCCACGACCGTAATTTCTTTCTCCAACTCCGGCGGTATCTTGAGGACCGGGCCGAGTAGGATGATGGTTTTGTTGCTGGATTCCAGGCTGAAAGCGGCCTCGCGCAGGCGGCGCACGACCGTGTGATCGCGCAAGAAGGGGTGGAAATCGCGCAGCACCCACAGCCCAGGCTCACGGTCCTCCATGATGGCGGTCAGCAGGGCCAACGGGTCGCGCTTGCCGCCATCCACACGCGTGGGAATAGCGGGGTTGGCAACGCCGGTCGTGGCGCTCCATACGTAGAGAGGCTTGCGTTGCTCTTTGGCAAGCTGGTCAATTTCAGCCAGGGCACGCGACTCTTCTGACGTGACGACCCAGAGGAGCGTATAGCGTGCGCGGATGTAGATGTCTAGGTCATGTTGCATGGTCTGCTCGTTCCGAGTTCCTCGAAGCGCCCTTGGCTACGGATCGATAGCGACTGCGTTTCAGCGCAGGTATTGCGAATAGGGCCAGATTTTCCACCTATCTATCTCTTCGCCATTTAGATAGACGCGCGTGGCGGACCAGTTCTGCACGTAGTCCCAGATGCGCCAGAAGCGGCGCATGTCGGATTTGCGAAAGGCGACGCGGTGGACAAGGCGTCGGTCTTCGTCCATGATCTGCATGTACTCGGGCATGCGCCGGCAGATATGGACGGCGTGATCGTAGAATTCGGAGCGGCTCTGGCCGAACTCCAGGATGAGGCGCCAGCCCATATCCGCCATGCTTGGCTGCGCTATGTCCGGCTCCTCTGCAGCGACATCTTGATCTACTCCTTCGGCGCTATCGGCGTCATTGACGGCTAGCATTTCGACAAGGAGCGGTTCCAGTGTGGGGCGCAAGTCCGGCTGTGGCAAAGAGAAGCGCAGAGACGGATGCGCGCTGCGCCAGGGGCGGGGAGCGGCTGCGCCGTCCGCGGCGCGTTGCAGCGCGACCTGCAGCGGCGGCGCGCCGAACGCATGGGTGAGTGAGCTGAGGCGCAGGGCGAGGACTTCGGGCGACAGGTCTGCGTTGGGCAGACGCCAGCTTGCGACGAGATGCGGCAACTGCTCAGGTCTGAGCGGCTCGCCAAGCAACGCTTGCAGCCCAATGGCGAGGCTCAGCACGGCAGGCGCCGGCGCGGCGGTTGACAGCCATTCGGAGATGCCGGAACCGTTGGCTGTGAGCCACAACGCCAAGAGCATGGTGCGCGCCAACCATTCGCTCTCGCGCCAGGCCGGTGCGATGGCGCAGCGCACCAGTTCTCGTCGGATCGCTTCGAGATCGCCGCTGCGAGCGCCGTCCGGCCTTGTCGCTGGATCGAGGAGGCCGACCTCCAAGCTGGCGACGTAGAGGCGCTGGAAGGCCTCCGACGCGGGCTTGAGCGGATTGGCGGCCCACTGCAGGAAGGCCATGCGCTGTGACGGCGTCAAGCCGGCATAGCTGACGCCGCGGTTGGGCAGTTCGGCGGGCGGGCTTGCGTCCAGGGCAAGCGACAGGTCGATCTGAAAGGGATCGCCCGCCTCCTTAGGCGCCGGTTCATCTCGCGCCTGGATGGGCAGTGCGTCTGGGCCATTGCGTTCTTGCAGTGCGGCAGCCAACACGGCGTCTGCTGTCGGGTCGCGTCCGGCGATGCGCAGAAGCGGGTTTATGGCAGGAACCGGCGGGCCTGGCGGCTTCTTGCGGACGGCCGGCGTCTTTGGCTTCAGGATTTGCTTCTCCCGCGTCATTCAAGGAAAATCACACATGCATCTGCATGGATGATACAATCAGGCGCCAAGCTTCACAAGAACCGGACTACGAAATCCCCATGACAAACCAGACCATTTGGAAGATCGACCTGCACGCCCACACGATTTACAGCAAGGACAGTCTGACACCCACGGCTAAGCTGATAGAGCGAGCGCGTGCCGCGGGCCTCGACCGCATCGCCGTGACCGAGCACAACAACCTGCGCGGCGCGCTGGCAGCCAAGGCTCTCGACCCGGAACTGGTGATCGTGGGCGAGGAAATCATGACGACGCACGGCGAGGTGATCGCCTACTTCGTGCGCGAGGAGGTTCCTGCAGGGCTTTCGCCGCAAGAGACGATCCGTCTGCTGCGCGAGCAGGGCGCGGTGATCAGCATCCCGCACCCGCTGGACTCGGTGCGTCGTTCGGCTATGGGGCGGGAGAACGTGTTGTCGATCATCGCTCAGGTCGACGCCGTCGAAGTGTTGAACGCGCGATGTGTGAGGCCGGCGGACAATGACGCTGCGCGTGCGCTTGCCGCGGAGTATGGCAAGCTGGCGACCGCTGGCAGCGACGCACATACGTTGGGCGAGGTGGGGCGCTGCGGGCTGGAGTTGCCGCCCTTCGAGGATGATGCGGCGAGCTTCCTGGCGGCGCTGGCGCAGGCGAAGCCGGTCGGGCGCGTGAGCCCGTTTTGGCCGCACTTCGCCAGCACCTATGCTAAGTGGCGCAAGCGCATTTTTCCCGTCAAGCTGTAAGACAGGCTAGGCAGGCTGCGTCTGCATCCAGCCCGCGGGTTTCAGATCGACATCCTTGCCCCACTCGCGGCGCACGGTCTCCAGGTAGAACAGATAGTTGGCATAGGGCACATCGGGCGGCACGCGGTGATCGCAGAAGCCGATGTAGCCGCCTTCCTCGACTAGCGGCGTGAGGCGATGCACCTCCGCCGCGATTTCCTCTTGGCTGCGCGCGAGGATGTGCTTGTCGAAGCCGCCCATGATCAGCAGGTCCTTGCCGTACTCCCGGCGGTAGCGCACCGGGTCTGCGCCCCAAGTTCCGATCTCCAGCGGGAACATGCAGTTGACGCCTGCCTCCAGCCAGAGCGGGATTAGCTTTTCAATGTTGCCGTCGCAGTCAATCCAGACGACGTCGACGCCGTGCTTGTGCAGTAGGTCCGTAATGCGGCGGTAGTGGGGGACGAGGTACTGCGCAAAGTGGCGAGGGCTGATGAGCGGGCCGGCATTGTAGGCCATGTCCTCCCACATGCCACACGCCTCGAACTGGGCGCCGGTTGCCAGGATGCGCGTGAGCGTGCCGATGATGCAGTCGGCGACTGTTTCGACCATTTCCTCAAACCAGGCCGGGTCATCGTAGAGGACCAAGGCGAGATTCTCCATGCCAACCCAGTTGCGAATCCAGCCGTAGAGACTGCCGCCCGGCACGACCAACGGCAGGTCGCGCTGCGGATCGGTCCAGTAGCGCACGCGTGCGTCCCAGTCCGCCGGATAGCGCGCCGGGTTAGCGGGGTCGAGACGGGGCTTGTAGTGCTTGCGCCAGCTTGCGCGGTCAACGCAGAGGTGTTGTTGGGGCTGCGGGATAGAGGGGAAGCGCTTGCGGCGGAGGACGCGCACGCCGTCCTCTTGCTGCAGAAGGCGGTCTTCGCCCAGGTCTTCGATGACCTTCTCCTCGAACTTTGGCGCCAGTCCGGCCTCCACGCCGACAAGATCGGCGCAAGTCTCAGGGCCGGAATCCATGCCGAAGTATTCCTCGCTATTTAACCGGTCGATGTGGGCGGGCAAGCCCTGTTCATGCCAGACCGGCAGGGTGTCTTCCCAGAAGCCGAAGTCCCAGAGCGGCGAGCGGTCGCGTGGCTGGTAGTGCATGGCGGCGATGAAGCGCTCTCGTTCGTTCATGGGGTTCCTCCGTCGGGTATGGGTATAGCGGCGATTGTGGATTTGCATCTGGGGGGACAGGAAGCAAAGTGCTTCCGCCTCACAGATTATAGCACACGGGCCGGACCTGACAGGGAATCATAGAGGCGATTAACGGAAACTGGGGGATTGACACTTGGTGTATAGTGTGCTATACATCGTGTATAGTATGCTATGCGTTCGTTCGGAGGTGCATCGATGGAGCTTGGCAACGAATTGCGGCGTTTCCGCTTTGTGCACGGCGAGATTTCGCAACAGGAGTTGGCGAACGCTATCGGCGTCACGCGGCTGACGATCCACTCAATCGAGACGGGCAAGTTCGTGCCGTCGACGCTGATTTCGCTCAAGCTGGCGCGGTTTTTCGGTGTGCGCGTCGAGGACCTGTTTTACTTGGCAGATGAGAATGGCAAGAATGGGCCACGTGATATGTCAAGGGAGAGCGATGGCGATGCGTAGAAACGAGGCTTTCCAGAACGGTGTGACGGCAGGGCTAGGCGCGCTGACGATTGCCGGGCTGGCGACGGCTTACGTAGTATTCGAGCGGCTGCGCGTCAAGATGGTGCGTTTCGATCCGCTCACTGCGGGCGAGGAGAGCCTAGCTAATATCGTGGGCGTGGCGTTGCTGGCAGCTTCACTGTTTTTCCTGCTGGCGTTGGTGCGTATCGGTCGCCATACAATGCGCACGCAGCGCATCTCTTGGTTACAGGCCGCGCTGATCGGAGGGGGCGTGCTTGCTCTGCTCTTCGTCTTTGCCGATATCGCCCTGATCGACGACATCGGCAGCCAGTACGAGGCGGGGTTATCACAGCCGGAATGGCCGATACTCTATCTGGTGATTGCCTTTCAGGCGGGCATGGCGGCTGTGCTGGGATATGTGAGCCTCTTCCGCCTGCGTGCGAATGGGGACTACGCAAGCGCGGTACACGACAACAGCTCGTTCGTGCTCGTCCAGGTGACGGGGACGATCTGCGGGTTGACCGGGCTGTCGCTGATGGCGCTGAATCTGTTCTACCCGCGACCGGCGGAGACGGTGTGCGCCCATGCGATCATGGCGTCGATCCCGCTGGTGCTGCCCTATGTGTTGGCGGCCGGCTGGTGGTTGACGGTTAAGCTGCGTGAACGACCGCGGCGTTGGTTCGACGAGAAGCAGGGCCAGGACGCGACGCGTGCGGCTGCGCAGACGTTGGCCTTGAGCGTACCGGTGATGGGGCTGCTCTATGCGTTTGGCGGCGCGGCTGGCAGCGGGATGGCAGGGGCGTTGTGGTTCCCGCTGTACTTCTTTCTTGTGCAGTTTCTCTTCTCGGCGCTGATGCTCTACGCCGGGCGGGTGGGGCTGGAGGCGAACGGCCCTCAATGAACGGGCCGTGCGGCGATGAGCAAGCGTGCTGCGCGACATGGGGATGCGGGGCGTTGTCTGGTACAATGACTACGCAAACGCTTTTCTGGCGGCCGCGATGCAGCCGCACGGATCATCCGCCTTCCAGCCACTCCAT
>JASGTU010000187.1 GCA_030058085.1 Chloroflexota bacterium
TCGCCAGCGGCGCGGACTACTTCGCGGCCGTGGCGGCGCAAGGCGTCGTCGTCAACCGCGAGGAGCGCCGCCGCCTGATCCAGCAACTTGTCCAGGATGCCGCCGCCCAGGCTAACGGCTACGCACCCGAGGATCCCGATCTCCTCGACGAGGTGACGGACCTGGTGGAGTCGCCGCAAGCGCTGTTGGGCCGGTTTGAGGACAAGTACCTCGAACTGCCTATGCCGGTGCTGATCGGCGTGATGAAGAAGCACCAGCGCTATTTCCCGGTGCTGCGCGACGGCCGGATGCTGCCCTACTTCATCACCGTCGCCAACGCCCGCGCCCTGGCCCAGCCCGATGTGGTGACGGCAGGCAACGAAGGCGTGATCCGCGCTCGCTATGCGGATGCGGCCTATTTCTACCGGCAGGATACGGCCCGCGACTTGGATTCGTTCACCCCGCGTTTGGGCACGCTTACCTTCCATGAGCGGCTTGGCTCCATGCTCGACAAGGTGGAGCGTCTGAAGAAGTTGGCCCCGCGCATCGCCTCGATGCTCGACGCCGGGCAGGATGATGTCGACGTCGTGACGCGCGCCGCCGCGCTGTGCAAGTCCGACCTGGTTACGTCGATGGTCGTGGAGATGACGAGCCTGCAGGGTGTGATGGGCGAGATCTACGCCCGCCATAGCGGCGAACCCGAAGCGGTCGCCCAGGCCATCGGTGAGCATTACCGGCCGCGCACGGCCGGCGACGCCGCGCCCTCCTCGGTCGCAGGGCTAGCCCTGAGCCTAGCCGACAAGCTCGACAGCCTGGCGGGCCTCTTCGCCGCCGGCGCGGCGCCGACGGGCAGCGCCGACCCCTTCGGCCTGCGCCGCGCTGCGCTCGGCATCGTCAACGCTCTGCTCGCCACGCAAACTGACTTCAGCGTGGCGGAAGGGCTGGCGGAGGCCGCTGCGCTCCAGCCCGTGCCGGTGAGCGAGGAGAGTTTGGCCGAGACCGCCCAATTCGTGGCGCGGCGTCTACAAGGCGTCCTCGCCGAGGCCGGCTACGCCTTCGACGTGGTGGAAGCGGTTCTCGCCGCGCGCGGCGAGAATCCGTATGCGGCGCAGCAGGCCTGCAACGCCTTGGCCGCGCTGGTCAGCGAACCGTGGTGGACAGACGCATTCACGGCCTATGCGCGCTGCGCCCGCATCACGCGCGGGTTGGATCGCATGCTCGAACTGAACCCCGCAGCCTACCAGGAGGATGTGGAGCGACGGCTGCACGCCGCCTACGCGGCGGCGGCAAGCGCTGTGCAGGGCGCGGACGAACCGGCGGATGCGCTAGGGGAGGCGCTGCGCAGCCTGCAAGAGCCGATCAACGCCTTTTTCGACGCCGTGCTGGTCAACGCTGAAGACGAGACGCTGCGGGCGGCGCGGCTGGCGCTGGTCCAGCATATCGCCGCACTGGCCTGGTCCGTGGCTGACTTGAGCAAGCTACAGGGGTTCTAGGCCGGACGCTGACGCACTCCGCAATTGCACAATTGCACCGCGCAAAGCAACGCGCCGGGTTCCTCCTAGACGAGGAACCCGGCGCGCTTCGTTTCCGGCACTGGCGAATGGAATTCGCCTTACATTGTGCGCACCAACCCAACCGCTAGAGTTCCCGTCATTCCTACGGCAATCTGATTTCCTTTGCTCGAACAAGTGAGGCATCCGAGCCATGCACGAGACAGACGAATCGCGCATCTTTGGCCGGGGGCTATTAGGCATCACGTTATCCAAATGGCAGACCCTGTCGCTGCTGGCTTTGGCAGAACTTCTGGCCATGTCCGTTTGGTTCTCCGCTTCGGCTGTGGTCCCGGTTTTGACAGACGTGTGGAGCCTTTCTGATTCCGGACGCTCTTGGCTCACTATGTCGGTGCAGATGGGTTTCGTGATCGGGGCGTTTGGATCGGCCGTGTTCAATCTTGCCGACCGGGCCAGGCCGCATCTGCTCTTTTCGATTTCGGCTTTGGCTGCGGCAGCATCTACGTTTCTCATCCCCGCCTCCGGCCTGGGTTTGCCGGCTGCCCTTGCACTGCGCGGGCTGACGGGTTTCTTCCTGGCAGGCGTGTATCCCGTGGGCATGAAGATCATGGCAACCTGGACCAAAGGAGACCGCGGATTCGCTATCGGGCTGTTGGTCGGCGCGCTGACCCTCGGCTCAGGAGCGCCCCACCTGCTCAATGCCTTTGGCGGCGTGGACAACTGGCAGTTCGTCCTATACATCTCCGCCCTGTTCGCGGCGTTGGGCGGCCTTGTCGCCCTGGCATTCGTGGACGAAGGCCCCTATCGCGCTGTCGCTCCCCCCTTCCGGTTCGGCTACGTTGGCCACATACTCCGCACGCGCGACCTGGCCCTGGCGATCCTGGGATACCTGGGACACATGTGGGAGTTGTTCGCCATGTGGACCTGGATTCCGGTCTTTCTCGCCGCCAGCTTTGCCGTGACCGGCATTGATCCCGTCTGGGCGAGCGCACTCGCATTCGGGGTGTTCGGCGCAGGAGCCGCCGGATCGCTTCTGGCTGGACAGATGGCAGATCGCTTAGGCCGCACGACCATCACCGTGGCGTCACTCATAATCAGCGGGGCGTGCGCAGTAGTAGCGGGCTTTCTCTTTGGCGGCAATCCGCTTCTTCTCGCCGGCCTTTGTCTCGTATGGGGATTTGCCGTTGTCGCCGATTCCGCCCAGTTTTCGGCTGCGCTGAGCGAGCTGAGCGATCGGTCCTATGCCGGCACGGCGCTGACGTTACAGACGAGCCTGGGCTTCTTGCTTACGCTGTTGACGATTCGCGCCATTCCTCAACTCGTGGCCTACGTCGGCTGGCGCTGGGCCTTCGCCTCGCTCACGGTCGGACCGATAGTGGGCGTATGGTCTATGCTCGCCTTGCGAAGGATGCCCTCTGCCGCCAAAATGGCAGGCGGACGGAGATAGTTCCGTCCGCCTGTCGAGTAGCGCGCGCTTGCTTTACGGCCGGCGGGAGATCGCAGCAAGCGGGTTTGCCCCGGTCGAGGTTGTCGCCTCCTCCGCCGCGAACTCCGCAGCCGCCGCCTTCGCCTCGTTCGTCTGGCCGAATGTGTCTGCCAGGAGCGCACCTTCGACCGTCAGCGTGTAGGCGACCGGCGCTGTGGAATCATTGAAGACGATGAGGGTGTACGGCCCCTCGCCGCCGATACGGAGCGTCGCCTGCATGACGCCTGGTCGCCCGTCCTCTGCGGGCTGGCCTGCAGCCAGGTTCAACTCGTTGGGAAATGCCCCTTGCATCACCTGCTGCAGCCCGTTCTTGGTCAGCACCCAGAAGTTGACCTTGCCGTCGGTCGTCTGTTGAAAGCCGGAGTCGTAGCTTAGGCGGACCGTGATCTCGGCGTCGCGCCGGGCGGGGATCAGGTCTAGGAAATGGCGGTCGTAGAGTTGGAACAGCGAGCCGCTGATGCGGTAGGCCGTCACAGTGTCCTTGCTGACGGTGAAGGGCGTCTCGTCGACGAAGGCCGGCGCTGCCTGAAAGACGCGTTCTTCGGTCAGCGTCGCCGTCTGCGCAAACGCACTGATAAGCGGATAGGCATCGTCCTGCTGGGCGGGAGCCGGTTCCTGCGCCGTCTGTCCGGAGCCGTCGATCAGCACGCCGTTGCGTGCGGTCAGCGCGTAGCTGACGGGCGCAGCCGATTCGTTCCATACGACGACCGTATAGCCGGCGCTCTCGCCTGCAAGCACGATCGCCTGGGAGATGACGCCGTCCTCGCTGGCGCGCAGCAGCCTGCCCGTCGCTATGGCAGCCTCATGCGGGGCGGCGCCTGACAGCATGGCGAGCAGTCCTTCTTCGGTGAGGACGGCGAACTGCAGCCGCTCGGCGACCGGCAGCCCTTCCGGCGTCCATGATTTCAGCGTCAGCACGATCATCTTGACCGCGCCGGCGGATTCTAGACCAAGATAGTGCGTGTCGCCCTGGTTGGGCAAGAACCCCTGCAACTCCTCAGCCTGGATTGCAGTGGGGTCCGCCGCTTCCGGCGCGGCATAGACCGCTCGCGTTGCCGCAATTGACAGCGCCGCCAGCAGGGCGAAGACCATTAGCAGCCAGGCAGCCGCCCGGCCGATCTCGCGCAGAAACATAGAATACGCATCCTTTTTCTGTTGTGTAGATTCGCTCGTTTGCCGGCTCAATCTGCGCCCCTCTGCCCACCCCGAACAGAGGCCAACGCGCCGGCATTGCTATTGCAGTAGTGATGACGTGGTCGGGGGCGGATCGATACTGCCAAACGTCACATTTTGGCGAAAATGCCAACAAAAGAGGGCAAACAAAAAGGGGCGTCCGGTTCGTTCCGGACGCCCCAGTACGGCCTAAGCCGTCATGCGCATTTTGCGCCGTTAGTTACAGCGATAGGACGGGCACTTCGGCTCCCAGTACACGGTGATTAGCGCGTCTTCCGCTTCTTCGTAATACTCGACCACGACCTTGTGCTTGCCCGGTCGCAGCGAGATGTCGCCGTGGTATTCGGTCGCGGGCTGGATTTTCCATCCGTCGATCACGAGCGTATCGTCGACGTAGACGCGCACGCCGTCATCCGCCGTGGCGTAGAAGCGGTAGTCGCCGCCGTCGAAGTTCAGGACGCGCTCCCAGCGGATGCTGAAGCGGTCCTTCGGCATGTTGGGACCGGGGCTCTCCTTGTACCAGTTGAAGCGAATCTCGCTGTCTTGGCGCTCTTCGACGAATTCGCTAAAGTATTTGTCCTTGAAGTACGACCCGCGCCAATAGCCTAGGTCAGGCTCGTGCGAAGGCCCGCCCAGCTGTGGCTGGCCTGCACAATCTGGCGGCCAGAAACCGCCTGGGCCCGGCTGAGCGCCGCACTGCGGCGGCATAACCGGCTGCTGCGGACCGGGTTGAACCGGCTGCGGCTGCGGTTGGACAGGCTTGGGCTGTACGGGCTGAACCGGCTGCGGCTGTGGTTGCACAGGCTTGGGCTGAACGGGTTGCGGCTGCGGTTGGACAGGCTTAGGCTGAACCGGCTGTACGGGTTGCCACGGTTGCGGTTGGACGGGCTGCGCCGGCATGCCGCCGCCTCCAGGGATGCAGAGCGTCTGCCCCGCATAGATGCGGTTCAGATTGAGCATGTCATTGGCGCGCGCCAAGTCATAGAGGTCTATGCCATAGCGCTGTGCGATCTGCGAGGCCGTCTCACCGTAGCGCACGACGTGCGTCTTGCTGCCGCACTGCGGTCCGCCGGTCCCACCGCCTCCTGCGCCGGGAATAGTCAAGGCTTGGCCGACGTAGATGTGGTTAGGGTTGCGCAGCCCGTTGACGCGCATCAACTGATCAACGGTGACGCCGAAGCGCAACGCAATCATGCTGAGCGTGTCGCCTGGCCTCACATAGTAGGTCGAGTCGCCGTAGCCGCCCTGGTGTGTAGCCGGCCCATACGGACCGCCTTGCGAGGCGATGGCCGTTCCGGGCGCGACAATGCTTAAGGCCATCACCAACACCAGCGCGTACGCCAAGGTTGCACGCCCCAGCGGCCGTACACCCAGACGAGTGCTGTTCATGTTCCATGACTCCTTTCCGTGCCTGTCACCCTCTCGTGAGTCGGAACTCGCCCCATCCGCGCATGTGTCTGACCATGTGTTCGCAAATGAATCCCGGTGAATTCCGGCTGTGAAAATGATCTGTGAAGACAATCGATCCTTGCTAATCAAACATGACGAACAGCCGGGCAAAAAGATATGGCGATCTTGGCCCGTCGCCGGGCCGGATCACTAGAACTCGAAGGATTGGTTGCGCACGGGAATATCGACTGATCCCTTCACGTGCCCGTCGACCAGCCCGGCGAGGGTGCGCGCCGGGTCCGGCTCGCCATGAACGATGAACAGATTTTGCAGGCGGTCGCGGTCGAAGTTCATGGCCCAACGAACCAGGCCATCTTGGTCGGCGTGGGCGCTGTAGCCGTCGATGGTTTCGACCGTAGCGCGGACGTCGTACTCCTCGCCGAAGATGCGCACTCGGTCGGCGCCGTCCTTGAGGCGACGGCCCAGCGTATGTTCGGCCATGAAGCTCACCAGCAGGATGGTGTTCTCTTTGGCTTCGATGTTGTGCTTGAGGTGGTGCAGAATACGCCCGTTCTCCGCCATGCCGCTGGCGCTGATGATGATGGCGGAGCCTGGCATGGCGTTTAGTTGCTTGCTGCGCCGCACCTCGCGCACGTATTCCATGTTGTCGAAATCGAACGGGCTTTTGCGCCGGTCCTCGGTCAGGAAGTCCTGCACCTCCTGGTTCCATGCCTCCGGGTGCATACGGAAAACATCTGTGGCATTCACGGCGAGCGGGCTATCGACGAAAATGGGCAGTTCGGGGATATTGCCGTCTGCATCCAGTTGGTTGAGCGCGTAGACGATCTCCTGGGTTCTGCCGACGGCGAAGGAGGGAATGATCACCTTGCCGCGTTGTTTGGCGGTCCTGTTCACCACGTCGCGCAGCTTGCGCCGCGCTCCTTCGTAGGTGCCGTGGAGGCGGTCGCCGTAGGTGCTCTCCATAATCACGATGTCGGCTGTCTCGATGACTTCGGGCGGGTTGAGGATGGCGATCTCGTCGCGGCCGAGGTCGCCGCTGAACACGAGCCGCCACTGCTTGCCGGAAACCTGCTCGCGGATTTCTAGTGCGACTTGGGCGGCGCCCAGGATGTGCCCGGCGTTGTAGAAGGTCAACTCTACGCCGTCCGCGACGAGAACCGGTCGATGCAGGCCGACGCTGACAAACTGGCCGAGCGTCGCTTGGGCGTCTGCACGCGTGTAGATAGGCTCAATCTCAGGTTCACCGCGCTCGCGCTTACGCTTGTTCAGATAGAAGGCGTCCTGCTCCTGAATATAGCCGCTGTCCATCAGCATATAGGTGCAGAGGTTGCGCGTGGCCGCGGTGCACCAGATGTTGCCGCTGAACCCTTGTTTGACCAGGTTAGGCAGGTTGCCGGAGTGGTCGATGTGCGCATGGCTCAAAACCACGGCGTCGATGCTCGCCGGGTCGAAAGGAAAATTCAGGTTGCGTTCGTAGGTATCGGCGCGATGTCCCTGGTAGGTGCCGCAGTCCAGCAGGATGCGGCGGTCGTTGACCTCTAGTAAATGCATCGACCCTGTGACCTCTTGGGTCGCGCCGCAAAACGTTAGTCGCATGATGTCTCCTTGTCGGGACCGATTTGCTGTTTCACTATCTCACATTGTAGAGCGCGAATCCGCAGAGTGCGAATTCGTTTTCCTCAAACAGCGCACAAGCGGAGCACGTCTGGAGAGGTCGCACATTTGCCGGGCGCGATAAGCGGTGGCAAGATCAGTCGAAACCGGCCTCGCCGGAGTTGTCCAACGCAGGATGGGAGTAAAGAATGGCGGAGATCCGTCTGGAGCATGTGACGCGCGTATTCCGGGGTGAACGCATCCCTTTGGCAGGGCGACGCGATGAGGGGGCTACGGTCGCGGACGGCCCTGTGGCTGCCCTCGACGACCTGTCGTTCACGGCGCCGGAAGGGAAAACGGTGGCTGTGATCGGGCCGTCAGGCTGCGGCAAGAGCACGCTGCTGCGCGTCATCGCCGGGTTGGACCAGGAGTACCAGGGCGCAGTCTATTATAACGGCCTCGAAATGCGCGACACGCCGCCGCGCGACCGTTACATCGGCATGGTCTTTCAGAACTACGCGCTCTATCCGCATTTCTACGGGCACGGCAACCTCAGTTTCTTTTTCCGCATGCACAAGGCGCCGGACAAGGAGGCGGAGGCGCGCATCCGCGAGACGGCGGAGATGATGGGCTTCGGTTTTCGCCAGTTGTTGGGGCGCAAGCCGGGGACGCTGTCCGGCGGGGAACAGCAGCGTCTTGCGATTGCGCGGGCGATGGTGCGCAAGCCGGCGCTGTTTCTGCTCGACGAGCCGCTTTCCAGCCTCGATGCCAAGCTGCGCGCCCAGACGCGCGTCGAGATCAAGCGGCTGCTGAACCGTTTCGCCATCACGTCCATCTATGTGACCCATGACCAGGTCGAGGCCATGGCAATTGCGGACAACATTGCCGTGATGCGAGCGGGTAAGATCGAGCAGATGGGCGCCTATGCGGAGTTGAGGGCTAAACCTGCCAACA
>JASGTU010000188.1 GCA_030058085.1 Chloroflexota bacterium
CGCGATTGGGCTGGGCGTCGATCTGCCTGCGAGCCTTGTCGATATCGCCCAGGCGCAACTGCCGGCGCCAGAAGTAGTAGGCGCCAACCAACGTAACCGGCAGCCACAGCGCAGCGTGCAGCGTGAAGGTATAGCTTGCCGCAAGATCGCGGTTCACGCCAAACGCGGCCAGCGTCTCGATGCCGGGCGTGTCGAATGTGCCGATATAGCCGGGTGCGGAGGGCAGCGTGGTCGCCAAGTTGACGAGGCCGTTCATGAGCATCAGCACGATAAAGCCGACGTCGAAAGGGAAGGCGTGCATGACAAACCAGTACTTCACCGTCTCCAGCAGCCAAATCATGACGCTGGTGGCGAAGATCATGAGTACGTCCGTGCGATCGCTCAGGCTGCCTAGCCCATCCATGAAGCGCCGAAAGAGATCGTCGCTGCGCCCGCGCAACGCAGTGGGCAGGAGGCGATTGGCAGCCCAGGTGTAGAGCGTGATGATGCGCCGCGGGTACATCGCCATCCACATGAACACAGCCGTTGCGCCCAACATGAGCAGCGTTAACAGAACAACCAGCCGCCGGTATTCGGGGGGCATGGGCGCAAAGGGCAGGGCGACAAATACAAATAGCAGCATCACCAGCCCGTCGAATACGCGCTCGATGAACACTGTCGCTAGGCTGGACGAGATGGCGATATCTTCGGTCTTCCTAAGTACAACCGAACGCAGCACCTCGCCGGCGCGGAAAGGGAAGACGTTGTTGCCGAAGTAGCCGATACAGACGAGCGGAAAAAGCCGCAATGACGGCACCGGCTTGATGCGGCGCAGGGTGTAGTGCCAGCGCCAGGAGCGCACCCACAGCCCGACAAAGTAGACGGCGACGCCCGGCAGGATCCACCAATAGTTGGCCGACCGCATCGCCTGGGCTACTTCGGGCAGGTGGAGGCTGGGCAACGTGAAGTAGATAAAGACCGCGCTGATCGTGATGCCAACGACGCTTTGCGCCCACTTTGTGAACAGCAGCCGGGTATATCGCTTCAATATCCGTCCTCAGATCTGTCGTCGGCCCCAGGTCCTGTCGATGCCGCACCCGCTCAACACAGCTGCGCGCGGCGCCCTGCCGCTTCGGCGGCATCAGAATATCACAGATGCAAGACGAACTGAAAAGGGGAAGCGTAAAGGAGCGGCTCGTTCTGCGAGGCGGCGATCTCATGGGCGGCAGATCCGGCGGGCGGAAAAAGTTCAGGGGCGACGAACTGTCGCCCCTGAAGCCAGGCATCTATGGACAGACCGGCTGAACTCCATAGCCGGCCCTGATTTGTCGGGCGCTGCTAGGCCGCCGGAGCTCCTCCGTGCAACATAGCCGGTTCTACCGAATCACCAAGGATCTCCTCCATCGCCATGATATGGGCGCATACGCCGCGCAACTGGTATTCTTCGCAGTCACAGTTCCAACGACCGTTATCATACGTGACGACGTGATTGGCATGTTCGCCCTTCAGCTCGACTTCGAAGCGGTGGGTTCGTATACGCTTGTCACGCTCCTGAGCATACTGGCGGGCCTTGATGATCCGGCTTGCGACTGAGTCCATGATTGTGTCCTTTCTGAAAGCTCACAAATGGGGACGAACAACAGGTCGCCTTGCATATCGTGGACGGCTCGTGACGTATCGCCATCCGAATAAACAAAGACACTCAGGCACGTACCAAGTCCTGAGCGTCGTCATTAGGATGATCGGTTGTAGCCAATACAGGGATTTTCAGTGTCACCTGTTCTGCCTCTGTCACACCGTAATGGGTGAACGGACGCCTCGATCGATTGCCCAATATCCGTTTACTGCATCTGTTAATAGAACGGCTGCGTCGAGGTTCTGGTTCCGGAGGATCCTGTTGCCGCTAATGCCATTGGGGTTAACCCGATGTTAATGGCAGTATAGAGCCATTTGAAGTCGATGTCAAACCAATTTGGGCGGTCAATCCGTACGATTGGCCTACGCTTTTTGGGCCGATTTGCGCGCCGTCATTGGCGGTTGGATTGGATGCGAAAACCGGGCGGAACGGCGTCAAGTTCGTGGGCGACGGGCAGCGCCGGGGGGCTCCCGAGGCGGGTGAGTTCGGCTTGTGCGTTGCGCAATTGGCCGTCCAACTCCGCGGGAGATGCGCCAGGATACAAGCCCAGGTCCATCTGCTGCGCCAGCCAAAGCAAGGCCTCGGCGCGCAACGCGGCCTGAGCAGCCGCATCGGGCAGGGCGTTGATCTGCGCTTCGACCACCAGGTTGAGATTGGCCGTAGCGACGGCGAGTTCCTGCTCGATCTGCGCAGCGGATTCCTCCCATTGCGGAACCAGCGAAAGGCCAAACCCGCGCCGCGCGATGCGCAACTTGACCGCCGCCCATGCGCGGCGATCTTGCAGCAAAGCGAATTGCTGCTCCAGCGACAGCCCTGAGGCAAGCGCCCGGCGATAGAACTCGCCGCGCACCTCGTCCTCTTCGGTCAACGCGCTCGCCAGCGCCGCTATCTCCGGTTCAATGTCCACCCCGCCGGTGAGGATCATGCGTTCTGCCAATAGACGCGCAGCCAACAGACGCTGCTCAAGCGCTGCTTGCATTTCGGCGTCGAGCGGAAACGGCGCAGAGAGCGCCGCCCAGCGGCTGTCGATCATGACGCCCGCCGCTTCGATGAACGGGTTACGCGCTAATTCGGTCAATTCCTGGCTAAAGGCATTATCGTCCAATTGGCGCGCCAGCGGCTTTAGGCTTTCCAAGACCTGGCTGCGCTGTGCAGGCAATAGGCCGGGCATCTGTTCGGCTACGCGTAGCGCTTGCCTCGCGGCATCCCGTGCCGCATCCTGCTCGCCCGCTTCGAACAAGCCGCCCGCCGCCTGCACCAACGCCGAACTGCGTTCGGATGCGCTGAGCGCCGGGTCAAGCGCGCCGGCGGCGCGTGCGAGACTATACAGCGTCGCCGCCTCCCCGGGTCGCTCGTCTTCGAGATAGCGCCGTCCCACATGAAGAAGCAAAGCAAGGCGTTGAGAGCCGGATGAAACGGCGTCGTACAGAACGATGGCGCGAGCCGTGTCCAGTTCGCCGGCGGCAGCGGCCTGATAAGCCAATGCCTCGCCCGGATCGCCGGCTAATTCCGCCAGCGCCAACTGGGGAACGATCCGGTCCGGTTGGATCGTTTCAAGAGGAGGCGAGGCGAGCGTAACCCGCCCCTCATCTCGTGCAACAAACAGCGCACCTAGCGCGGCCAGTCCGAGCACGAGGCTGAACAAGAAACCCGCCGCCAGGGTTACTTCCATCCAGGGACGGCGCTTGTGTGCAATCCGGTCGTTCGGCAGGTCGAGCTCCATAGGCGCAGTATAGCACGGCAAACGCGCGCCCGGCGAATAGACCGATCCGGGATTGGGTGCGCGGATGGACACAACTTAACAGGCGAAGCGAAGACGTCCGGCAAGCACTTTCGGGCGGGAACTCATGTTGCCCCGCATTCGTTTTTGTTCGCAGCATTTATTGGGTGGCGCCGCTTTTTGCGCGCCGATTTTGCGCCGATCTCTCAATATGTTAAGATTCGTCGGTATCTAGACGCTAAGATTATTCGGCAGCGTTGAGATTGTGGACTTGTGAAGGAGTTGGCCTCTAATGCAGAATACCAGGTATGAAATGCAGCCCCCGGCGATGGGCGGAGCAGGGCGGTTTCTGGAGGGGCCAGCCGCCTGGCTGATCACCTTCGTGGCGCTGCCCGCTCTGGTGATCCTCGCCCTGTTGCTGCCGCCTGTTCGCCTGTTGGACCGGCTGCAAGCATTTACATACACGCGCATCGGCGCTACGGGCGGCGCCGTCCAGGACGCCGACGGCACGCTGGTCAGTTTCCCGGCTGAAGCCGTGCGGTCTCGTTTTATGATATCACTGGAAAGCACGCCACGCCCCGAGTTCATCGAGGGTCAGGCCGGGCGCGAGCTTTACGAAGCCGCCGGCAATATCCCCGACTTCCTGATCCCCAAAAGCCCGTTCTACGACATTGAAGTACTGGGAACCGAACCGGACGGCGTCGTGTTGAGCATCCCCATCCCCAACGACAGCCTTCCCTACGAGACGCTCGGGCTCTATACCTGGACAGGCGCAGAGTGGACCCATCTGCCCAGCCTTGTCCTCACCGATCAAGATATTATTGAGGCGAACCTGTCCTTTGTGCCGGATTCGTTTATGGTCATGCAAACCGCGCCTGCTGTGCCGGCCGTCACGCTGAACCTTGGGACGGAAGGCGCCTTGCCGGAAAACGCCTATGTCGCAAACGAGGCCAAGGCAGGCTTGTTTCTGCGCGGCGACGGCGCTCTGGAGGGCGCCGCCCCGATAAACTCCGGCAACACCATGCCCGTCATCCGCAACTGGGACGGAGATGTCGTCCGTACGGACCTGATCAACAACCTGTTGATCGATCCCGGCCTACAGGAAAACCAGTTGATGGCGGTCGAACAGACCGTTGACAGAAACGGCTATGTGGGCGTCGTGCTGGATTACCGCGGCATCGATGCTGTGCCCAGCGCACGCGCCGATTACGTGCACCTGGTCTCCAAGCTGGCTGAGCGCCTGCACGCCAACAACAAGACTCTAGCCGTGCGCGTCGAGGCGCCCTCGCAAATATCGGCAGATTCGTGGGACACGCTCGGCTTCGACTGGTCGGGCCTGGGCGCGGTCGTTGACCGGTTGATCGTGCCGGCGCCGGTTGACCCGATGGCCTATGCGCCCGACGGCCAAATGGATGACCTGCTCCGCTTTGCGACGAGCCAGGTCGAGCGGCGCAAGTTGCAGATAGAATTGCCCGCCCAATCCGTGGAACGCTCGGGCAACTACCTGCTCCCGAAAGGCTATGCCGAAGCGCTGCGGCCTCTCCTAGCCCAGGTCATCAGCGAAGGCGGCAACGAACAGGAAATCGCGCTCTCGTTGGACAACCCGCGCCTGCTCAGCCAGGTGATCTGGGACGAAGCCATCGGCATGTACTATTACACGTACATCGACGACCAGGGCTTAGAACGCACTGTCTACATCGAGACTGCCGGCAGCGTCGCCCACAAACTCGACAGCCTGAGCGATTACAATGTCCGCAACGTCTCTATCCAGACGCCTGCCACAGGCGATATCGACCCGAACATCTGGGAGGTATTACTTCAATTCCAACAGGGCGGCGAACTAAGCGGCGTGCTTAACCAACTCACCGTATCGTACACGCTCCTCGATCAGGCGGGCAATGTGGTCGGCCAGGAAGTACGGCCCATCAATAACCCCCGCGTCGTCATGGCTGCGCCGGCAGTTGGCGAACTGCGCGTCCAGACCGAAATCCTCAACGCCAGCGGCAGACCGTTGGCTGTCGCCCCAGCCGCGGTGGTGGCAACGGGTGCGGCGCAGCCCGCCTCCGAAGCGGCTGCCGCCGATGCCGAAGGCGAAGAAGCGACTGCTGCAGTCGACGCCCCGACGTTGAGCAGCGGGCAGATCGTCAACGTCCGCCAGGGACCGGGCACGGCCTATCCGGTGCTTGGACAGATCAACCCAGGCATCGCCTACGACATCACCGGCAAGAATGAACCCGGCGACTGGTGGCAGATCGACCTGGGCGGCGGTACAAACGGCTGGGTGATCGGGCAGCTTGTCAACGCCAGCGGCGATATGGGTGCGCTGGCAGTGGTATCCGACTTGCCGGAACCCCCGGCGGCTGCTGCTGCCGCTCCCGCCCCCGCGGCCGCCGTCGAAACCGGCGACGCCCCGGCGGCGGCGCCTGTTGCCGTAGCCGCGCCCCCGCCCAGCGGCGGCGGTTCGTTCGGCTATGGCATCCAGGCCCACATGGTGCACAACGACCAAGCAGGCCAGGTGATGGGCATGATCCAGGGCATGGGTTTCAACTGGGTCAAGCAACAGGTCGAATGGAAAGTGTTTGAAGGCAGCGAAGGCGCTATCGACTTCGGATCACTCGACGGCATCATCAACGCGGCCAATGCCTCGGGCATCAACGTCCTGTTCAGCGTGGTCAACGCGCCGGGCTGGGCGCGCGAGCCGGGCTTCGACGGCAGCGTCGGCGGTCCGCCCGCCGACCCGCAGAAGTTCGCCAACTTCCTGGGCGCATTGGCCGGAAAATACTGCGGCGGCCCCCTGAAGGCCATCGAAGTGTGGAACGAGCAGAACCTGCACTACGAATGGGGCAACAAGCCGCTCAACCCGGGCGAATACGTAGCCCTGCTGGCCCCATCCTATGCCGCCATCAAGGGCGCGTGCCCGTCTATGTATGTCATCAGCGGCGCGCTCACCCCGGCGGGCAACAACCCGCCCTACGCTATGGACGACTTCACCTATCTGGAGCAGATGTTTCAGGCGGGTCTCAACAACTACATCGACGGCGTCGGCGCCCACCCCAGCGGCTACAACGTACCGCCCAGCGTCACCTGGGAAGGCGCATGTGAAGCAATTCAGGTGAGCGGCAATAGCTTCAACGGCGCCTGCGATTCGCCGCACCATTCGTGGAGTTTCCGCAGCACGATGGAAGGCTATCGCAATATCATGAACGTCTACGGCGCCGGCGACAAGAAGATCTGGCCAACGGAGTTCGGCTGGGCCGCAGGCGGCGCCTTCCACTCCGCCTACCAGTACGCCAACGACAACAGTTACGAAGAGCAGGCGCAGTGGACCGTAGAAGCCTACCAGATGATGAGAAACTGGGGCTGGGTCGGTCCGGCTTTCCTGTGGAACCTGAACTTCCGCGTTGTAGCGGACGGCACCGAAAAAGCGCAGTGGGGCATCGTCGACAACTCGTGGAACCCATTGCCCGCCTACAGCGCCCTGGCCGCCATGCCGAAGTAACTACAGGCCGCCCGGAGGGCAAGCGTGAGCAGGGCGCACCTTCGGCTCCATCAGAGCCGTATTCTCTAGCAGTTACACCCAGTTTCGCCAGGGCGACGGCGTGGTCGCCCTGGCGTTTATGTGGGCGATATCCCCATCATGCAGCGATCCCGTTGATACCTATTTGATGCTTATCAGGAGAATGGCCGATCATGAGGTTTTTCGCACCTAGACCATCTCTTCGCCTTCGCTATGTCGCCGGCGTATTGCTGGCGGTAATCGGACTTTTCGCCGTCTCATTGTCCCCGCTCTCGGCCCAATCCATCCCGCAAGCCGTGCGCAACGCGGCTCGTTCGGCCGCCCGCGCCAGCCAGACAGGCGTCGTGAACACCGAGGACACCCGTCTCAACATGCGCAGCGGACCCGGCGCCGATTTCGATATCGTGACCAAACTCGATCCGGACGACGTAGTACAGGTCCTCGGCGCCAGCGACGACGGCGTCTGGATGCAGGTGCGCGAGGTCGACGGAGATGCGTCAGGCTGGGTTGCCGCGGAGTTCATCCGCCTGGCGAGCGACGAGCAGGAGACAGACGCAGAGCCGGCCCCAGCCGAACGCGCAGCCGAGACGGAAGAGACGTTCGTGCTGCTTCCCACACCCACGCCTACACCAACAGCACAGCCCAGGACGGGCGCAGTTGCCGCCCTGAGCGAACCGGCGACGCCCGCCGCTGCGCCAACGGTCACGCCAACAGCCATCGCGCCGCCTGATCTGGATGGGCCGGCGTTGTCGCCGCTACTCGTGCCTACGGCAACCGTGACGGCGACGAGCTCCGTGACGGCCTCCGTCCAAGCCGTCGACGTCCCGGCGCAAGATCCGGAAGAAGAACCCGCCGCGGTGCAGTCGTCGCCGACGCCGCAAGCAACGCCAACCGTCCCCATGGCTATCACCCAGCCGGAACGGATGAACCTGCGCGCCGGGCCGGGCACACAATACGCGGTGGCAGGCAGCGCCCCTGCCGGCTCTGCCTTTGAGGTTCTGGCTTTCGCCCCAGGACGGGAGTGGCTCCAGGTTCGCGTGAGCGAGACGGAAGAACCGGCCTGGATCTTCGGCAGCCTGGTCAACCTTACCGGTCCCACGGATGGGTTGGCCGTGTTGACGGAAGACGAACTGCCGCCGGCGCCTACGCCCGCACCCGCCGCGGAGCAGCCGGCGGTGCAAGCCGCAGCCGCAGCCGACCCAGTCGCGCCGCCGCCTTCGGGGGCAGGCTTCTTCGGCTATGGCGTCCAGGCGCACTTGCTTGGCGGCGGCGCCGGCGCCGCGCTTAACGCCGTCAACGACCTCGGCTTCAACTGGATTAAGCAGCAAGTGGAGTGGAGACTGTTTCAGCCGCAGCCCGGCGCCATCGGCTTCGGCGAGCTAGGCGGCATCGTCAGCGAGGCCAACAACCGCGGCATCAACGTGCTCTTCAGCGTCGTCAACGCGCCGGAATGGGCGCGCGAGCCGGGCTTTGACGGCAGCGTAGGCGGCCCGCCCGCCGACCCGCACACCTACGCCGCCTTCGTGGGCGCTATGGCCGGCCAATTCTGCGGAACCTCCCTCAAGGCCATCGAAATCTGGAACGAGCAAAACCTGCACTATGAGTGGGGCAACAAGCCGCTCGACCCCGCCGAGTACATGAACCTCCTCAAACCCGCCTACGCCAGCATCAAGGCCGCCTGCCCGGAGATGCTCGTCATCAGCGGCGCCTTGACGCCCGCCGGGTCGAACCCGCCCTTTGCTATGGACGACTTCGCCTATCTGGAGGGCATGTACCAAAACGGCCTCGCCGCCTATGCGGACGGCATCGGCGCCCACCCCAGCGGCTACAACGTGCCTCCCAGCGTGCGTTGGGAAGAAGCGTGCAGCGTGATCCAGCAGACGGGCAACACGTTCAACGGGGCCTGCGATACGCCGCACCATTCGTGGTCCTTCCGCAGCACTATGGAGGGCTATCGCAACATCATGGTCGTCTATGGCGACGCCAATAAGCGCATTTGGCCGACTGAATTCGGTTGGGCCGCAGGCGGCGCCTTCGACCCGCGCTACGCCTACGCCAACGATAACGGCTTCGACGAACAATCCGCCTGGACGGTCGAAGCGTATACGATGATGCGCAACTGGGGTTGGGTCGGCCCGGCCTTCCTTTGGAACCTGAATTTCCGCGTCGTGGCGGACGGCACCGAAAAGGCGCAGTGGGGCATTGTCGGCAACGACTACCAGCCGCTGCCCGTTTACCATGCACTAAAGGCCATGCCGAAATAGAAGCTGAACACAGAGCACACGAGAGATGGACGGGACAATGATGACTACGACACACCTGCGGCGCTTGCTCGTTGCGAGTTTCCTGCTGCTGGCGATCCTGGCGCTCGGCGCCTGTGGCCGCGAGCGGGCGGAACCGACAGCAACGCCGACCAAGACGCCTATCGGTCAAGAGGCCGCGGCCCAGCCGGCAGCTACGCCGCAACCGCCAGCCAGCGCGGACGAACCTGCCGCTCCCCCTGCGCAGGAACAAGGCAGCGACCCCACGCCCGCGGATACACAAAAAACCGTGGCGGTCATCGCGGCGACGGTGCTCAACGTGCGCAGCCAGCCTGACCCCAACGCGCAACTCGTGCAGACCGTCGACCAGGGCCAGCAATTCGATGTGATCGGCCGCACCGAGGCCGGCGACTGGATCCAGATCGGCGAGAGCGGACGCGAGCTGGGCTGGGTGGCGGCGGAGTTCGTTACGCTGCAAACCGTGGACATCGCCGCGCAGCCCGCCGAACCCGCCCCGCAAGAAGCGGCGCAGCAGCCCGCCGCGCCCCAGACCGGCGGCAGCTATCTGCCCGCCACCATGACCAGCCCGGACTTTGGCGCGCAGGCCTTTCTCTGGTGGCGGCCCGAAATCGCCGACCGCGACTTGAACCTGATGCAAGAAGCCGGTTTCCACTGGGTAAAACAAGCCTTCGCCTGGGAAACCATCGAGGGTGCAGGCAAGGGCCAATATGACTGGTCCGTGGCGGACCGCGTCGTGACCCACGTCAACGCCGCCAACATCAAGCTACTTGCCCGCTTGAGCAGTGACCCCGAGCTGACCAATTTCTGGGCTGGACATCCGCCGCAGAACGCTGACAACTTCGCGGACTTCGCCTACGCTGTAGCCGCGCGCTACAACTGCACGCCCCAAGCTGTGGGCTGCATCCAGGCGTATCAGGTGTGGAACGAGCCGAACCTGGCACGCGAATGGGGCAACAACCGGCCTAACCCCGCACAGTACGCCGAGTTCCTGCGCAAAGCCTACGCCGCTATCAAACGCGGCAACCCCAACGCCATCGTGATCAATGCCGGCATGGCCCCCACAGGCGACAATAACGAGATCGCCATGCCCGATGACCTGTTCTACGACGGCATGTACCAGGCGATGGGCGGCAACAGCAGCGGCTATTTCGACATGCTCGGCGTGCACGGTGCAGGCTTCGCCGCGCCCCCCGAACTCGACCCCGCCGTCGCCGCCTCGGATCAGCGCTACGGCGGCTATCGCTTCTTCGCCTTCCGCCACGTAGAGGATATCCGCCGCATCATGGAGCAGTACGGCGACGGCGGCAAGAAGATCGTGCTGCTGGAGTTCGGCTGGACTTACGACCCGGTGAATCCGAGCTACAGGTGGCATGGCGCCGACGCCGGCATCACCGACATGGTACAGGCCGAGTACCTCCAGCGCGCTTACGAATACGCCGCGGCCAACTGGCAGCCGTGGATCGGGCTGATGAGCCTGTTGACGATGCCTAATTTAGACTGGATGGACGACGGCAACCCGCAGGATGAGGAACAGTACTGGTGGGCGATCCTAGAGCCGAGCCAGATCGACGAGCTGAAACTGCGCCCGGCCTTCGTGGTTCTCTGCATCTACTTCAACGGCGTAGACGGCAAGGCGTGCAAGTACGACCCGAACCGGTAAAAAGACCGTCGCGAGCCGGCGCATGACCTGTCATGGTCTATGCGCCGGCCTGTCAGTCTCCGCTGGTGAGGCCGAGGAACAACTGGATGGCCTCTTCCCCCAGGCTGGCGAATAGGTCGATCCAGTCCGTGCTTTCATCCGTGCGGATCGTGTCGAATTCAGCTAGGTTCGGCTGCCAGTTGTGCATGGCGAACTGCGCGCCGAATAGGCCCATTGCGATCACGAGCACGAAGAATAGCCGGGTCAAATGACGATTGTTGCGTACCATAACCTTGGCGTCCGCTCCTTTGCGCAATTTGCGCGACGATGCAGATATGATATACTTCGACCGTACACAAAGCCAAACCGCGGGTGAGTAGCTCAGCTGGTTAGAGCGCACGGTTCACATCCGTGAGGTCGGGGGTTCAAGTCCCTCCTCGCCCACCAGACCCGGTCGTACAGGCGCAACTTGCCTGTGCGACTTATTTTTATACCTGTCGAGCCGATTACCGGTTGAAATGCGATGCGGAGACCGATTTTTGTTCGCCCCTTAACAGCGGAAGAGCATGTGTCACTTGAACAATTGTGGCGCACGGCCAACCCGCTAGAGCAGACGCACATCCTCATCGTCCTCCGATCCAGCGAAGGACTGACCGCGGCGGAAATCGCCCATCAGGTAGGCTGGACGCCGCGCGCGGTGCGGCGCGTGATCGAGCGCTACAACAGCAAGGGCATCCTGGGCCTCCACGACGGACGACTCGCCAATCCGGGCCGTCGCCGGGTCGTCACCGAAGAATGGCAGCGCCTGCTGCTTGAGGCGATAGAACGTCCGCCCGCCGCTTGGGGCTTCACCGCCAGCCGCTGGACAGTCCGTCTCCTCGTAGCCTATCTTGAGCAAGCCACACACATCCGCGTAAGCGAAGAACGCGTCCGCCATTACCTGCGCATTCACGGCTTCCGCTTCGCCGCAGGCAGCTGGCTCAGGGGAGATGCGCCTATCGACGGAAACGCCCCGGCGGCGGCTCCCCATGCGTTTAAAACTGAGTATGCGACCCACACGCCTCACATGACATCCGCAGCAAGATCGGGTACACTTACGGAAATTTACGCCCCGGCATTCGGGGGGCAACCTGATGCAGCCTGCGATGCGCCTCCAGAGCGTCGCAACGAAACGGGTCAACCGCACATCATGGCATCAATCGACTTATTGGCTGTCGCACGCGGCGACCAGCCGGCGGACCTGCTCCTGACCAATGCCGCCCTCGTCAACGTCTTTTCCGGGCGCATCGACCAAACCGACATCGCGCTCTACGACGGGCGCATTGCCGGCATCGGCCCCGGTTACCAAGCCCGTGAAACCATCGACCTGCAGGGCGCATACGTGGCGCCGGGGCTGATCGACGCCCACGTTCACATTGAAAGCAGCCTATGCCTGCCGCCCCAGTTCGCGGCGGCGCTCCTACCCCGCGGCGTCACCTGCGCCGTGGTCGACCCGCACGAAATGGCGAATGTAGCCGGTGTGGCAGGCGTGCGTTATTTGGCAGAGATCAGCCGCGACCTGCCGCTGCACACCGTCTTCATGGCGCCTTCTTGCGTACCCGCCACACCGATGGAGACCAACGGCGCCGCCCTCTCGGCGGATGACCTTGCCGCGCTGCTGGCAGACGGCGTCGTCTACGGCCTGGCCGAAGTCATGAACTACCCCGGCGTTGTCGCCGGCGAGCCGGATGTCCTGGCGAAGATCGCCGCCTTCGCCGGCAGGCCGCTCGACGGGCACGCGCCCGACCTCTCCGGCAAGCGCCTCAACGCCTACGCCGCAGCCGGCATCGGCAGCGACCACGAATGCACCACCGTGGAGGAAGCGGCAGAGAAACTGGATCGCGGCTTCTACATCCTAATCCGCGAGGCGACCAACGCACGCAACCTGCACGCCCTGCTCCCGCTCGTCACGCCGCACAACGCGCGGCGCATCTGCTTCTGCACCGACGACCGCATCCCCGGCGACCTGCTCGACCAGGGTTCAATCGACTACATGGTGGCGGAAGCCATCGCCTTCGGCATCGACCCCATCGATGCGCTACGCATGGCGACCCTCAACCCAGCCGAATGGTTCGGCCTGCATGACCGCGGTGCAGTTGCACCGGGGCGCGTCGCCGATCTGATCGTGTTCGACGACTTGCAGCATTTCGCCCCGCGCCTCGTCTTTGCCGGCGGACAGGTGGTCGCCTCCGACGGGAAATTGGCGTTCGGCCTCGACCTGACCAGCTCTGCGCCGCCGCCGGAAGTGACCGGCGCCATCAACGTCGATTGGGGCTCGCTCTCCTTCCGCATCCCGGCGCGCGGCGACAAGGTGCGCGTCATCGGCGCTGTACCGGACCAACTCATCACGGAGGAGCGCATCCTAGAGGCGAAAATCGAGGCCGGCGAAGCCGTCGCCGATCCGGCGCGTGACGTCCTTAAGATGGCCGTCATCGACCGGCACCGGCGCAGCGGCGCAACGGGTCTCGGCTTCATTCAAGGCTTCGGTCTGAAGAGCGGCGCAATTGCCGGAACGGTCGCCCACGACCACCACAACCTGGTCGTGATCGGCGCCGACGACGGCTCCATGTGGAGCGCGGCACGCGCCATCGGCGAGATGGGCGGCGGGCTGGTCGTCACCGAGGGTGACGACGTAATCGCCGCGCTGCCCCTGCCCGTGGCGGGATTGATGAGCGCCGCGCCCATTGCCGAAGTCCGCAAGGCATACGATGGCCTGTTGGAAGCGGCCTCGGCCCAGGGCTCGCGCCTGCACGACCCGTTCATGGCGATGAGCTTCATGGCTCTGGAAGTGATTCCCAAGCTCAAATTGACCGACCAGGGCTTGGTCGATGTCGAGAAGTTTGCATTTACCGATCTGTTTGCCGCCTAAGCAGCGGTCGATTCCCAAAACACTGGACGCACTGAGGTGACCTGTCGCTATGTTTGAGAAATTGACGCCGGCCCCGCCGGACTCCATCCTCGGCCTGACCGAGGCCTTTAAGCAGGACCCCAACCCGCGCAAGATCAACCTGGGCGTTGGCGTCTATAAAGATGCCGACGGCAACACGCCTATCCTGCGCACGGTGAGAATGGCGGAGGAGCGCCTGCTCGCCTCCGAAAAAACCAAGTCCTACCTGCCCATCGACGGCAGCCCGGCCTTCCAGCGCGCCACCCAAGAACTGCTCTTCGGCGCCGATCACGAGATCGTGACCGGCAAGCGCGCCGCCACAGCACAGGCCCCGGGCGGCACAGGCGCCCTGCGCGTCGCCGCCGACTTCATCGCCGCCACCATGCCCGGCGCAACAGTGTGGGTGAGCGACCCCACCTGGCCCAACCATCCCGGCGTCTTCAAGGCGGCCGGTCTTGCCGTGCGCACCTATCCCTACTTCGACCCTGCCACACACGGCGTCAAGTTCGAGGCGATGATCGAGGCTCTGCGCAGCATTCCCGCCGGTCATGTGCTCGTGCTGCACGGCTGCTGCCACAACCCGACAGGCGTCGACCTGGCGCCGGCTCAGTGGCGGCAAGCAGCCGAGATCGTCGCCGAGCGCGGCGTCATGCCGCTGATCGACTTCGCCTACCAGGGCTTCGCCGAAGGGCTGGAACAGGACGCAGCCGGCGTGCGCGCCACGTGCGGCACGGGCGGCGACATCCTCATCGCCAACTCCTACTCCAAGAACTTCGGCCTCTACAACGAGCGCGTCGGCGCGCTGACCGTGGTCGCCTCCAGCGCAGAAGCGGCGCAGGCCGCCGCCAGCCACGTCAAACTGGCCGTGCGCACCAACTACTCGAATCCCCCGGCGCACGGCGGCGCCATCGTCAGCGCCATCCTCAACGACGCCCAGTTGCGCCGCCAGTGGGAGCAGGAAGTCACAGAGATGCGCGAGCGCATCAACACCATGCGCCACCTCTTCGTCGAAACGCTCAACGAAAAAGGCGTGGAGCAGGACTTTGACTTCATCGCTCGCCAGCGAGGCATGTTCTCTTTCTCCGGCCTCAGCGCCGAGCAGGTCAAGCTGCTGCGCGACAAGTACAGCATCTACGCCGTCGGCTCAGGCCGTATCAACGTCGCCGGCATGACCGAGGCCAACATGGATTATCTATGCGAAGCCATCGCCGACGTGCTGCGCGCCACGCAAGGCTAACCAAAGAAACGAACGAAGAGAAACGAGCGAGCGATGAAGAGCTTATCCCAGCTTGTCGAAAGCGTGCCCGCCTCCGTTACCGCCACCATGATGCAAAAGGGGCGCGAACTGGCCGCGGCGGGCAAGGACGTCGTCAACTTGGCCGGCGGCGAACCGGACTTCAACACGCCCCAGCACATCGTGGATGCGGCATTCGAGGCCATCCAGGCGGGAGACACCCACTACCCGCCCTCGTTCGGCACGCCGGAATTGCTCGCAGCCATCGTGTCCAAGCTCAAGCGTGAGAACAACGTCGATCACATCACGCCCAGCCAGGTGCTCGTCACCCCCGGCGGCAAGTGGGCGCTCTACATAGCGCTGGCAGCCACGCTCAACCCCGGCGACGAAGTGATGATCCTCGACCCGTCCTGGGTGAGCTACGCGCCGATGGTCGAACTGAACCGCGCCACGCCGGTGCGCGTCCCCCTGCGCGGCGAGGACGGCTTCACGGTGAGCGAGCAACTCCTGCGCCGCTACGTCTCCCCGAGCACCAAGCTGCTCATGGTCAACAGCCCCAACAACCCAACCGGCCGCGTCTTAACCCGCGCCGAGATCGACGCCATCGTCGCCGTGGCGCAAGAACATGACCTGTACGTGCTCACCGACGAGATCTACGAGCACATCCTTTTTGACGATGCGACGCATCACAGCCTGGCAGCCGAACCGGGCATGGCGGAGCGCACCCTGATCGTCAACGGCTTCAGCAAGGCCTACGCCATGACCGGCTGGCGTCTGGGATGGCTTGCTGCGCCTGCACCCATTGCCAAGTTGGCGCGCACCTACCAGACGCAAAGCATCACATCCGCGGCCAGCTTCACGATGGCGGCAGGCGCGGCCGCACTCAACGGTCCCCAAGATGTGGTGCACCGGATGACCGCAGCCTACGCCGAGCGGCGTCGCTTCCTACTCGACGCGCTGGAAGAGATCCCCGGCCTCGAATGCCCGCCGGTGGAAGGCGCGTTCTACATCTTCCCGCGCTTCACGGCTACGAAAAAGAGCAGCCTGGAGATCGCCGGCATCCTGCTGGAAGAGGGCCTGATCGCCACTACGCCGGGCATCGCCTTTGGGCAGGCCGGCGAAGGGCATGTGCGCTTCAGCTTCGCTACGCACATGCGTGACCTGGAGCGCACCGTCGAACGGCTCGCCAAGATCGTGCCAAATCTATAGACGCCAGGCGTCACGAGTGTCAAGCCTGACGGTTGACTCGTGACGCCTGACTTGTGATGTTGACCCTATTCAGCATGTAGCGCGATATTCTTACCCGCGGTCAGCCAGAGCAAAGAAGACATCATGATGGAAAACGCTTGGTATATTTATGCCCTCGCTATCTTCGCCGGCATCGTCGCCGGCATCATCAACACCCTAGCCGGCAGCGGGTCGGTGGTGACCTTGCCCATGCTGGTGCTGCTCGGCCTGCCCGCCAACGTCGCCAACGCCACCAACCGCGTTGGCGTCGCCATCCAAAACGTCGTCGGCATCGCCACTTTCCAGCGCAGCGGCAAGATGAATCTGGCGGGCGGCCTGTGGCTGGTGCTGCCGTCGCTGCCCGGCGCGGTCGTCGGCGCCTGGATTGCCTCCATCCTCGACAAGGACCAGATGAACCTGGCGCTGGGCATCGTCATGGTCATTATGCTCTTTGTCGTACTGTTCAACCCGCAGAAGTGGCTGCGAGACCATTCCGAAGTAAAGGAAGGCCGCCCGGCATGGTGGGCGCTGCTCCTCTTCTTCTTCATCGGCGTCTACGGCGGCTTCATACAGGCCGGCGTGGGCGTCTTTTTGCTGGCGGCGATGGTGCTCGGCCTCGGTTATAGCCTGGTGCATGCCAACGCCATCAAGCTGATGATCGTGTTGTCCGTGACGCTGGTCGCCCTGGCTGTCTTTCTCATCACCCCTGACCTGATCGACTGGCCGCTCGGCCTGCTCATGGCCGTAGGACAAAGCATCGGCGCCTGGGGCGCGGCCAAATACATGATGACGGCCAAAAACGCAGCCGTCTGGGTGCGCCGCCTGCTGATCGCGGTGATCGTCTATTCGATCTTCAAGTTCTTCGGCCTCATCGATCCCCTAACCGCCTGGATCGGCGGGCTGTTCTAGGCGACATCCGCACACGCACTTCGCCCCAATCGCTACGCACAACAACAAACGGCTGGACAGCAACTTGCGCCGTCCAGCCGTTTTCATTCCGCCAAACACTCATTATGTCATGTCGGCTGGTTCGCCCGCTTGCGCCGCCGACGCTGTACCAGCGCCCGCACCACCCAAACGATAAGGGCCAGCGGGATCAGGAACACCAGCATGATGGGCACGATGAACACCAGCACCCAGATGGCGAGATCGCCGAGGAACTGCAACGCAGACACCAACGCCCGCGACGCATCACGCAGCGCCGCAACCGGTCGCCACTTTTCCTCTACCACAGGACGGGTAGCCGCGTCCGGCGTCAAGGTGACGTCGATGGTGCTGAGCGCGATCTGATTGTCCATCACGTTCTTGCGTCCCTGCAACTGCTCAATCTGCCCACGCACCTCGGTGAGGCTGCGATGCACCGCCAGGATGTCTTCCGGCGTGGCATTGGGCCGGGCGCGCACCTCCGCCATCAGTTCGCGCAGTTCGTTCTCGGTGGCTTCCAGGTTGCGCAATTGGGCCTCGACGTCGCTGTATTGGTCGGTCACATCCTGCCGGTCAACCGAGCGCGAGCGCGTGTCCAGCGCCATCTCCTCTAGCGCATCCATCGTTGTCTCCAGCGACTCCGCCGGTACGCGCAGCGTCAGCGTGCCGCGCAGCAGGTCCGCCCCGCCATAGGAACCCTTGTACAGGTTGGCGTTGGACACATAGCCGCCAAATTCGTTCATCAGCCCTTCGATGCGGCGCACAACCGCCTCCGTATCGGCGACGACGAGTTCGATGCGAGCGTTGGCGATCACCTTGCGCGTCAGGTCAGGGGCCGGTGCGACGACGGCATATTCGCCGCCCGCGGCAGGCGCCTCCATGGCGTACTCCTGCCTCACGTCGGCCATCTCCGCAGGCACAGGCGCCATCTCCGCAGGAGACGACGCCGCGCAGCCGGTTGCGCCCAACACCAACAGAAGCGCGGCGACAGCCAGCCACGCCCGGAGAGACATAGCTCTTAGCATGATCCTCTCTTCCTTGTGCATTTGAACTTCACGATCCTTGATCGTCACGTTTGGCTTGATATGATCACGATTACTGCAGCGGCGGCGTCCGGCATAGACGCCCCTTACACACAGGACGGAACGCGGCCATGCATTTGTTCCCGCGAAGCTTAACGGCTAGACGTCGAAGGCTGCGAACTGCTACAGGTTCGTGATACAATACCCCCATGAACCTAGACAGCCTACGCGCCCAGTTGCTCGCCATGCCCGGCGCAAGCGAAGAGACGCCGTTCGGCCCCGACGCCCTCGTCTACAAAGTGGGCGGCAAGATGTTCGCCCTGGTCGCCTGGGAGGCAAAGCCGTTGACCGTCTCCCTCAAGTGCGACCCGCTGCACGCTCTCGCCCTGCGCGATGAGTTCTCCGCGGTCCAGCCCGGTTACCACTTCAACAAGCGCCACTGGAACACGGTCACGCTCGACGGCAGCGTGCCGCCGCCGGTCGTGGACGCCATGATCCAGGAGTCCTACGACCTCGTCTTGGCCGGCCTCTCGCGCCGCCGGCGTGAAGAGATCTTAGCATCACAGTAGCCGGGCGTCATGAGTCATTCGTCACGAGTCACGAGCCAGGAATGACGGATGACGCCTGACGTCTGACGCCTCACGCATACGCCTCTATCGGCGCACATGTGCACACGATGTGACGGTCGCCGTACACATTGTCGATGCGCCCGACCGCCGGCCAAAACTTGAACTCCTTCACCCACGGCGCCGGGTAAGCGGCTTGCTCGCGCGAATAGGCCCGATCCCACTCATCGCTTGACACCGCCTGCGCAGTATGCGGCGCGCCCTTCAGCGGGTTATCGTGCGAGTCGCTCTCGCCCGCCTCTACCGCGCGGATCTCCTCCCGAATCGCGATCATCGCCTCGCAGAAACGGTCCAACTCGGCCTTTGATTCGCTCTCCGTCGGCTCGATCATCAGCGTGCCTGCCACCGGGAAGGACATAGTCGGCGCGTGGAAGCCGTAATCCATCAGCCGCTTGGCGATGTCGTCGACCTCGATGCCCGCCTCCTTGAGCGGACGCACGTCGATGATGCACTCGTGCGCCACCGTTCCGTTGGCCCCGCGATAGAGTACGGGATAGTGCGGCTGTAGGCGAGCCGCCACATAGTTGGCGTTGAGAATGGCGTACTTGGTCGCCTCGGTCAGGCCCTCCGCCCCCATCATGGCGATGTATAGATAAGAGATCGGCAGGATCGAGGGGCTGCCCCACGGCGCGGACGATACCGCGCCCACCGACTGCTCGCCGCCCACGCCCGGCACGACCGGACTGCCCGGCAGGAAGGGGACCAAATGCGCGGCTACGCCGATCGGCCCCATGCCCGGCCCGCCGCCGCCGTGCGGAATGGCGAAGGTCTTATGCAAATTGAGATGGCACACGTCCGCGCCGATGTCGCCGGGACGGCATAGGCCGACCTGCGCGTTCATGTTCGCCCCGTCCATGTAGACCTGCCCGCCGTGCTCGTGGACGATGCGGCACAGTTCCACGACGCCTTCCTCGAACACGCCGTGCGTCGACGGGTAGGTCACCATGATGGCGGCGAGGTTATCGCTGTGCTGCTCCGCCTTGGCGCGCAGGTCGTCCAGGTCGACATTGCCCTCGTCATCGCAGCGCACGACCACGACCTCCATGCCCGCCATCACCGCGCTAGCCGGGTTTGTGCCGTGCGCCGAGGATGGGATCAGGCAGATGCGGCGATGGCCCTCGCCGCGCGCCAGATGGTAGGCGCGGATGGTCTGCAGCCCCGTATACTCACCCTGCGACCCGGCGTTGGGTTGCAACGACATCGTCTCAAAACCGGTGATCTCGGCCAGATCACGCGAAAGCCGGTCAAACAACTCCTGATAGCCTGCTGCCTGCTCCAGCGGCGCGAAGGGATGCAGCCGGGCGAACTCCGGCCATGTAACCGGCAGCATCTCGCTGGCTGCGTTGAGCTTCATGGTGCATGAGCCCAGCGCGATCATGGAATGCGCCAGCGACAGGTCCTTCTGCTGCAGACGGAAGATGTAGCGCATCATCTCCGTCTCGGTGTGGAAGGAGTTGAAGACGGGGTGCGTCAGGAACTCGCTGGTGCGCGCCAGAGTCGCCGGATAGGACGTCGCCGCTGCCGCCGCCTCAGACAGATCGACCAGCCTTTCCTGCCCGAAGATACGGAAAAGCGTTTGCAAGTCCGCCGCGCTGACGGTCTCGTCCAGCGAGACGCCGACAGCGCCGTCCGCATAGCGCCGCAAGTTGACGCGCTCCGCCGCGGCGCGCTCGATCAGCTCATCCGGCGAGAAAGGCCCGCCCTCCACGCGCAGCGTATCGAACACCGGGCCGCGGTTGACGCCATATCCTAACCCCGCCAACGCCTCGGCTAGGACCTGTGTCTGCAACCGCACGCGGCGGGCGATGCGCGCCAGCCCCGCGGGGCCGTGATAGACTGCATACATGGCTGCCATCACCGCTAGCAGCACCTGCGCCGTGCAGATGTTGCTCGTAGCTTTGTCGCGGCGGATGTGCTGCTCACGTGTTTGCAAAGCCAGGCGCAGCGCCGGCTGCCCCGCACTGTCGACCGACACGCCCACCAGCCGCCCCGGCATGATGCGCTTATACTCGTCGCGCGTCGCCAGGAAGGCGGCGTGCGGCCCGCCATAGCCCATGGGCACACCGAAGCGCTGGCTGCTGCCCACGGCGATGTCGGCGCCGAACTCACCGGGCGGGCGCAGCAGCGAAAGCGCCAGCAGATCGGTCGCAACTACGACCAGCGCGCCGGCGGTATGGGCGCGCTCGGCAAATGCGGCATAGTCCTCGACGTTGCCTTCCGTGTCCGGGTATTGCACCAGCGCGCCGAACGTAGGCCGGCTGAAGTCGTAGGTCGCATGGTCGCCGACCACGACTTCGTAGCCCAACGGCTCCGCCCGCGTCTGCACGACGGCGATGGTCTGCGGGTGACATTTCTCCGAAACGAAAAAGACATTGGCCGGCGCATCTCTGTGGCCGCGCTTGCACATGGTCATGGCCTCTGCCGCGGCCGTACCCTCGTCCAGCAGCGAAGCGTTGGCGAACTCCAGCCCGGTCAGGTCCGCCACCATCGTCTGGAAGTTAAGCAGCGCTTCGAGCCGGCCCTGTGCGATCTCCGGCTGGTAGGGCGTGTAGGCCGTATACCAACCGGGGTTCTCTAGAATGTTGCGCAGGATCACCGGGGGAGTAACACAATCATAGTAGCCCATGCCGATATACGAGCGCCACACCTGGTTCTTTTGGGCCAGGCGGCGCAGTTCGGCCAGCGCCTGCGCCTCGCCTTGCGCGGCGGGCAGCTTTAAAGACCGGCCCAGCCGGATATTAGCCGGGACGGTCTTGTCGACCAGTTCGTCGAGGGAAGAGACGCCGATAGTCGCCAACATAGCCTCGGCGTCTGCGGCGCTCGGCCCGATGTGCCGGCGCGCAAAGGAATCCAGATCCGCCGCCAGATCCATTTCAGGCGCAGATTCCGACAAACCGGCTTCTTTGGACGCGCGGCCAGCGCCCCCGTTGTTCAGCTTGGCTTGATATTCGCTCACGTCAATTCTCCTCTTGCGGTAATAGCATCGGGCCGCGACGCAGCTCGATAGCACGGCGTTGGGCAACAAAAAACGGGCAAGCCTAAACGCTACCCGTTCGCCCTGTCGCCAACCTGAGAGATTGCCCCTGCCGCCTTGGCAGAGGTTGCCCCTTCGGCGCCTCCGTCAAAGCCGGAGATCTTTCCAGAGCCGCAATGGCGCAACGATCCTTTTGCCTGAGAGTGTCACCCATGCACCCAGGCGGCATGCACAGGCTTGCACCTTCGGCGGCCCGGCTTGCCCAGGCTCTCTCTCGCCGCACCATATCTGCGCGATGTTTAACTTGATGGATGCATCATAGCATGAACTTGCTGCACGTTAAAGCACGCAGCCTCGCGTTGTGCTACGCTTAGTTTGAAGTGGTCAGGAAGGCTTCGGCAAGCTCGATTCTCACCTGATCATGTCGCGCACCTAGCCAACTGACCAGGTGAAATCCTCACCACTGGTTTAGGGCGCGTTCTCGCCACATGCATGAGGCATTGTGAACGTTTTCACGATAAGTTATGCATATACGAATTCCCGCGCGTTTGCATATTCCGCGCGGCGCAGCGAAATAGTACCGGGATACCGTCCCATTGCAGTGATCGAATCAGTTGCCGTGCTGTGCCTTATTCTTCTTTACAGTTGTTCTTGAAAGGAGCACTATGGCTGCCAGACCTGCTGCCGCCAGGCGATCGGCGGACGGCGCCAGCGCCGAACACCCCAGCGGTGACGCGCGCTTTAAAATGATCGACCGGACCCTGAAGCGCTTCCAGTATCAGCAGGATGCGCTGATCGAGGTTCTGCACACCGCTCAGGAGTCCTTCGGCTACCTCAGCGAAGACCTAATGATCTACGTGGCGCAACAGCTCAAACTGCCCATGAGCTGGGTGTATGGCGTGGCGACGTTCTACCACTTCTTCACGCTCGAACCGCAAGGCGAACACTCCTGCACCATCTGCATGGGCACCGCCTGCTACGTCAAGCGCGCCGCCGAGATCGTCGCCAAGCTTCAGGACGAATACGGCATCGAACCGGGTGAGACGACCCCGGACGGCAAGTTCAGCGTGGCTGCCGCCCGCTGCCTCGGCAGTTGCGGCCTGGCCCCGGTGATCGTTCTGGACGGCGAAGTGATGGGTCGCCTCTCGCCTGATGAGGTGCTGGATCAGGTGAAGGAGCGGCTCGCCTCCAAGAAACCACAATCTGTCCCGGCCTAATCACTCCCAATGTGAGGCAATTGCTCTATGAACCGAGTTGAACTCCAGAACATGGCGCAAGCGGAGACAGAGCGGCAGAACGCATTCCGCTGCCGTCTGCTTTGCTGCGCCAGCACGCCCTGCCTGTCTTCCGGCAGCACCGCCGTGAGCGAAGCCATGAAGCAAGCCCTGACCGATGGCAATCTCGATGCCGAGGTCGAGGTCGTCGCGACCGGCTGCATGGGTCCTTGCAGCCGCGGGCCGCTCGTCACGGTGAAGATGCCGGGACAGGAAGACGTCGTATACGAAAAAGTGACCCCCGAAGTGGCGAAAGAGATCGTCGCCAAGCATGTCACGCAGAGCAAGCCCGTCAGCGAAAACGTGCTGCCCGCCGACATGCCCTTCTTTGTTAAGCAGAAGAAAGTCGTCCTCGCCAACAGCGGGCAGATCGACCCGGAACGCCTAGAAGACTACGTGGCTAGGGGCGGCTATGCCGCGCTTGCCCATGCCCTGCGCGAGATGACGCCGGAAGAGGTCTGCGCGACCCTCACCAAGAGCGGCCTGCGCGGGCGCGGCGGCGCCGGCTACCCCACCGGCATTAAGTGGGACCTGGTGCGCAAGTCTGAAGGCGACAAGAAATACGTCGTCGCCAACGGCGACGAGGGCGACCCCGGCGCCTACATGGACCGCACGATGATGGAGTCCGACCCCCATCGCCTGTTGGAAGGTATGGCGATCGCCGGCTACGCCGTCGGCGCGGACCAGGGCTACCTCTACGTGCGCGGTGAGTATCCCATCGCCGCCCAGCGCCTGCAGCGCGCCATCCGCGCGGCGGAACGGCGCGGGCTTCTGGGCAGCCGCGTCTTGGAAAGCAACTTCAACTTCCGCATCGACGTGCGCATCGGCGCCGGCGCCTTTGTCTGCGGCGAAGAGACTGCGCTCATGGCCTCGATCATGGGCCGCCGCGGCCAGCCTGTGCCGCGCCCGCCCTACCCGTCCGAACGGGGTCTGTGGGGCAAGCCCACGCTGATCAACAACGTAGAGACCTACGGCAGCATTGCGCCTATCATTCTCAACGGCCCCGAATGGTTCTCCGGCATCGGCACCGAAAAGAGCAAGGGAACCAAAATCTTCGCTCTAGCCGGCAACATCGACACGACCGGCCTGATCGAGGTGCCGATGGGCATCACCCTGCGCGAGATCGTCTACGACATCGCCAATGGCATACCGGACGGCTACGCCTTCAAGGCGGCCCAGACCGGCGGTCCCAGCGGCGGCTGCATCCCCTCGCAATTCCTCGACACCCCGGTGGACTACGAGAGCCTGGGCGCGCTCGGCTCCATCATGGGCTCGGGCGGTCTCGTCGTCATGGATGAGCGAAGCTGTATGGCGGATGTCGCCAAGTATTTCATCGAGTTCTGCATGGACGAGAGCTGCGGCAAATGCGTACCCTGCCGCGTGGGCACTGTCCAAATGCATCGACTGCTCGAGCGCATCACCGACGGCAGCGCCACCTTCGAAGACTTGGAGACGCTGGAAGAACTGTGTGTCCTGGTGCGCGACACCAGTCTTTGCGGCCTGGGTCAAAATGCGCCCAACCCCGTCATCAGCACCCTGCGCTACTTCCGCGAGGAATACGAGGCGCATATCAAAGAGCGGCGCTGCCCAGCCGGAGCATGCGAGATGAACCGCATCCCGGTGCAGGAACTGAACACGAACAGCCGCGTCTACTCGCAAAACGGCGCCCAAGCCGAACCGGCCCAAGCCTAGCAGTGAGGAGTCAGATAAGATGCCTGTTGTGACACTGACTGTCAATGATGAACTGGTGAGCGGGCAATCCGGCCAGTCGCTGCTCTCCTTGCTGAAGGAGCTCGGCATCGAAATGCCTACGCTCTGCCATCTCGAAGGATTAAGCGACCGCGGCGGCTGCCGCCTCTGCATGGTCGAACTTCAGGGCAGCAAACGCCTGTTCGCCGCCTGTGTGACGCCGGTGCAAGAGGGCATGGTCGTCTATACGCACACCGAACGCCTGAACAACTACCGGCGCATGATCCTGGAACTCCTGTTCGCCGAACGCAACCATGTCTGCGCCGTCTGTGTGCAGAATGGTCACTGCGAATTGCAGACCCAAGCCGCCAAGAACGGCATGGATAGCGTCCGCTACGACTATCTAGTCCCAGACCTGCCGATGGATGCCAGCCACGAACGCTATGTGCTGGACCACAACCGCTGCATCCTCTGCACCCGTTGCGTGCGCGTCTGCGACGAGATCGAAGGCGCCCATGTATGGGACCTCATGGGGCGCGGCGTCAACTCGCGCGTCATCGCCGGCCTCAACCAGCCGTGGGGCGACAGCGATAGCTGCACCAAGTGCGGCAAATGTGTGCAGGTCTGCCCAACGGGTGCGCTCACCCTGCGCGGCTCCACTGTTGCGGAAATGGAGAAGCAGCACGATTTCCTCAAGTGGATCCTGACCGGACGTGAAAAGAAGCAGTGGGACTACTCCTAACATATAGAGGCAAAGAATCTATCCATGGCACGCAAACAAACTAACCCGCGTGAAGATGCAGCGCCTGCCGCCCCGCCCAGCAACGGCAAGATCCGCCTGGCGACGGTGTGGATGGGCGGCTGCTCCGGTTGTCATATGAGTTTCCTGGACCTGGATGAAAAGCTCCTGGATCTTTTTGCTCAAGCCGACCTGGTATACAGCCCTATCGCCGACCTGAAAGAATTCCCGGAGAACGTCGACGTCACACTAGTCGAAGGCGCCATCGCCAACGTCGACCATGTGAAATTGGCCAAGGAAATCCGTGAACGCAGCAAGATCGTCGTCAGTTTCGGCGACTGCGCCGTCACCGGCAACGTAACCAGTCTGCGCAACCGGCTCCAAGTCGATGATCTGCTGACCAAGGTCTACCATGAAGGGCCGGGCAGTGTGCCGCACGGCGACGACGACGACATCATGCCGGCGCTGCTCCCCCGTGTGATTCCCTTGCATCAGCTGATCAAGGTTGACGCATTCATCCCCGGCTGCCCGCCGGACACGGATCGCATCTGGACGGCAGTCAGCGCGCTGCTTGCCGGCCAACCGGTGGAGTTTGAGCCGGAAATGCGTCTGTTCGGGTAGAGACTCGCACACGCACCGACGGCGCAACCCGCCGACATCGACACACTTCTTCTTTCAGGAGGCGACTATGACGAGGACGATCACCATCGATCCCGTTACCCGTATCGAAGGTCATGCAAAAATAACGCTGATGCTGGACGACAGCGGTCAGGTCGAGGACGCGCGCTTCCACGTCACGGAGTTCCGCGGCTTCGAGAAGTTCTGCGAAGGCCGCAACTTCTGGGAAATGCCCGGCATCACCGCGCGCATCTGCGGCATCTGCCCGATCAGCCACCTCTTGGCTTCCGCCAAGACCGGCGACGCCATCTTGGGCGTGCGCATCCCGCCCACCGCGGCCAAGCTGCGCCGCATGCTCAACTGGGCGCAGATCGTACAGAGCCACGCCCTCAGTTTCTTCCACCTCAGCAGTCCCGACTTACTGCTGGGCATGGACAGCGACCCGGCCCTGCGCAACGTGGTCGGCCTGATCCAGAAGCACCCCGACATTGCCCGCAAGGGCATCCGCCTGCGCAAGTTCGGCCAGGACACGATCCGCATCCTCGGCGGTCGCAGCGTTCACCCGGCCTGGACCGTGCCCGGCGGCGTACGTGAGCCTCTGTCCGCCGAAAACCGCGACCTTATCAAGGAAATGCTGCCGGAAGCCTTCGACACCATCGACCTGGCGTTGACGCTGCTCAAGGATGCCAGCGCCGGCTATGAAGACGAGGCCGCTCACTACGGCAACTTCCCCAGCCTCTACATGGGCTTAGTCACGCCCGAAGGCGGGCTGGAGCACTATGACGGGCTGCTGCGCGTCGTCGACAGCGGCGGCAAAATCTTGGAGTCAGGTCTCGATCCCGCCCGTTATCGCGAGATCATCGGCGAAGCGGTCGAACCGTGGACCTACCTCAAGTTCCCCTATTACAAACCCTACGCCTACAGCGGCCCCAGCTACTACAAGATGGGCATGTATCGCGTCGGCCCGCTGGCGCGCCTCAACGTCTGTGAGTTCGCCGGCACCCCCAAGGCCGACGAAGAACTGCGCGCCTTCCGCCAGCTTGCGCCGCAAGGTCGAGCGGTCAACACGGCCTTCCACTATCACTATGCCCGCCTGATCGAGATCCTCTTCGCCCTGGAGAAGATCGCCGAGACGGTCGAAGACCCGCACATCCTCGACGAGCGCGTGCGCAGCCGCGCCGATGTCAACCAGCTCGTCGGCGTGGGCGTCAGCGAGGCCCCGCGCGGCACGCTCTTCCACGAGTATCACGTCAACGAGGAAGGCGTACTGCAGAAGGTCAACCTGATCATCGCCACCGGCCAGAACAACCTGGCCATGAACCGCACGGTCCAGCAGATCGCCCGCCACCACATCAACGGCAACGGCGGCAAGCTGACCGAGGGTGTGCTTAACCGCATGGAGCACGGCATCCGCCTCTACGATCCGTGCCTGAGTTGCTCCACCCACGCCGCCGGCAAGATGCCCATGCACGTGGAAGTGGTCGCAGCCGACGGGGAAGTTGTGGATGAGATCATCCGCGACTGACGAGGCGGTTCTCGTCATCGGATATGGCAACAGCCTGCGCCGTGATGACGGCGCAGGCTTGATCTTAGCCGAAAAAATCGCCGCAGTCTGGCAACGAGCAGGCCGCGCGGTCACGCTTCTCACCTCCCACCAGTTGGAACCGGAAATCGCCGAGGAGATCGCCGCGACCGGCGCCGGCGTCGTCCTCTTCGTCGACACGGCGGCGACGACCGCGGACGGGCCGCACGACATCCGCCTCGCCCCCGTCGTCGCCGATGAGCATTCGCCCAGCCTCGGCCATCACTTCTCGCCCGCCCTGCTCATGCTCTACGCCCGCAGCCTCTACGGCTACGAAGGCGCGGCCTGGCTCCTCACCATCCCCGGCTACGACTTCGACCACGGCGAAGGCCTCAGCGAATCGACACAGAGGCTGCTCGCCGCCTTCTCGCCCACAGATCTCCCCTTCTAGACGCGACAGCCACGATATGCAGCTCTCACGTCGCCTCGAATAAGTATGGCGGACTCGCCGAGGGTTCGCCCGCTGCGCTCTGCGGCGAATCACTCGCCAAATCACTCATCAATAGGTGTGACAGTTGCACCGGCGTGCGTTGTCATGTACACTACTGCCCGCTTTGGCCGAACAACGATCACATCGTCGCTTGAGGGACAACGTGGGCCTGTCGACGCATGCGCAAAAACCAACCCGATTCGGCGGCGGGCTTCCGCTGTCGAAGTATTGGCTGCTGCTTCTGGCGCTGCCCGTCCTCGGGGCGCTTGCCTTCGCCATCTTTCAGCCGATCCAAGTGCTGCCACGCATCTCGCTCGCACCCGGCTTCTCCTTCACCGACCAGCACGGCGCACGGCTGACCAGCGACGACCTGCGCGGCAAGCTCGTCTATTACACCTTCATGCATACCGGCTGCGACGCCAACTGTGCGCAGACTGTGCAAGGCCTGAAAGTCATCCAACAGGCGGTAGACGAGGCCGGCAGCAGCGTACCCGTCGAGTTCGTGGCCATCTCGTTCGACCCGCAGCGCGACACCGCCGAACGACTGCGCCACTTCGCTACAGAACAAGGCCTCGACGGCGAACACTGGCATCTCGTCACCGGCGATCCGGTCCAACTGAAGAACGTGATCGGCGCAGGGTTCGGCGCCTACTATGAGCAAACCGACGACGGCGCATTTCGCTTTGACCCCATGTACGTCCTCGTCGACGGCTGGGGCATCCAGCGCGCCTTCTACCGCACGCCCATGCCCGACCCGGTGCGCATCGTGCGCGACATCAACTTCATCACCAAAGAACTGGAGAACAGCGAAGGGCTAAATCGACTCGCTTACGAGGCGGCCCACCTGTTCCTCTGCTACCCGGACTGAGCCATGACCGCCCCCAACACGCCTACCGAACCGACCGTCACTGCCACGCCAGAAGCCGCCCGCCAGACCTCCATCTATTCGCGCATCCTCTGGATAAGCGTAGGCGCCATTTTGGTCCTTGCGCTGGCTGCGCTGCTCGCCTGGCGGTTGCGCCCGCCGGAGCTGCACGGCGTGCTGATTCAGTCGCCGCAAGAGGCCGCGGACTTCACCCTTATGACCTCGACCGGCGAGCCGATGAGCCTCAGCGACTTCCGCGGCAAGTTCGTCCTGCTCTACTTCGGCTACACCTTCTGTCCGGACGTTTGCCCGACGACGCTCAACGACCTCAAGGGCATGATGGAGGCCCTCGGCCCTAAACGGGCGGAAGACGTCCAGGTCATCATGGTCTCGGTCGATCCCGAACGCGACACGGTGGAGCAGCTCTCCACCTATCTGCCCTACTTCCACCCGAGCTTCCTGGGCATGACCGGCAAAGTCGAGGATATCCAGCCGGTCGCCAGCCGCCTCGGCATCTTCTTCGAGCGGCACGAAGGCACGTCCGCAGCCGGTTACTTGGTCGACCACACGGCCGTCGTCATCCTCGTCGACGACGAGGGATATGTACGCATGATCTTTCCCTACGGCACGTCGGGCGAAGACATGGCCGCCGACCTGACGTACCTAATGAGATAACCCGCAGCCGCGATTCGATTATTTTGGCAAGCAGTTTGTTCAACGGTTGACGCCCCATAAGTACGCGAGGAGAGTTGGTGTGAAAAAAGAGCCGGATACGCCCCACGGTACGATCGCCCTGTTGCTGGTCTATGCGCTGATCATCATCTTTCTATGGAGCAACGTCTATTTCACCATGCTGTCGAGAGGGGTGACGCAATGAGCGAGCCGCGCCAAGAACCCGTGCCGGGAACCCATCACGAACCAGGCGGCGACGCGCCGCCGGCAAGCGATGCGCCGCCGCAGGAAACGATCCACGTCGACCGCTTCGAAGCCGCGTGGATGCGCATCGCGGCGGCAGTGCTCGCCATCTTCTTCATTTCCATCCTGGTGTCCGCCTTTGCGTCGGGCTTCCAGGTGCCTGGCGTCTACCAACGCATCGACCCGACCAAGCTCTACGAACCGGGCAGCCCGTTTGCCGACCCGGGCTTGCGCGAGCTGGCCCCCGGCAAGTACGAAGCCTACATCCGCGCCCAGATCTGGAGCTTCACGCCCAACGAAATCCGCATCCCGGCCGGTTCCGAGGTCACCTTCTACACGACCAGCCAAGATGTCCAGCACGGCATCAAGATTCAGGGCACGAACATCAACATGATGATCCTGCCCGGCCAAGTGTCGACCTTGAAAGCCAAGTTCGACACGCCTGGCACGTACGATTTCGTCTGCCACGAATACTGCGGCCAGCTTCACCACACGATGTATGGCCAGTTGATCGTCGAAGCGGAACAAGTTGCAGCCCAGTGAAGGAGAAAGCGAACGAATGTCTGTCCAAACCTTGCCGTCCGCCGGCCTAGCGGAAGGGTCGCGACCTGTACTGCTCACCGATTCCGGCCACAAGACGGTTAATCGCCTTACCGGCCTCAACATTGGCGTCGGCATCGGCGCCCTCACCATCGGCCTGTGGCTGGGCGTGCTCCAGGGCCTGGAACACGCCGGACTCAACTGGTACAGCTACCTGGCGCCTGGCATCAAGACCTATTACCAGGGGCTAACCATTCACGGCGTGCTCAACGCGCTGACGTGGACCACGTTCTTCATCTGCGGCTTCTTCACCTACGTGGTTGCCAACAGCCTCAAGCGGCCGCTGCGCTTCCCGTGGATCAACATCCTAGCCTTCGTGCTAATGGCTGCCGGGCTGCTTCTGGCGGCTTACCCGCTCTTCGCCAACCTCGCCACGGTGCTCTACACCTTCTACCCGCCCATGCTGGCGGACTGGACCTTCTACCTCGGCCTAGTTCTGCTCGTGGTCGGCTCGTGGGTGTCGGGCTATGGCATGTACTTCACCTACGGCGCCTGGCGCAAAGAAAACCCCGGCACGACGACGCCCTTCCTAGCCCTGGGCGCGCTCATCACCATGGTCATGTGGCAGATCGCCACGCTGGGCGTCGCCGCGGAAATCCTGTTCCTGATTCTGCCGTCAGCCATGGCCAACAGCGCCTTCCTGGTCGGCCTCTTCCCCGCGATCGCAAACTGGAACACCGGCTCCGACCCGCTGCTGGCGCGCTCGCTCTTCTGGTTCTTCGGCCATCCGCTGGTCTACTTCTGGCTGCTGCCCGCCTACCTAAGCTGGTACGGCATGATGCCGGCGCAGACGGGCGGCAAGATGTTCAGCGAGAACCTGGCGCGTCTCGTATTCTGGCTCTTCCTGCTGCTCTCCGTGCCGGTCGGCTTCCATCACCAATACGCCGACCCCGGCATCCCGCAGGCATGGAAGATCCTGCACGCCACCTGGACGATGAGCCTTGCCTTCCCCAGCCTGCTTACCGCCTTCACCGTAATCGCGTCGCTGGAACTTGGCGCACGTGCCCGCGGCGGCAAAGGCTACCTGCGCTGGATTTTCAGGCTGAACTGGGGCGACCCATCCTACGCCGCGCAGAACTTCGCCATGATCCTCTTCGCCTTCGGCGGCATCAGCGGCATCACCAATGCGTCCTACAACATGAACATGGTGGTGCACAACACCACATGGCTGCCCGGCCATTTCCATCTGACCGTCGGCTCCGCCACCACGCTCACCTTCTTCGGCATCCTCTACTGGCTGTTGCCCAAGCTGACCGGCAAGAAGCTCTTCACCAAGACGCTGGCCCTGGCGCAGGCCTGGACGTGGTTCCTGGGCATGTTGCTCTTCGCCAACGGCTACCACCTGCTCGGGCTGCACCACGGCGCGCCGCGCCGCTCCATGCTGGGCGATGCGCCCTATCGCGCCGTCGAATGGACGCCCTACCTGATCGAGACAGTGGTCGGCGTGACGTTCCTTTTCATCAGCGCCACGCTCTTTTTTATCGTGGTCTTCGGCACGGTCCTCTCGCCGCGCAGCCGGCGCTTGGCGCAACCCGTCGAAATGCCCGTGGCCGAACCGCTGCACCCCGGCCCGACGCCCAAATGGCTCGATACATGGACCCCCTGGCTGGCCGGAGCCATCGCCTTGATCCTGCTCAGCTATGGGCCAATTCTCTATCAACTCGTGCGAGACATGCAGTGGATTCCGTTTGCGCCGAGAGTGTGGTAACATAACAATGATCGACCCGGATCGACCTGGTCACGTGACCAGGTCGAAAACCCTACACTCGACTAGCCATCAGGCTCACCAGGTGCATGGCGTAGTCGGAAGGCTTTCTCGATACACTTAGGAGACGAGTTTTGTCTCCTGAACGAGGCCGCGCGACAGTGGATGACTGGGTAGTGCGCGACCTCGCAGATTTCATTGATTTCAATGCCAAGGGGAGTAAAGCAAATGGCGACAGCAGGTTCAGATTCTACGAAAAAATGGGTTTACTTGTTCAGCGAGCTGGACGAAGCAGAAAAATACGCGAAACCGAAATCTTGGGACGACATGAAGGCGCTGCTTGGCGGCAAGGGAGCCAACCTAGCCGAAATGACGCGCATCGACCTGCCCGTTCCTCCCGGCTTCACCGTCACCACCGAAGCCTGTAACGCGTACCTGAAGTACGACCGCAAGTTCCCGCCCGGTATGTGGGACCAAGAACAGGCCGCGATGAAAGAACTGGAGAAGCGCACCGGCAAGCAGTTCGGCGACCCGGAAAACCCGCTCTTCGTTTCTTGCCGCTCCGGCGCCAAATTCTCCATGCCCGGCATGATGGACACCGTCCTCAACATCGGCCTGAACGACAAGACCGCCGAGGGCATGATCAAGCTGACCGACGACCCGCGCTTCGTGTACGACTCCTACCGCCGCCTGGTCCAGATGTTCGGCGCGGTGGTGATGGGCGTGCCCGACGAACCGTTCGAGGAAGTCATCGAAGAGGTCAAGGAAGTGCGCGGCATCAAGAATGATGTCGAACTGAACGCCGAAGAGTGGAAAGAGATTACCGGTCGCTTCAAGGAACTGGTTAAGTCCTACACCGGCCGCGACTTCCCGCAGGACCCCTACGAGCAACTCGAACTGGCGACCCGCGCCGTCTTCAATAGCTGGTTCGGCAAGCGTGCCGTGGACTACCGCAACGCCACCAACATCAGCCACGACCTCGGCACCGCCGTCAACATCCAGATGGTCGTCTTCGGCAACATGGGCGACGAGAGCGGAACCGGCGTAGCCTTCACCCGCAACCCCGTGAACGGCGACAAGGAGCTGTATGGCGACTATCTGATCAACGCCCAGGGCGAAGACGTCGTCGCCGGCATTCGCAACACCTTGCCCATCAGCCAGCTCAAGAGCGACATGCCTGAAATCTACGAAGAGTTCATCGGCATTTGCGACAAGCTGGAAGACCACTACCGCGACATGCAGGACGTGGAGTTCACCATCGAGCGCCGCAAGCTGTGGATGCTCCAGACCCGCGACGGCAAACGCACGGCCCGCGCCGCCATCAAGATTGCAGTCGACATGGCGAACGAAGGCCTGATCGACAAGGCTAAGGCGGTCACGCGCGTCACGCCGGAGCAGGTGGACATGCTCCTGCACCCGCAGTTCAGCGATGAGGTCAAGCAGGCCGCCGCCAGCAGCGGTACCAGGCTGGTCTCTAAAGCCGTCAACGCCAGCCCCGGCGCAGCCGTCGGCGTCGCCGTCTTCGACGCGGACACCGCCGAGAAGTGGGCGCACGAGGGCAAACCCGTCATCATGGTGCGGCCCGAAACCAAGCCGGACGACGTGCACGGCATGATCGCGGCCAAGGGTATTCTGACCAGCCGCGGCGGCGCCACCAGCCACGCCGCTGTGGTCGCCCGCCAGTTCGGCACGCCGGCCGTCTGCGGCGCCGAAGTGATGAACATTAACCTGGAGCAACGCCTCTTCATCGTCCAGTTGGATAGCGGTGCGGTTACCGTCCACGAGGGCGACTGGATCAGCATCGACGGCGGCGCCGGCCAGGTCTTCCTGGGCCAGCTCGAGACACAGGAACCCGACTTCGAGAGTGAAGTCGAGCTGGTCACCCTGCTCTCCTGGGCCGACGAGATTCGCCGCCTGGGCGTGTGGGCCAATGCCGACTACCCGGCGGACGCCGAACGCGCTCGCCGCTATGGCGCCACGGGCATCGGCCTGTGCCGCACCGAGCACATGTTCTTCGCCGAGGAGCGCCTGCCCATCGTGCAGGACATGATCACCGCCGGCACGAAGGCGCGCCGCGTCACCGCACTCGAGGCCTTACTGCCCATGCAGCGCAGCGACTTCGAAGGCATCTTCCGGGCGATGGACGGCTACCCCGTCATCATTCGCCTGCTCGATCCGCCTCTGCATGAGTTCCTGCCTTCCCACCACGACCTGGTCGATGACCTGGCCGATCTCAAGGTGCGGCTGCAGCACTGCCAAACCATCAGCGAGATCGACAACATTCTGGCCCAGATCCGCGTCAAGGAAGACATGCTCGAACGCGTCGAGGCCCTGAGCGAATCGAACCCCATGCTTGGTCTGCGCGGTGACCGTCTCGGTATCATCATGCCTGAGATCTCCGAGATGCAGGTCCGCGCCATTCTCGAAGCGGCTGTCCGTGTCAAGCGCGATGGCGTCGACGTCCACCCGGAGATCATGATCCCGCTGGCCGGTCACGCCAACGAGTTGAAGTTCATGAAGGAGATCACGGAGCGCATTGCCGCCGAGGTCTTCGAAGAGAGCGGCACGACGGTCGACTACAAATTCGGCTCGATGATCGAGGTGCCGCGCGCGGCGCTTACCGCCGACGAGATGGCGAACGAAGCCCAGTTCTTCAGCTTCGGCACCAACGACCTGACGCAGACGACCTTCGGCATCAGCCGCGACGACGCCGAGGCCAAGTTCCTCATCCAGTTCGTCGAGCAGGGCATCCTGCCTCAGAACCCGTTCCAACAGTTGGACCGG
>JASGTU010000189.1 GCA_030058085.1 Chloroflexota bacterium
GAGGAAATTGAGGAGAGATGGCGCCGTCGATCACGCTGCGTCGCATCTTTTCAGTGTGCGCCGCGGCGCCGGTACGCCGAGTAACACGCGCCGGCGGGTCGGCGCCGCCACAGGGCTAGTCCGTAAACCGGTAGCGAACGAGCGTGCGCACCGCAGAAAAGCCGTCGCTCCAGCCGATCTTTTTGCCTTCGTGAAAGGAGCGCCCATTGTAGCTGATGGGGACTTCGAAAATGGTGTAGCCGCGCTTGAGGATCTTGGCCGTCAGTTCCGGCTCGATCTCGAAGGCCCGGCTGCGCAGCGTCATGCCGTCGATCACGTCGCGACGGAAACACTTGTAGCAGGTCTCCATATCGCTCAGCGCCGTGCCGAACAGCAGATTGGTCATCAGCGTCAGCATCTTGTTGCCGAGCGTATGCGTCAGGCTCATGGCCGAGCGCGGCCCGCCCATAAAGCGGCTGCCATACACGACCGGCGACCGCCCTTCCAACAGCGGCTCCAGCAGCTTGATGTAGTCGCGCGGGTCATACTCCAGGTCGGCGTCCTGGATAACAAAGATGTCGCCGGCGGCGTGCGAAAAGCCGGTGCGCAAGGCCGCGCCTTTGCCGCTGTTGTGTTCGTGATAGATGATGCGCACGTCCGGCAGCTGCTCGGTGCGCCAGCGGTCAAGCAGGTCGCGCGTGCCGTCCGTAGAGCCGTCGTCGACGATCACCAGTTCTCGTTCCAGCGTCACCGGGCCGTCCAACATGGGGTTCGTCCCGTGGCGATTGACGGTCAGGTCTATGGCGCGCACGCGCTGCACGATCTCTTCCAGCGTCGCCAGCTCGTTGAAGACCGGGATGATGACGGAAAGTCGCACGATCCGGCCTGCTACTCGCTAACCTGGTGCGCCAGGATGATGGCGTCCGCCACGGTGCGCATCGATTTGCGATTATTCATGCTCATCTTTTGGATCTTGCGGAACGCTTCGGTTTCGCTCAATCCCTGGGTATCCATGAGGATGCCCTTGGCGCGGTCCACGGCTTTGCGCGTCTCCAGCGCCTCCTGCAAATTGTCCACTTCCCGCTCCATGGCGCGAAACTCGCTGAAGCGGGCCAGCGCCACTTCGATAGCCGGCGTCAAATCGCTCTCGCGAAAGGGCTTGACCAAATAGCCCGCCACGCCGGCCTTCTGCGCTCGCTGCACCAGCTCCTGCTGGCTATAGGCGCTGAGCAACAGCACGGGCGCCACCCGCTCTTCGGTCAATACCTGCGCCGCCTCGATGCCGTCCATATCCGGCATCTTAATATCCATCAGGACGATGTCGGGCCGCAGTTCCCGCGCCAGATTGACCGCGCTGCGCCCGTCCCCGACTTCGCCCACCACCAGGTAGCCCAAGCTGGTCAGCATCTCGCGCAGGTCCATCCGTATCAATGATTCATCGTCGGCGATGATAACCCGTGTGCGTTCCACGTCCCCAATCTCCTCATTTCCAGCCGTCCCATTAGAAAGCGGCGACCTTGCCCTCTTCCATTTAACTGCAACCCGCCCTACGAGTTGCATGCACCGCTCGCCCGATCATATCACACTGCACGCGCTCTTGCCTTGCGACATCTGACCTGGATGTGACCTGGATGCAGCGCCGGCACGCGCCTGCCGCCCCTACGCGGCCATTAAACACGCGACCGCGGCCTTAGTCAACCTTGAGGGACCGTTTCGGGAAGGTCACAACCGCGCGCGTGCCTCTGGGCAGGGACGAAGCTTCGCCGGCGGCGCCGTCCCCGTCCGCTCGCTCCGCCTCCGCCGCGAGTTCGCTCATCTCCGCCGTCTCAATCACGAGCGTTCCCTTGAGGTCATCGGTCACCAGCGTACGGATGATCTGCAAGCCCAGGCTGCTGTTGCGCTGCGGGTCGAAGTCGGGCGGCAGACCGCTGCCGCTGTTCGCCACCGTCACCCGCACGGAGTCGCCCAAATCTTGCAGCGCAATGTCGATCTGGCCGGTCTGATGGCCCTGCAAGCCGTGTTCGACCGCGTTCAACACCAGCTCGTTGATCACCATGGCGACGGGCGTCGCCTGGCCCGCCGGCAGCCGCACGCTGGGGCCGTGCACGCGGATGTCGATCTGCTGCCCCGGGACGCCGGTCACCTTGCTCACCTGCCCCACAATGCGGTCGGCCAGATCACGGATGTTGATGGGCCGGTGCTCATCTTCGCTCAGGAACTCATGGATCACCGATACGCTCAGGATGCGGTTCACCGCCTCGCCCAACTGCTGGCGAGCTTCCTCACTTTCGCTGCGCCGCGCCTGGATGCGCAGAATGGCGGCGATTGTCTGCAAGTTGTTCTTGACGCGGTGGTGGACTTCCTGAATGATGGCCGATTTGACGTTTAGCTCGCGCTGCTTCTGCACCGCCTCCGTAGCGTTGTGCAGCAACATCAGCACGCCGTCGATGCTGGAGCCGTCTCGACGGCGTAGCAACTGCCTCCAGCGCGGCCAATAGAAGAAGGGCATCTCCTGCGCCGACATGCACAACGGCAGCGCCGTCCGCACCCACACGCGACCGTCCGGCGTCTCACGGCGCTCCTCCAGGCACGCGCCGGTCCCCAGCACGACATCCACCATCTCTTCGTCCAGCGGCTCCAGGTCGGCGACGCGCTGCCCCTCCACGTCCACGGTCAGCCCGGCTGAACGGAACAGGTTGGCGGAGATGCCGCTCATATACAAGACCGTGCGCGTGCGGTCGACCAGATAGATGCCGTCATACAGCCCAAAGCGCGACAGCGATTGCGCGCATTCCAACTCGCCGTGGGCGCACATGCGCAACAGGCAGCTGACTGCGTGGCGGAAGATATACCGTCGCCGGTGATGGCGTTCGTGCGCAAACATATTAGTCTGTACGGCCAGCGCGCCGATCACGATGCCTGCCTGGTTGGCGACCGGATAGACATCCTGGATGATCGGCGCACGGCTGCCCTTGATCTCGCGCTGCTCGCTGCCGCTGCGTCCGCCGTGCAGCACGCGCATGACAAGCGGCTGCTCCTCTTCACTAAAGACCGCGCCTGTCGCCTCTTGGGGATAGAGCGAGGCAATGGAAGAGGGCATGACATGGCGTGCGATCAGACCGCGGTTCGATGCCAGCAGGCAGCACAGCAGCAAATCCGACCGGCTCACATCCGCCGTCAGATACATGCCCGCCTCGACGGCGCGCAGCCGTGCGACATCCTCGGCGGTTAGGTCTGGACACTGGTCGATCTTGGGGTCCATCTCAAGTTCTCAAATTCGGGGGCTAGGCCAATACAAAGACGGCGAAGCCGCTGCCGAAGTGGTACGCGTCTCCGCCGTCCGATCGCTCAGGCGCACCGTTTATGCGTGAATACCCGGCATGCGGCGCCTAAGTCATCTGTCCACGTTGACAGCCAGCCACACTGCGGCGCTGAACAACAAGAGCCCCCGCGTGCGCTACAATGCGAGAGCTCTTGAAGGCGCATGGTCGGGGCGAGAGGATTTGAACCTCCGACTTCTTCAACCCCATTGAAGCGCGCTACCAAGCTGCGCTACGCCCCGAAATCGTTACCTGCTGCACCAGTATAACAAAGCGCCTGACGCTTGGCAAATGACCCGCGGCCAAAACGCCATTGCAGGTTCGCTTTGGCGCGCAAACTATACTACAATCGAACTGCGCCGTCGTTCACGGCTTTCACCATCCGCTCCCGCCAATGCCAATGCGAACCATGCCGCACACCCCCGTTTGCCAGCAATCTGCGCCGCCGCCCTGCCGACTTGCCATGCGCCGCGCCGCCGCAGCCGCGCTCCTGGCCTTCTTCTGCGTCGCCGCTATGTTGCTCGCCATACGTCCGGCGGCCCATGCCCAAGAGGAAGGCGATCTATACCTGCCGCTCATCGCCGCGCCCGCCGCCCGCATCGTCATCGCCGCCGCCCATGTCGACAGCGTCATCACCGGCGAGCCGGACGAAGCGATCCTATTGTGGAACGCCGGTGCACGCGGCCAGTCACTCGCCGGCTGGCAGCTAGCCACCGCCACGCGCCGCGCCGCGTTCCCCATGACCGCCACCCTAACGCTGCAGCCGGGCCAACGCCTGTGGTGCGCCGCCCAAGACGCCGCTTTTCTGTCCAGCTTCGGCGAGCCAGCGGCCTGCGCCTGGGCGGAAACTAGCGACCCGGCAACCCTCCCGCTTGAAGGCAGCCTGGCCCTCAACAATCGCGGCGGCCAGATCGTCCTGCGCGACGCGCAAGGCAGGCTCGTCGACGCCCTGCTCTACGGCGACGCCTCGTCCGGCGTCGAAGGCTGGACTGGCGTTCCCGCGCAGCTCTACACGCGCGGCGCCGTCGGCGTGGAGGGCCAGGTCTATCACCGCAAGCTGCATCCCCTCACCGGCCAACCGCTCGACACGGACGCCGCAGCCGACTGGGCCGGCGATCTGGGCGACGTGGCCTGGGGACGCCGCGTGCGCCGCCCAGGTTGGCAGGGCTGGGATGACGCGAGCCTGGCCCGCCCCCCGCACGGCGACGCCGATGCCACGGTCACGGTCGCAGTGGCGCCTGAGGGACTCTACGCACCGCTGGCGGCTGCGCTTTCGTCCGCCACGCGCAGCATCGACCTCAGCCTCTACGTATTGGAACACCCGGAGTTGACGCACATCATCGCCGCGGCCGCGGACCGCGGGGTCAGCGTGCGGCTGCTGCTGGAAGGCGGCCCGCCAGGCGGCGTCTCCGACCTCCAGCGCTGGTGTGTGAGCCGCCTAGCCGCAGCCGGGGCCGACGTGCGCTACTTGGCCGCGGCCGCCAACGCGCCGCCCGGCTATGACCCGCGCTATCGCTACACCCATGCCAAGTTCGGCCTGATCGACGGCCGTCTGGCCTTCGTGGGCAGTGAAAACTTCACATGGGACGCCATGCCGGCGGACGCCCGCGCGCCGGTCGGCGGACGGCGCGGCTTCTACCTCATCACCGACGCCGAACCGGTCATCCGCGCCCTCACGGCGATCTTCACCGCCGATTGGGCGCCGGATCGCTTCCTCGACCTGGAGCCGTACTCGCCCCAGCACCCTCGGTACGGCGACCCGCCTGCCGG
>JASGTU010000190.1 GCA_030058085.1 Chloroflexota bacterium
GCGTGCGCCGGGCGCAGAACTTCCTCCTCGCCCATGTGCAGCATCTCGCTGGCGATGTAGCTGGCGCCGCCCACACGACACACGCCCCGGCCCGTGCTGCGCGCCTCCCCGCAAAGAAACGGGCAGAGACGGCAGTCGGTCAGATGGCGCTGCGCCAGTTCGGCGCGTCCAGCCGGGTCCACGCGGCGCTCAGTCCCCCGTCCACGCAAAGCGATCGCGCAGCATGTCGGCTAGAGAAAGCCGGTGCGCAGCCACGACCTTGCCCCCACGCAGGCTGCGCTCCACCGTCACGACCGCGCCGGACAGGAGCCCGCTGCGCCCCATGTAGATCACATAGCGCCGGTTCTCGGTGCGCAGCCAGTGAAACTGCCGCGCCAGTTCGGTTACCGACGGATGCGCGGCGCACGGTTCCTGCTGCATGTCTACCGGTTCGCCCCACTCCGCGATGCCGGCGCACGTTTCGCACAGGCCGGACTTGCCGATACAGCCCGGGCAGTATCCCTGACCGCAGCGCCGGCAGATTATAGTGTGCTCTGTACACACTGGCTGTCCACAAATGGCGCACCCCGCGTGGCACAGCGCGCAGATCTCCTCGCCGCCGCCAACGCAATACGCCACGTGCTCGGCGCACACCACGTGCCCGCAATCCTCATACCGGTGCACATGCTCTTTGCACGACCAGCGTCCGCACACGTCGCACGCCGCGCCGCAACTGTGGCAACCCACTGCGCCGCACGTCACACAGACGGACGTCTCAGGCGTCAATGCGCCGCACGCCGGGCATTCGGTCATACAACTGCTACAGTAGGCTTTGCCCGTCTCCGTGTGAACCTGGTAGAAACCGGGGCCGACACGCTTGCCGCACTTGGCGCAGGTGACGAGGCAGTTGGCGCAGAAACGCTGACCGCTGGCCTCACACGTCTCAATTGATGCGCTGTACTGCAAACAGCCCGGGCAGCGCACTGCACAGGCCGCGCAGATCAACTGGTACTCCCCGTCCGCCGTGCGCACCGCGTCGGTGTGCAGATGGCTGCGACATTGCCGCGTGCCGCAATGGGCGCACTCGGCCTGGCAGGCGTGGCACACGGTGTCGCCACACACCGGGCACCGGCTGATGTGCTCCGGGCAAGCCCGCTCTCCGCACGCCCAGCACGCTTCACCGCAGGAATCGCAATTTTCTTTGCCGCAAACTGGGCACGGAGCCACACCACATGCGGCGCAGACCATCTCGCCACAGCCGGCGCACTGCCGGATGCAGTTGTCGCAGGTGATATGCCCGTTGCGGTCGACCGCAACCGCACTCGTCTCTTCGCCGCAGGCATGGCAGCGCGGGCGCTCCAACGCGCCCGAATAGCGGTTGCGCGCCACGCGCACCGTCGCCTCTCGCTTGCCGTCGCTCAGCGTCATTTCGGCTACGGCAACGGGCAAATTGAAGACGGCGTAGCTGAACAACGTCACTTCCACGCGCAGGCGATGGTTCTCCACCTCCTCAGCGATCTTGCGCTCCAGATCGACCTCCAAAGCGCGGCGCTTCTCGCCCGTGGGATCGTGGCTGTCGTAGACCTCTTCGATCTGCTGTCCGTAATAAGTTGTCAGCCGGTTCAGCGTACGGTAGAGCCGCGGCAGCACGTCGGCCTCGTGCGTCACGCAGCGAAAGTCGGCGTGATAGATGGCGATCTTACGCGCCGCCTCGGCCAGGCGCACCAAGTGCGTCATAGGCGGCAACGGGCGCGCCGCCTGTTGCCCGTTCGCCGCATGCCCGCCGCCGCTATCGTCCGCGCCATTGGCGTGCTCAGTCGCGTCCGCAAAGAGCGCATCCAGGTCCAGCGCGCCGGCCGGCGCGTCCGGCTCGCCAACCAGACGCAGCCGCTCACCGTCCTCGTCCAGCACGACGGTATACAACTCCTCGCGCTTGTCGTCGGAGCGATAAGTGATGCGCCAGTTGAAGACAAACAGCCGCCGCACCTGCTCGCTCATGCGCAGGTTGGCGATGCTGGCGTTGAGCGGGCGCACGGCAGCCAGCAGTTCCTCGCTGCTCGTGTGGCGGCTGGGGAGGTCCAGCAGCGTCGCCGCGCCGCGCCCGTTCAAATAGGCGAGCATACGGTCGAACGTGCGGCTGCCGTGCGCCACCAGATCATAGCCCGAAACGCCCTCCGCATTGTGAAAACAGAGGTGCAACACGGGCCTGCCGAAGTGCTCCGCCAGCTCGTCGCCCAGTTCGACCGTCAGGCAGCCGTCGGAGGGTGCATCCGCTTCGCCCACGGCAGCCCCAAAGTAGGAGAAGAATTCGGTCGTGAAGCGGCGCAACTCGGCCCCGCTCTTGACCGGTTGCGTCTTGCTCTTGCGCTTAACCATTGCCGCCCATTATAGCACAGCCCGTCCGATCCTTTTCGTTTTATGCAAAGTCGTGTTACACTCCATTTGTATCCGGTCGCAGTGGTCCCAAGGAGACAGCACATGAAGCGTCAGGTTGCACAGTTTCTCAATTACATGGTGAACGAAAAGAATTGCTCAGCCAATACCACTGCGGCATATCAGAACGATCTGTCCCAATTTATGGAGTTTCTGGAAGGCTACGCCGCGCCGTCCGGGCAGAGCATCGCAGGCTGGCGAGATGTGGACGAGCAGGTCGTGCAGAACTACGTGCTATTCCTCAAGGAACGCGCCTACGCCTCTTCCACTGTAGCCCGCAAAGTGGCCTCAGTCAAAAGCTTCCTGCACTATCTCGTCAACTCCGGTCACCTCAATACGGACCCATCGGACCGGCTTGACTCGCCCAAGGTGAAGAAAAACCTGCCGCGCGCCATCCACCTGGACGAGATTGTGCGGCTGATGGCCGCGCCAGCCGGCGACCACTCGCCCAAGGCGCTGCGCGACAAAGCCCTGCTCGAAATGCTCTACGCCACCGGCATGCGCGTCACCGAGCTGGTCAGCCTCGACCTAGAAAGCGTCGATCTGGCTTCCAAGTTGGTGACCTGCGGCGAAAGCGGCAAACGCAAGCGCACCGTGCCGATCTACGACGGCGCCTGCCAAGCGGTCGAGGCGTATCTGCGCGAAGGCCGGCCCCAACTCGTGGTCAACCCCTCTGAGCCGGCGCTCTTCCTCAACCATCGCGGCCAACGGCTGACGCGGCAAGGCCTGTGGCTGATCATCAAGCACTACGTCAAAGAGATCGGCATCAAGACGCCGGTCACGCCGCACACCCTGCGTCACAGCTTCGCCGCCCACCTGCTCGACTCCGGCGCCGACCTGCGCGAGGTGCAGGAACGCCTCGGCCATGCCAGCGCCAGCACGACCCAGGTCTATCGCCATGTAGCCGACGAAAGCGGCCCCGAATTGGTGATCGACGGGCGCGAGGTAGACGACGAGTAGAGCACGCTAGCGCCGCCCCAACCGTTGCGCCACAACCAGGAGAGTCCATCATGGCCGCCAGCTTCGCACTTGGACACTATGACGAATCAGCCCGCTACATCCTGACGCACGCCGGCGTGCGCCCCCGCGTCGGCCTGATCCTGGGCAGCGGCCTGGGCAGGTTGGCCGACGCCGTCGAGAACGCCGTTGCCCTGCCCTTTGTCGATATCCCTCATTTCGTCGCCAGCACCGTGCCCGGCCATTCGGGCAAGCTTGTCCTCGGTACGCTTGCCGGCGCGCCGGTCTGTGTCATGCAGGGGCGGGTCCACTACTACGAAGGCTATACGTTGCAACAGGTGACGCTGCCCGTCCGCGTGATGCAGCGTATGGGCGTGCGCACGCTCATCATCTCCAACGCCGCCGGCGGGCTGAACCCGGACTTCAATGTGGGCGACCTCATGATCCTGGACGACCACATCAATTTCGTGGGGATGGCCGGCCACAACCCGCTTACCGGCCCCAACCTCGACGAGTTCGGGCCGCGTTTCCCCGCAGCCAACCACATCTACTCGCGCAGCCTGCGCCAATTGGCCGGCGACGTCGCCGCGCAGCAGGGCCTTAGCCTGCGGCATGGCGTCTACATCATCCTCTCCGGCCCCAATTTCGAGACGCCGGCCGAAGTGCGCTTTCTGCGCACCATCGGCGCCGATGCCGTGGGCATGAGCACCGTGCCCGAAGCCCTGGTCGCGCATCACGCCGGCATGCAGGTGCTGGGCATCAGCACCATCACCAACGTCGCCATCGATCAGCTGGACGCGGCGGGCGAGCCATCGCACGAAGAGGTCCAGGACGCCGGCCATCTCATCACGCCGCGGCTGAGCAAGCTGCTGCTCGGCATCCTCGGCCGCCTGGCGGACTGAGCGCGGCTTACCAGGCGCTTTCCTGCACGGCGCGGTAATAGGCGATCAGGTTCTCGAACGGTACGTCGGGCGTGATCGTATTGCTCGTCATAAACGCCAGTCCAACATGATCGCGGCACAAATCGATGATGCGCTGCACCTCGGCGCGCACGTCCTCGGGCGTACCGTGCGGCAGCGTCTCCGTCACCGACATGGCCCCGAAGATCAGCAGCGGATCGCCGGAGCGCGTGCACAGGTTGCGGATCCACTCCAACTCCATGCCGCACTCGCGTTGAAAGCCCTGCAGCCCGCCGACCCCGCTTGCCAGCACATCGTCGAGCAGCGGGCGATAATCGCCGTCACAGTGCCACACGACCCTGGCGCCCACCGCTAGCAGCGGCTCCAGCGCATACTCCACCCAGTGCCAATACTCGCGCCGCAGATAGTCCGGTGACACCAACGGCCCGCGCTGCGCGCATAGGTCCTCGCCCGTGAGCAGTGCGCGCGGCAACATCCCTTCGCGCATCATACGCGCCCGCACCACGGCGCGCTGCCGGCCCTGCTCCGCGCTCACCTCGATCAGCTTGCGGTAGCGGTCCGGGTACAGCGCCAGCGCGGTCAGGGCCGTCTCGTAGCCGAACTGCTCGTACCACAGCGCCTTGGGGATCAGCTTCCAATCCGCCGGACACCAGACCATGTCGCCGCACGCGGTCTGGCGCTCAAGGTGCTCAGCCGCCATCTCTTGGTAGAGCGCCTCCGCGTCGAAGCCGGCGCGCAGCATCGCCGCGTCGGGCATGGCCTCGATCTCGGCCAACATGCGCTCCACCGTATAGGCTGCGCGCTTGTCCAGCACGCGCTGGTCGACGCAGCGATACTCCCCGCGCGAAACGGGCATGAACACGTCGATCAGGCCGTCGCTGCCCAACGCCTGCTCCGCGGCCAAGCTCCACGCCAGGGGGTCATCCCAGTATTCCTCTTGCGAACAGCCGGTCAGGGTGCAAATATGCTGCGGCGCGGCCAACCAGCCGCCCAGAATAGGCGGCCTATCCGCAACCCTCAACGCAAAGGCGGTTTCCAAGCGCGTGCGCTTGTCCATGATGGTCTGCGGCTCCATCTCTGTTGTACGGTTGTTGGTTGACCGGCGTGATGACCGCCTAATAGACCGTCAGATAACGGTCAAGCTCCCACTGGGTGACTTGCAGCCGGTAGTCGCTCCACTCCAGCAGTTTGGCCTCGACGTAGCGCTCATAGACGTGCTGGCCCAGCGCGTCCTGGATGACGGCGTCTTCCTGCAGCGCGGCGATGGCCGCGCCGAGATCGCCCGGCAGTGTCTCTAGGCCGGAGCGCTGGCCATCCACATGATAGAGGTCTTCTTCCGACGGGCTCGGCGGCGTCATGCGCCGTTCGATGCCGTCCAGCCCCGCGGCGAGCATCACCGCGAAAGCCAAGTAGGGGTTGGCGCTGGGGTCGGGGCAGCGCAGTTCACAGCGGCTGCTGCGCGCTCGCCCGCCGCTGATGCGCGGGATGCGGATCAACGCGCTGCGGTTGGTGCGCGCCCACGATATGTAGACAGGGGCCTCGTAGCCGGGCACAAGGCGCTTATAGCTGTTGACCAAGGGGGCCAAGATCGGCGTCATTGCCGGCGCGTGGGCCAGTTGGCCGGCGATAAATTGAAGCGCTGTCTGGCTGAGGCCATACTCGTTGGCCGCATCGTACATGGCGGTTTCGCCGCTGTCCTTGCGCCAAAGGCTCTGATGCACGTGCATGCCGGAGCCGGCAATCCCCGTGATCGGCTTGGGCATGAAGGTGCAGTGCAGATTGTTTTTCTGGGCGATGGCCTTGAGCGTGATGCGGAAGGTGATGGCGTTGTCTGCCGCGGTCAATGCCGGCCCAAAGCGGAAGTCGATCTCGCTCTGCCCGATGGCCGTCTCGTGGTGCGAAGTCTCGACGTTGATGCCCATCGACATCAGCGCATCCACCATCTGGCGGCGGATGCTGTGCGAAAAGTCGGTGCTCACATCGAAATAGCCGGCGTTGTCATGCGGCTGCAACGGCAGCAGCGAGCGGTCGGGCCTGCGCTCGAAAAGGAAGAACTCCAACTCCGGCCCCACCTGATACGCCAGCCCAAGTTGCGCCGCCCGCTCCAGCTGCCGCTTCAACACATGACGCGGGTCTCCGGGGAACGGTTCGCCGTCCGGCAGATAGACATCGCAGATCACGCGCGCCGTAGACAGATCCATCTCCCACGGGATGGCGGCAAAGGTGTTCAGGTCGGGCACCAGATACATGTCGCTCTCGGCGATGCGGGCGAAGCCCTCGACCGAACTGCCGTCAAACCAAATGCCGTGGCTCACCGCGGTTTCCCAATGGCCGACGGGGATCGTCACATGCTTGGCGACGCCCACAATGTCGGAGAACTGGAGCCGGATAAAGCGAATGTCGTTGCGCTTGATGATCTCGTCGACGCGCTCGAGGTCTTCCACGCTGTTTGTGATAGCCATTGACCAGAAATCTCCTGTTCTAACAATGTCGAGCGGCACGCGCCGGATGCGACAAGGCGCCCCCCAAACGGGCGCCTCTCATTGTAGCATTCTCTGGCGACCGCCCCAACCGGCTCAACAGACGGACGCATGGCAACGGCCCGCATCCCAACCAACCGGATACGGGCCGCCGCCTACCAACTACACTCAGCATGACGCCGGAAAAGCGTCTACGAGAGGAACAGACAAGGCGCTAGATGCCGTAGTACATCACAAACTCCTGGGGATGAGGCCGCAGGCGCACGGCATCCACGTCGGCGATGCGCTTCTGCCCCACATAGGTCTCCAATAGGTCGGCGGTAAAGACGTCACCCTCCAGCAAATAAGCGTTGTCGTTCTCCAGCTCCGTCAGCACCGCTTCCAGCGAACCCTTGACCATCGGCGCCTTCTTCAGCACCTCGTGTTCGTACAGGTCGACTTCAGCCGGGTTGCCCGGGTCGATCTGGTTCTTGATGCCGTCCAGGCCGGCCATCAGCATGGCGGCAAAGGCCAGATAGGGGTTCGCCGCCGGGTCCGGGCAGCGGAACTCGATGCGCTTCGCCTTAGGCGAGTGCGAATAGGTCGGAATACGGATGGCTGCCGAGCGATTGCGGGCGGAGTAGGCCGCCACAACCGGCGCCTCGTAGCCCGGCACCAGCCGCCGGTACGAATTCGTCGTCGGCGCGGCAAATGCCAGCAGCGAGTTGATGTGCTTGAGAATACCGCCGATGTACCACAGCGCCGTCTGGCTCAAGCCCGCATATTTATCGCCGGCAAAGAGCGGCTGCCCGTCCTTCCACAGGCTCTGATGCGTGTGCATGCCGGAACCGTTCTCCTGGAAGATCGGCTTGGGCATGAACGTGACCGACTTGCCGTTCTTTTTGGCGACGTTCTTGATCACGTACTTGTACACCTGGATGTTGTCCGCCATCTGCACCAACGGCCCAAACTTGATGTCGATCTCGGCTTGGCCGGCCGTGCCCACCTCGTGGTGGTGCACTTCGATGTTCAAACCGGCATCGATCAGGGCGCGCACCATCTCCGAACGCAGGTCCTGGTTGGCGTCATATGGCGCCACCGGGAAATAGCCGCCCTTAAAGCCGATCTGGTGGCCCAAGCCGGGGACAGCCGAGTTCCACGGCGCCTCTTCCGAATCGACCGCATAGCCCGCCGCATTCTGCCCGGCGTAATAATGCACCTTATCGAAAATGAAGAATTCCGCCTCCGGCCCCATGTAGACCTCGTCGGCAATGCCGGTCGAACGCAGATAGGCCAGGGCCTTGCGCGCCACGTTCCGCGGGTCGCGGCTAAACGCCTCGCCGCTGATGGGGTCCACCACGTCGCAGATCAAGCTCAATGTCGGCATGGCGCAGACCGGATCGATCATGGCCGTGGTCGGATCTGCGATCAAGTTCATATCGCTCGACTCAATCGTCTTGAAGCCGCGGATCGACGAGCCGTCGAACCCGTGCCCCTCGACGAACAGCGCTTCGATGTCGACCTCCTCGATTGGCATCGAGAAGTGATGCCACTGGCCGTATAGATCGGTGAACTTCACATCTACAAACAGAATGTTATGGTCTCGAATGGCCTCCGCAACATCCTGCGGGGTCTTGCAATGCAAAGCCATTTCTTGCTCCTCGTTTCAATGTAATGTTTGATGATAATTCCACAGCGCAGCGCGCCCTAGCACAAAAAACCTCCGGTCAGAGAACCCGAAAGGGGCCGGCGAGAGCATGCCTCCCGACCCCAAACTCGGCTTGTAACCGGAGCGTACAATGATGATCAATAACCCGCGGATGTTTCAGCTTATTCCGATTTCTTGACCAGAAACTTGGGCGCCACGACCCACATCGTGAACAGAGCGGCGAATCCGCCAAGGGCGAGCAACAGTTCCATGTCCAGTCTCCTTATCATCCGATTGCCGGTGAACCGGTCCGTTTGTCCCAGCCGGAGCTGAGCTTGATTCACATGGCTGCCAGTATAGGCCGATACTCGCCGGCCTACCATCACAAGTTCGACCAAAAAATCGCCGCCCTTATTGTGCATCTTGCACAATTCGGCGCCGATCCCGAACCTCTCCGCACCGGTTCTCCCCAGAAGCGGCGGAGCTGCAAGACGATGATTCGCCGTTTGGCCCGCGTCGATCCCCTCTGCTACACTACCCTCCGGCAATAGACGCAACCTTATTTCCCGTACTGCGGAGCGCTCGATGGCAACCACTCTCTTAACCCGATACCAATCCGACCCCAACGTGCAGATCGTCACCGGCGTCTGCCCGCACGACTGCCCCGACTCCTGCTCATGGCAGGTGGCGGTCGACCGCGCCACGGGCCGCGCCCTCGACATCTGGGGCCATCCCGAGCACCCCGTCACCGCCGGCGCACTCTGCACCAAGGTGGACCGCTATCTCGAGCGCACCTATCACCGCGACCGCCTGACGACGCCCCTCAAGCGCACCGGCGCCAAGGGCGAAGGCCGCTTCACGCCGGTTTCCTGGGACGAGGCAATCGACGGCATCGCCGCGCGGCTGCAAGAGACCATCACCCGCTACGGGGCCGAGTCCGTCCTGCCCTATTCCTACGCCGGCACGATGGGCCTGCTGCAAGGCGAGGGCATGGCGCAGCGCTTCTTCAACCGCATGGGCGCCAGCCAACTCGCCCGCACTATCTGTTCCGTCGCCGGCGGCGAAGGCTACGCCTACACCATCGGCGCCACCGAAGGCATGGAGACCGAAGCCTTCGCCCGCGCCAAGCTGATACTGATCTGGGGCAGCAACACGCTCACCAGCAACATGCACCTGTGGCCCTTCGTTCAGCAGGCCAAGAACGACGGCGCCCGCGTCGTCGTCATCGACCCGGCGCGCACGCGCACAGCCCGCGCCGCCGGCGAGTGGTTCCCGCTGCGCCCCGGCACGGACGCCGCGCTCGCCCTGGCGATGATGCACGTCATCATCGGAGAAGGCCTGATCGACGCAGACTACGTAGAGCGCTACACCCTCGGCTTCGACGCCCTCGCCGCCAGGGTCGCGGAGTGGACGCCGGAACGCGCCGCAGAGATCACAGGCGCGACCGCCGAGCGAATTCGCGAGTTGGCGCGCGCCTACGCCACGACCCGGCCCGCCGCCATTCGCGTCAACTACGGCTTGCAGCGCCATGCCGGCGGCGGCATGGCCGCGCGCACCGTCGCCTGCCTGCCCGCGCTGGTCGGCGCATGGCGCGACCACGGCGGCGGCATCCAGTTGAGCGCCAGCGGCGCTTTCCGTCATATGGACCGCACCGCGCTACACAGGCCGGATCTGCTCACCGGCGAACCGCGCACCCTCAACATGATCCGCCTGGGAGACGCCCTCAGCCTGGACCCGGCAGCCATCGCCCGCGCCCATCATCACCCGCGCCCCGTCGACGCGGAGACCCGGCCCGAAGACGCCGGCCCGCCCGTCAAAGCGCTGATCGTCTACAACAGCAACCCCGCGGCCGTCAACCCCGACCAAAGCGCGGTGCTGGACGGGCTGCGCCGCGACGATCTCTTCACCGTCGTGCTCGAACACTTCCAAACCGACACCGCCGACTACGCCGATTATGTCCT
>JASGTU010000191.1 GCA_030058085.1 Chloroflexota bacterium
TCGACGGGCCGGAAGTGCAGGGGGCTGCGCAGCGTGTTGGCGATCTCCTGCATGACGGACAGGTCGCCGATGACGAAGGGGCGGCATTTGCGGTAGACGGCTTCTTCGGCCAGGAGTTTGACGACGATCTCCGGCCCGATGCCGGCGGGGTCGCCCATGGCGAGGGCGATGATGGGCAGTTGCATGGTTGCGCCTTTCGGGTTGTGAGCCGTGCGGTTTGTCCCGATTGTACCGCAAGGCGGCGGGAATCGCGAGTCAGGCGTCACACGTCATGCATCATCCGTCAAACCTGATTCGTGACGCTCCTGGGATCGCCGGCATCTTTGCCGGCATTCTCGCCGGCGCTTTTGCCGCCAGGGATGGCGGCGTTCCCGGTGCGGACCTGGGCGGCGGGCGCGGCATTGACTTGCCCCCCGATGTGTGCTAGGGTCGTGCACCAAGTTGCGCGCCCCCCGACGTTTGCACAGCCGCGTCGAGCCTCCATTGACCGAACCGCATCAACCCGCCTTCTAAGCTGCCAGGACATTGCCGCTGCATGTCCCGTTCGACCTACGGCCCGGTGCTGTGCCGGACGGGGTGCGCGCCGGGCGGTGAGGCTTAGCGCTGCCACACGGCGAGCGTATGGCCCTTGGTGCAGGTGTGGGCAGGAAGGAGGCATGCAGATGGCGGCAGACACAAGAACTGCCGAGCGGATTGCGGGGTACTGCGCTTTGTGCGTCTCACGGTGCGGCGCGATCGCGGTGGTGGAGGATGGGCGATTCACGGCGCTGGAGCCGGATCCGTCGCACCCCACCGGCAAGGCCCTGTGCGCCAAGGGGCGGGCGGGGCCGGAGCTTGTCTATCACCCGGAGCGGCTGCTATACCCCATGCGACGAACGCGGTCCAAGGGCGACCCCGATCCGGGGTGGCGGCGAATCTCGTGGGACGAGGCGCTAGATTTGGCGGCTGCCGAACTGCGGCGCTTGGCCGGCGAGCATGGCCCGGAGAGCGTGGCGTTCACGATGGCGTCTCCGTCTACGTCGGCTTCTGTCGATTCGACGGTGTGGGTGGAGCGGTTGATGAACGCCTACGGCAGCCCCAACCTGAGCGTGTCGATGGAGCTGTGCGGGTGGGGGCGGTATCTGGCTACGGTCTATACGTTCGGCGCCAGCGTGCCCGGCCTGTATATGCCCGACATCGAGCACGCCGGCTGCATTTTGTTCTGGGGCTACAATCCCGTCGTCGCCCGGCTGGCGCACGCCGTGTCGACCACAGAGGCGCTGAAGCGGGGGGCGCGGCTGATCGTCGTCGACCCGCGACGCGCCGGGCTGGCGAGCCGGGCCGACGTGTGGCTGCAGGTGCGCCCCGGCACGGACGCCGCGCTGGCGTTGGCCTTGGCGGGGGTGATGATCGAGCGCGGCTGGTTCGATCAGGATTTCGTTCGCCAGTGGACGAACGGCCCGCTACTCGTGCGTGCGGACAACGGGCGTCTGCTGACCGAGCCCGATCTCACGGCGGCAGGCGGCGATCAGCGCTATGTCGCGTGGGACGAGGCGCGGAAACGCCCCATGCTCTACGACGCGGGCACGCGGCGCTACGAAGGGGAGAGCGCCGACCTCGCTCTTTTCGGCGAGGTTGAGATCGAGACGCTGCAGGGCAAGGTGATTTGCCGGCCTGCGTTCGACCTCGTGGCGGAGAACTGCCGGCGATTTGGGCCGGCGCAGGCGGAGGTGATCTGCGGCGTGGGGCGCGACCGGATCGAGGCCGCGGCCCGGCTGCTGTGGGAGGCGCGGCCTGTGGCCTATTACGCGTGGAGCGGCGTGGAGCAGCAGACCAACGCCACCCAGATCGCACGGGCTATCGGCCAACTCTACGCGCTGACGGGCAGTTTGGACGTCAAGGGGGGCAATGTGCTGTTTGAGGCGGCGCCGGCGGCGGATATGTCCGGCCGCGAGTTGATTCGGGCGGAGCAGGGGCCGGGCGCGCTCGGTCTGGGCGAACGCCCGCTCGGCCCGTCGCGCTGGCGGCATGTGACCAGCGACGAGATCTACAGCGCCATCCTGGAGCGGCGGCCCTATGCGGTGCGGGGCATGGCCGGCTTTGGCGCCAATCTGCTGCTGGCGCACGCCGATGGGCGCCGCGGGCGCGAGGCGCTGGCTGCGCTCGACTTCTATGTGCACGCCGACCTGTTCATGAACCCGACGGCAGAACTGGCGGATGTGGTGCTGCCGGTGGCGAGCGCGTTCGAGCGGGAAGCGCTCAAGACGGGCTTCGAGGTGAGCGCGGAGGCGCAGGCATTGGTGCAGTTGCGCCGGTGCGTGGTCGAGCCGCGCGGGGAGGCCCGGTCCGACACGGAGATCATATTTGAGCTGGCGCGCCGGCTTGGGCTGGGCCGGCATTTCTGGGACGGCGACATCGACGCGGCGTACCGCGCGCAGTTGGCGCCGTCGGGCATTTCGCTGGAGACGTTGCGGGCGAACCCGGGCGGGGTGCGGGCGCCGGTGCAGACGCGCTATCGCAAATTCGCCGAGGAGAAGGACGGCGCGGCGCAGGGCTTTGCCACGCCGACGGGCAAGATCGAGCTGTATTCCGAGACGCTGTTGGCAAACGGCTACCCGCCGCTGCCGGAGTATGACGAGCCGCTGGTCAGCCCGCGTTCGCGGCCCGATCTGGCCGAGCGCTACCCGCTGATCCTCACCAGCGCCAAGCATTCGCTCTTCTGCGAAAGCCAACACCGCGCGCTGCCGAGCCTGCGGCGCATGGCCCGCGACCCGGAGGTGGAACTGCATCCGGCGGACGCAGCCGCGCGCGCGATCGTCGCCGGCGAGTGGGTGCGGATCGAGACGCCTCTGGGCGCGGTGCGGGCGCGCGCCCGCTTGAATGACTCGCTGGCGCCGGGCGTGGCCTGCGGGCAGCACGGCTGGTGGCAAGCCAGCGAAGAGATCGGCGCGCCGGGCTATGACCCGTTTGGCGCGGACGGCGCCAACCTGAACCTGATCATCGGCAATGACGCCATCGACCCGATCAGCGGCTCGGTCCCGCACCGGGCGTATCTGTGCCAGATCAGCCGCGTTGAGTAGGGGCAGGCCTTGTGCCTGCCCGCCACACGCCAGGCGTCACACGTCAGGCGGCGGGCTTGGAGAGGAATACCAGGGTGACGCGCTCGCTGAGGACACGGGTCTCGGTGGGGACGTAGCCGAGGCGGCGGTAGAGGCGTAGGTTGCCTTCGCTGCGTGCGCCCGTGAACAGTTCGTAGCGCTCGACCTGCGGGAAGAGGGCCTCGATGCGCGCCATCAGCGCCGTGCCGATGCCCTGGCGCTGCCGGTCGGGGTGGACGACGAGGCGCCCGATGGTGCAGACGCCGCCGG
>JASGTU010000192.1 GCA_030058085.1 Chloroflexota bacterium
GATTACCGGCGTCTGGCTTTCGCCTATGTGTTGGGCACCGCCAGCACGGACCCGGAGGATGGCGGCTATGTGGGCATGGCGGCGGGGCCGGTCGTGCCCAACACGCGGCCGCTGTCCTATTCGTTGACGAACACGCGTTACAACACGGATGCCCGCGTGTTGGCTGCGGCTGCAGCGGAGGCGAATCGCCAGAACAAACTGGCGGTTGACGCCATGATCGAAGCGCCGGTGAACTTGGCGCTGGAATTGTACGATGTCGTCGAGGTGACGGAGCCGTTGCTGGGGTGGGATGCACGAAAGTTCCGCGTGCGTCGCATCCGCGAAGTTTGGGATCGCGGCCTGCTCACCCACACCCTCTGGCTCGGAGACGAATCGTGACCTTCTCAGAAGAGGCAGTCGGGAGGTAGGGAGATAGGGAGTAGGGAGGGTCAACATACTGCCTACTCCCCACTCCCGACTGCCTACTCACAAGGAGCTACTCCCATGAACCAAGCCTACACCCTCGGCAACGACTCCGAACTGCGCCTACTGCTCGGCTATTCCGGCCCGCCGCGCGCAGGTCGCATCACCGCCGTCAACCCCGCATCCTACACCGTCGAGATCGCCGACAGCGACGCCGCCGCGGTCGCAGCCTGGCCCCTCAACGGCGCCGTCTACGCCGAGGGCAACGTCGTCTACGTCCTGCAGGCCGAGAACGCGCCCGACAGCGGCGTCATCGTCGGGCGCAAAGGCGCGCTGACCGCTCTCGGCATCGGCACAGCCTCGCCCCAGGCCGCCCTCGACGTGCGCGGCCCCATGTACAGCACCGGCCCCCTGGGGTGGAAACACAGCAAGGCGAACGTCGCCCACAACACGCCCGCCGCCATCGCCAAGTACACCCTATCCGGCAGCACCGCATCCGCCGTCCTTGTCTCAATCGTCGCGTCCGGCACAGGCATCCTGGCGACCAAGCTCTTTTCGGTGACGACAGCCTGGTCAACGGAAGTAGTGACCGACCTCGGCGGCGCGCTATACGGCTTCAGCGGGCTTGTATTGACAGCAGCCATGAACACCGCGACCAGGGAATGCACCCTAACCCTCACGCAGACGAACTCCGCCGCTCTGCCGGCCAACATCCACATCTCGATCCAGCCGCTCGCCACATCCGGCACAGCCACCATGACCTTCACCGGCCTGTAGCGCCCGCATTGACGCCCGCCCCGCCAACCGCGCCGGGGGGCCTCTGGGCGCGCAGGCTACGCAGCGCCGCCGGCGCGGCTATCCGCGCAATCCGCCGTCCTTCTATGCAGATGACGCTACCTTCGTCACACGCAGTAGGTCACCACTATCGGTCAGGATCGATTCGGACGTTCCCTACGATAACCACGCGCATATCCTGACGCTAAGATGCCATACCAATGCGTATCGGCCGGCATGACGGTGTGTGACTTGGAGACAATCTGTTAAGTTGATGGGATCTATATGGCAAGACTCGTTGTATAATAGCGATAGGTTGCCCGTGCAGCCTATCTTCCTCGTTTCCGGCAACGTACGCCGATCCCAAACGCGTCGCACTCTCTTGTTTTGACGGCACTTCCCCTCTTCGCCTGTCGGTACATTCCTTTCCCCCGTGTGACTGTCGTCTCGTTCGTTATGTTAATCATGGCGAGGGACAGGTTCACGGCACTACAGGCCCTCTGTAATAGTCTGTTGGCACGATGTCACATGTCTTTAGCGTGTCTACAAGGAGGGGTGACCGATGGAAACCAGCGGATTAACCTATGGGCGTTTCACGACAGTTCTTGTCATCGTTGCGGCTCTGTGGCTCCTGCTATCCTGTGTCCCTGTTCAACCTACAGAGCCCGCACTTGAGCCCACGCCAACACCCAACGCAGGTCAGTGGCGTGAAGCCATGCCGCACTTACCCGCTCCCAAAGCGGGATGCTTCACTTCTGAGTATCCGAATACCGAGTGGCAGGAGGTTCCGTGCTCAACCGCGCCGCCCATACCCATGCCGCCGAGGCGCGGTCCTCGACCGTTAGTCGTAGGTGCAGGCAATGATATCTCTGCCCAGGCGCCGACGGGGTTCATATCCACAGCAATTGGCTCTTTCGATTCGGTTACCGGTGTGACGAGCGTGAGTTCACCGATCGGCAACTCAGGATCACCGGTCGCGAATGCCTATACGCTTCAACTCAACACCGACTTCTTCGCGAGCACGACGTGCAGCGGCGCAGATGATCCGGCTCAATGCTCCGGTTGGCAGCAGTTCGTGTTCGCAAACGACGGTTCTTCGGGCGTTATCTTCATTCAGTACTGGCTCCTAAATTACAACACCACGTGCCCATCGGGCTGGAACCAATTCTCGTTCACTGGCGCTTCGACAATCTATTGTTGGAAGAACAGCAGTCGGGCTGTGGCGGTACCCCACCAGCCCATCTCCAACCTCGCCCAGTTAACCCTGAGCGGCGCCGTTAGTGCGAGTGAGGATCGTGTCACTTTGACGGTCGGGACCACGGCCTACTCGATGGTGGGGGACAATTCCGTTAACGCAGCAGCCGGTTGGCGAATCGCTGAGTTCAACGTGTTTGGCTACGGTGGAAACGAAGATGGCGGCGGCCAGGCCAGCTTCAACAGCGGATCAACCATCGTTCCCAGGACAAGGGCTTTCTATGGCGGCACAAGCGCGCCGTTCTGCTCGGCGCAAGGATTTACGGGCGAGACCAATAACCTCAGCTTCGGACCAAGTGCTCCTGCCGCATCGGCGCCGGGGCCGGCAGTCTTGTTCACGCAGAGCAGCGCCGGCGGGGCGGTTTCGAACTGCGCAGCCGCAGTCACTGTGGGTGATACCCATTTGGCTACATTTCACGGCCTGTTCTACGACTTTCAAGCGTCGGGCGACTTTGTTCTAGCCGAAGTCGACCCGAACTTCGTGGTCCAAGCCCGCCAAGTATCGGGGGCGCCGAAATGGCCGAATGCATCGGTAAACAGCGCGATTGCGACCCAAATGGATAAGACACAGGTCGCTGTCTGCCTTACACCGCCAGAGGCCGAAATGCCGGTCCAGCTGTTTATCGATGGCAACCCCACCCCTCTCAGCGACGGCGAATCGCTCTCCCTGCCGGATGGCGCCGATGTCACGCGAGTCGGCAACGTTTACGTGATAAGGGACCAAAGCGGCAATTCAGTCCGTGCCATAGTCAAGGACGGCTGGATCGACGCGAGCGTAGGCCTAGGCCAGTGGCCGAGCGTGGTTCGTGGCCTGCTCGCCAACGCGAACGGTGACGTCAATGCGATTGAGTCGCGTGATGGAGAAGTGCTGACGAATCCGTTTTCCTTCGATACCCACTATGGTTACTACGCGGAGAGCTGGCGCGTCCCCCCGGCTCAATCGCTGCTTTCGGTCTGCGGGGCAGTGAAAGACGGCATTCCTGAAGAGCCGTTTTACGCGGAGCATCTCGCAGAACTCAATCCCGAGGAATACGCTAAGGCGCGAGATACGTGTATTGAAGCCGGCGTGAAAGAGGATGCTCTCCTAGACGCTTGCACGATCGACGTCGCCGTGATCGGCAAACCGGAAGCGGCAGATGTATTCGTTGATTTGACTGCTCCCGTTGCTGTCGGTATCGTGCGATAGCCTTGAGTTTGGTAAGGCGATGATATTGAGCAGCGGATCTTAGCAGCCAATAGCGTTAGTGTAAAAGCCATGATTCGGTCTTTTCCGACTCAAGCGAAGGCCGAATCATGGCTGCTTATGAAGCCTCCCTCGGGCTACAACCCCTTGAGCGCCGCGCGCGGCGCTGCCATCGTCCTGTTACGCTGCTACGTCAACGAAGACCTACGCGCCGTCTGCGCCGCCGGCACGACTACAGCCGCGGCGGAATTATGACGGCGTGTTGATATGAGGCGTGTTTCGCGCCGGCGCCTCCGCCGAACGGCTGAAATGCGCCGCCCGCCGGGTTCTGGGTGGCGGCAGAATCCCGGCGGGCGCTGGCAAGGAGGCTTCGCCGTGAGGCTCAGCCGAACGGTTCCCCCCATGCGGGGGCCTGGTGATGTCGAAAGAATCGTGAGGGAGAGGGCGTTGCGCGCCGTCTCCCTTTTGCTTATGGCCCGGTCCGTCTAGATCATCTCGCCTGCGTCGGGGATGTCGTCCGGCTCCAGGGTAAAGAGCATCTCGTCGGTGATCTCCTCGATGTGGGCGATGCGGCTGGCCTGTTTGTTGATCGCCCGCTCGAAAAGGTTACGGGCGAAACGGGCGTTGCCGAACACCTCGTCGCGCAGGCGGAAGGCCGCTTCGAAGACGCGCGTCGCCTTGCGTCGCGCCGCCTCGGAGAGCCGGTAGTCGTACTGTCCGGCGAAGTGCTCCAGGATGGCGGTCAACTCCTCCGGCGAATAGTCGTCAAACTGGATGAACTTGTTGAAGCGCGACTCCAACCCTGGGTTGGAGCGCAGGAAGTTGCGCATCTTCTCCGGGTAGCCGGCTACGATGACGACGAGATCGTCGCGGTGGTCCTCCATGAGCTTGAGCAGCGTCGCCACCGCTTCCGGCCCGAAGTCGTTCGAGCTCTGGTTATAGGCGGCGAGGGCGTAGGCTTCGTCGATGAAAAGCACGCCGCCCAGCGCTTCGTTGACGACGCGAGTCACCTTCTGGGCGGTCTGTCCCACGTAACCGGCGACCATGCCGGCGCGGTCCGTTTCGACCATGTGGCCTCGTGAGAGGATGCCGAGGGCGCGGTAGATGCCGCCGAGCAGCCGGGCGACGGTGGTCTTGCCCGTGCCCGGGTTGCCATAGAAGACCAGGTGACGCGATGTGGGCACGGTCTTGTGGCCGCGCTCCTCGCGAAGCTGCTGCACGCGCAGGAAATCAACCATCTCGGCGAGATCGTGCTTGACGTTTTCCAGCCCGATCAGGCTATTCAGCTCGTCAAACAGCTCCTCCAGCGTAGGCTGCTTGGGCCGTTCCGGCTCGCGTGGCGGACGCCTGTGCGGCGGGTAGTAGTCATCGTCGTCGTGGTAATCGTTCCCGCCGGCGCGTACGAGGCCGGTATAGAGCGTCTCGTGGAACTGCTGCAGGGCGCGGGCTTCCATGTCAGAGGCCTGGCGGTGCAGCTTGACAACGGCAGCGCCGAAGCGGAAGAAGAACACGCCGGCCTGCAGCGCATAGTCGGAGCCGTGCGCCTGATCGTACTCCTCGAGCAGGTTGAGGCTGAAGGGGCGTTGCGCATAGCCGGGTTTGTCCGCGGCCTCTTGCACGGCCCAGCGGAACAGGTCGGCGAAAGAGGCCGAGACATGCGGTGCGACCAGCCGGCGCATGTCCTGGAAGGGCACATTGCTCGCCAGGCTGGCTGCGTCGCCGGCGCTGACAAAGCGGATGGCGATCAGGCAGAGGTCGATGACGAGCACGTCGAGGGCGTCGAGCGCGCCGTCGTCCGCCGCATTTTGCGGCGCGTCATCCGGATCTTCGTCCCAGCTAAGGGCCTCGCGCAGGGGCGGCGTAAGCTGGCGCATCCCCATAAAGAGATACTCCGCCAGGTGCGGGTCGCGGTAGGCTTCGGGGTCGAAGGTGAGTTCGGCGTTCACGATACGGCTTCTCCTTCCCAGTGCATGGCGGTTGCGGCCATGCCGTCTGATTGAGTCTGACCGGCGCAGCGACCTATCTGGACATACGCCACCGGCCGCGGCAGGTGTTATCGTTAAGTTAGACGCAGGAAGGCAACAAATAGGTGCGGCGAGTTTTGAGGATGCCATAAATATTGGCATATGATGTGCGTGAATGGGGAGGGATCGGCAGGAATAAGTTTGCGTCAACTGCAGGCGAGTGCAGTTAGCGGGCGCATAGCGACGAATGCAGGGGAAGCTCGAAACAGGGACTAGCGGGCGATGGCGCGGGCGGGTTGGTTGCGCACAAATATCGACCAGAAGAGCAGCGCACCGCAGGCGGTGATCAGCGCGCCCGCCAGGAAGAGGCCGCGGTAGCCCACGGCATCCACGGCATAGCCGCCGCCCACGGCCATCAGCCCCCAGCTCAGGCCGGTCGCCATCGACGCCGCGCCCGACATATAGGAGCGCCACTCCGGCGACACCGACTCCATCTGGAAGATGACGATGGGCGCGCGGCTGATGGCGGCGAAGCTTAGTATGGCCATATAGCCCAGGCCGGCCGATTGCCAGACGGGGATCAAGGCTAGGGGCAGCAGGCTGAGGCTGACGCCCAGGGTGGCGCGCACATAGGTGCGGCGCACGCCCCAGCGCGCCATGATGGCCTGGGTGACCAAAGCGGCGGGCGCGCTCAACAACATGCCCAGCCCCATGAGCAGACCGATCTGCGCCGGCAACATGCCTAACTCGGTGTCCAGGTAGACGTTGAAGAAGACGCGCGCCGGGCCTTCGCCCGCTACTTGCAGCAGACTGATGAAGGCCAGCAGCGCGATCAGGCCGATGGGCAGGGGCACGCGCCCTTCGCCCGTTGGCGGCGGGGGACGGTCGTCGACCGGGCCGATGGCGATCAGGGCGAGGATGGCGGGTATGAAGAGAACCACGCCGCTGAGAACGGCGTAGCGATAGGGCGCAGGCGCGTCGATGGTTACGCCCAGCAGTGAAGCGAATAGCCCCGGCATCACGCCGCCCGCCAGCCCGCCAAAAAACGCAGCCAGGGCGAAGAGCGCCGTCTGGAATGAGAAGACGAAGTCGCGCGTCTCGTCGGCGATGACCATGACCAGCGGGGCTGAGTTGACGATGTAGAGCGTGAGGACGCCCCCGGTGAACGTGAAGACAGCCAGCAGCCAGGGGCCTTGAAAAGGCGGCGGGATCAGTTCGCTCAGGCCGAAGAGGATATAGCCGGCCATCGTCAGCAGCAGCCCGGTTATCATGGCGCGGCGACTGCCCCAACGCCGCCCAGCCGCGCCCGCCGGCAGCCCGACAACGCCCATGATCAGGAGGTTGCCCGCGCTCATCAGCCCGATAAAGGCCGTGTCATAGCCCAGCCGCAGCACGTACAGGTTGTTCAGCACCGTGTACATGCCGCCGAACACAGTGAAGCCGACCACAAAGGCCGTGACAAGGTAGAGGCGAACGTCGCGCGATAGGCCGCGCACTGAGTTCAAATAGGAAGCGAACACGAAGGCCTCGGTTCCGGTTCGGTGGGCCCGGTCTTTGTGACGGGGCCGATAGTTGGATCTCCGAGCCGGGAACGCGTACCGGCTGAGTTGAGTTTGCCACGGCGCCCTGCGCTTGGCAATTACGCGCAAGGCGTGTCTGGGATCACCGGCAGCTCTGCTGACGCATCACTGCGAAGCATCATTGCCGGCATTCTCGCCTGCGCCTTTGCCGCCAGGGATGGCGGCGTTCCTGGCGCGCCCTAATTCAAGGCCGTTAGGCCGCGACTGTGGTTTAATAGAGTGTGAAGCGAGTTCCCAATTCTGTTGGAAAGCCCAACAGCCAACCCCGCAAGGAGGACATGATGGATTTGAACGAGGCTATCCATTCGCGCCGTTCGGTACGCGCCTATAAGGATGAACCGCTGACGCGGGAAACGGTTGATAAACTGATCCGCGCGGCTGTCCAGGCGCCGAGCGCCAGCAACCGCCAACCCTGGGCTTTTGTGGTCATTCAGGGCAATGAGCGGCTGCAGGGTCTGTCCGAACGGGCTAAGCAGCACCGTCTCACCGACACGCAGGACCCGCCGTCGGACAGCTTGCGGGCGCGCCTGATGGACTCCGGCTACAATCTGTTTCACGGCGCGGGCACGCTCATCGTCATTTGCGCCACGCCGGTCTACCGCTACGCCGCGGAGGATTGCTCGCTGGCCGCGCAGAACCTCATGCTGACGGCCCATGCGCTGGGGCTGGGGACCTGTGCGATCGGGCTGTCGCGCTCGTTCTTCAACCGCGCCGACGTCAAGGCGGAGTTCAACATCCCCGCCGAATATACGCCGGTCTTCCCGGTGGTCGTGGGCCATCCGGCGACGGTCCCGGCGCCGACGAGCCGCAACGAGCCGGAGATTTTAGCCTGGGTCGAGGGGTAGAGTTTACCTGGGCTGCGAGGCGACGAGGAAGCCGGTCACGGGCGTGATGCGGATCTCGCCTTTTTCGGCCAGTTCGCCGGCGATGAAGCGGTGCAGCGCGCCGCGCTGCGTAGGCGACACCGTCCCAGGTATGCCCGAAAGCATATAGGCGGCGAGCGGCTCGGCCTCGGTGATGACGAGCGAGTTGTCGCTGCGCACGAGGTTGACGTGGGCGAAGCGCGCGCCTAATTCGGCCAGGCCGTCCTCGAAGGAGAAGCGTGACGGGCTGGGGTCCGTAGCCGGCAGCGAGGGGTTGAAGCGGTGGGCCAGCGCGTGCAGTTCGGCCATGTGGCCTACGCCGTTGGTCGCCGCCAGCAATATTCCATCGGGCTTCAGCACACGCCGGATTTCGTCCAGGGCGCGTGCGCGGTCAGGAATGTGGTAGAGCATGTGGTTGGCGACAACCGCATCGCACGACGCCGTGGCGACGGGGATATGCTGCGCGTCCGCCACAAGGTAGGCGGCGACGCAGCCGGCTGCGGCAAGGTTGCGCTGCGCCGTGGCGACCATGCCCGGCGACAGGTCGCTCAATACGACGCGCCAGGATGCCGGGATGCGCGCCTGATTTTCCGCCCAGAGCGTGCCCGGCCCGGCGCCCAGTTCCAGCAATTGCAGCGCCGCGTCCGCCCGTGCGCCGAGGGCAGCCAGCAACTGGTCGAAGACCCGCTGCGACCAGGGCGTTTTGTTGGTGCTGAAGCGCTGGTGCAGCGCTATGCGCGCGTTGAGGTTGCGGTCGCTCTGATATTGCCGGCTGACAAACTGCGGGTCGTTGATCGGGTGCATGGTTGTCCCCTAGGGGTATTGCCCGCCCTGGATCAGGAGATCGCGCTCCTGGACGCGGTCCGGGTGGTTGAACTGGAAGATGAGTACGGTGACGCGCCCGTGCGCGGTGAGCGGGCGGATCTCGGGGCCGTGCAGCTCGAAATGATCGCGCCAACTCTGGGTGCGCGGGTTATAGAACGCCACTAATTCACCGCTTTCGGGGTCCAGCGATCCGAGGTCCGCGCCTTTGGCCCGGTTGCAGAAGGGGCAAGCCAGGGCCAGGTTATCCGCTTCGGTCACGCCGCCGTGCTTTTCGGAGACGATATGCTCCATCTCGAAGGCGAGCAGGGAGGCGTGCTGCGGATAGAGGCAGTATTCGCAGCGCTCGCCGGCCCGTTCGATGACGAGTTGGCGCAGGGCTGCCGGGATATAGCTCATGACTGGCGTCCGATGCGGCTGTAGGCGTGGCCTTTCGCCAGGCGCACGAGGTGTTCGACGGTCAGGTAGCGTTCTAGTTCCAGCGCTTCGGCGCGGGGGAGTTCCCCCGTCTTGCTGCGGTCCAGCAGCTCGCTGACGCGTTCTTGCAGCGCCGGCGACGGCTGCAGATCGATCATCGTCTGCGGGTCCGGCTGTTGGGCGAGCAGGCCGATGATGGCTTCTGCTTCCTGAAAGGTGCGGACGGAAGGCCCCTGCTCGTCAGCCAAGCGCAGGGCTTCCAGCCCGCGTTGCAGGATTTCGGGCAGACGATCCTGGAAGGCTTCCAGCGCCGCGCCCAGATCGTCCGGCACGTCAATGGTGATGCGTTTGGTCATGTCCCTTCCTCTCGCGTGGCGACGCATGTTTTCGACACATGTGGCTTCGTGGCGTCGCATAACGGAGGCGCGTCACAACGCGCCCCCACTGTATACGACGTAGAGGACGGGCGAGAGGTGCGATCAGTTCCGCTCACCGCTGATGACCGATCCTTGCGACGAAGGGCGCGAACGACAGGAATCTGCGGGCAAGATGATCTCTCGCCAAGTCGTCGTGTTGGGCCTGTACCAGATTCTTGGGCGATCTATGTGTAGAGGCGACGCCCCTGGGAACGCCGGCATCCTTGCCGGCAGGGATGCCGGCGTTCCCGGCATCGCCCGCGCACTAAGGATCGGGCGCCTACGAGTATACGCGACGAGTTAGTCAAAACTCTGTGATGCACCCGCCGCGTTGGCCGCCTTGACGCAAAGCGCCGCCGCATGTACAGTATTCGCCAAGACCATTTGACGATCTTGATTGATCCAGCGCGCACATTGCCACGTCTGAAATGCTGCTTAAATGCCGCCAGCTTCGCTTACGCCTGCCCAGCAAGCCATCGTCGACCATGAGCAAGGCCCAGCCGTTGTTTTGGGCGTGGCTGGGGCCGGCAAGACGACCGCGCTCGAATACCGCATCGGCCGTCTGGTAAGAACCAGCCTCTTTGAGGCGAACCGCATCCTGGTCGCCGCCTGCGACGCTGCTGCCGCCGCCGACATGCGCCGTCGCCTCGCCCGCCACTCCGGCTGCCGGGAGGTTGCGGTCGTCACGCTGCACGCGCTGGGGTTGAGCGCGGTCCAAGCCGCCTATGATCAAGGCCGGCTACACCATCTGAATCCGAACTGGCGCAAGCGTCTCAACGGCGCAAGCCGCGCCGTCCTTGCCGCCACGTTGACCGAAGCCCGCAGCCGCCAAGCGACCTACGCCGGCGAACTCGACGCGCTCGACGCCGCCGATTTCCTGGCGTGGATGTCGGCGCTGAAGGGCAATCTCTATTACCCGGACGAAGAGAGCATCCCGCCCGATCTCGTACACAGCGAGTTGGTCTCGCTCGCCGTACCGCCGGACGACCTGCCCTGGTACGCGGACCTGTACCGCCTCTATGAGGAGGTGCGCCTGGATATGGGGCTGCTCACCGCGGACGACCAGCTGCTGACCGGCTGGGAGATGCTTTCGCTGCACGGCTCAGTCCTGCGCCCCCTCCAGGCCCGGTTCGACTGCGTGATCGTCGACGATTTCCAGGACGTCAACCTCGCCCAGGCCGAAATTCTGGATATGGTCGCCCATCCGCACCTCAACTATATGGTCACAGGCAGCGATGACCAGACCCTGTACGCCTGGCGCGGGGCGCGGCCGGACGTCTTGCTCGACTTTGCCCAGCGCTATGGCGCGCGCCAGTATCCCCTGACCGAATGCCTGCGCTGCCGGGCAGGCCCCTTGCTGCTTGCCAACGCCGTGATCGAGCATAACCGCCGCCGTACGCCCAAAACGCTGCACCTGACGCGCGGCTTCGGCGGTCACACCGAGATCCTCGGCTTCCGCACGCCGCGCGAGATGGGCGCGGCCATCGTCGACGACATCCAACAACTGCGCGCCGGCGCCATGTCCTACAGCGACATGGCCGTGCTCGTGCGCGGCTTCGCCCAGACGCCCCCTGTAGAGCAGGCCTTCATCGCCGCGGACATCCCCTATGTCGTGGCCGGCGCAGAGCCGTTCTATAAGCGGCCCGAGGTGCAGACTCTCGTCGACTACTGCCGCCTGGCCTATCTGGACAGCCAGATGGCCGCGGGCGAGTTCCTCTCTCCGGCGCAGACCGATCAGTTCCGCCGCTCTTGGGAGCGCATCTATGCGCAGCCGCGCCGCGACATCTCGACCGAGGCCGCGGCGAGCCTGGCAGAGACGGCCCTCGTACAGCAGGCGCCGATGGGCCGCGTCCTCATCGCGGCGAGCGCCTCCGAAGAGCCGGCCCGCCAAGAGGAGATGCAGGCGTTGGGCGTTGTTTTACGCTGGCTGGCGGGCGCATTCCGCAATGGCCCGCTCAGCAACCGCTCCGCCCACGACGTATTGCGCGAGTTGGATGAACGGCTGGGGTATGCCGTCTATCTCGCCACCCGCCACGGCCTCACCGCCACCGGCTCTGACCAGGCCGAGACGGTGCGCCATTTTCTGGACTTCGCCGCGGGCCGCGGCTCTCTGCGCAGCTTTCTCGCCGGCATGCAACGGCTGGACCAGACCCGCGCCCAGGCGCGGCAGCAGGCGGATCGCCAGGCCGTGGTCATTCGCACCATCGAAACTGCGCGCGGCCTGGAATGGCCGGTCGTGTTCATCCCCTCCTGCGAGCCGGACGTGCTGCCGCACCACCTTGCCGGCGACATCGAAGAGGAGCGGCGTCTGCTCTACACCGCGCTGACCCGCTCTCGCCAGCATCTCTTCGTCTATTACCTGCGCCCCACGCCGTCGCCTTTTCTCACCGAGGCCAATTTCGTGGATATCCTGCACGATGTCACCGCCATGCGCACCGCCGCGGCCAAGCTGCCGATCGCCTGGACAAGCGAGGATGTGGCTGCCATCGCCGCCACCGCGGTGCGTCGCGGGGTGTGGACCTACTTTCGCGATTGGGTTTCGTGGCCCGAAGATGTGCGCCGCCATGCCGCGCGTCGCGTCATCGCCTACTACAAGGCCGCAGACCAGGCCGGCTCCTACCGCGATCTGGGCATTCCGCCCGACGCGCTGCAGTTTTGGATCGAGGCCGCCACCAGCCCCGCGCCCGAGCCGCGCAAGCCGGGCCGCAGCTTCAACCGCTGGCTGCGCAAGCTGGGGCGCTAG
>JASGTU010000193.1 GCA_030058085.1 Chloroflexota bacterium
TGCCCCCACTGCAACGCGGCGCTGCCTGCGCTGGACATGGCGTCCTTTTCGTTCAATAAGCCCGAGGGGGCTTGCCCGACCTGTACCGGGTTGGGGACGGTCTACGGAGCTAACCTGCCGCGCATCCTCGACGAAGACAAAAGCCTGGTCGAAGGGGCGGTGCTGGTTTGGGATCCACGCATTGTCGACCGCTACGTCGAAACCTTGCAAGCAGCCGGGCGTCACTACGGCTTCGACCTGGACCCGACGGTCCCGGTTCGCAGCTTGGGCCAAGCCCAACGCGACCTGCTGCTGTACGGTGTGGACAGCCCCGCATTTCGACGCCATGTCCCGCAGATGGATCCGCCAGAAACGGTGGCGAAGGGGCGCTTCGAGGGCGTGGTCACCAACGTGATACGCCGCCATGCCGAACACGCCACTGACGAGAATACCGGCTATTTGGAGAAGCTGGAGCAACTGCTTTCGTTGCAGACCTGCCCCGATTGCGAAGGGACGCGCCTGCGCGCTGAGGCGCGCGCCGTGACGGTTGTGGGGTGGACCATCGTCGAGGCGTCGCGGCTGTCGCTGGATCAGTTAGCCGGGTGGATCGCCGCTCTGCAAACGACATTGTCCGCCGAAGACCGGCTGATCGCAGAGCCGATTGTGGCCGACTTGCAGGAGCGCATACGCCGCTTGGTCGATACCGGCTTGGGCTATCTGACGCTTGACCGCGCGGCGCCGTCGCTGTCGGCTGGCGAGGCGCAGCGCCTGCGGCTAGCGGCGTTGCTTGGATCCGGGCTCACAGGCGTGCTCTATGTGTTGGACGAGCCGACGATTGGGCTGCACACGCGCGACAACCCGCGGCTGATCAAGATGTTGCAGGGGCTGCGCGACCTGGGTAATACCGTGCTGGTCATCGAGCACGACCTCGGCATGATCGCCGCGTCCGACTGGATCGTCGACTTTGGGCCGGGGGGCGGGCGTTTCGGCGGGGAGATCGTGGCTGACGGTCCGCCAGCGCAAGTTGCCGCGACGGTGGCGTCGGTCACCGGGCAATACCTGGCGGGGGCGGCGCGCATACAGGTCCCGTCAGCGCGTCGCCCAGTCACCGGCGAGGGCCTGACCATACGCGGGGCGCGCGAGCACAACCTGAAGAACATCACCGTGTTTATCCCGCAGCGCACGCTGACGGCCGTCAGCGGCGTTTCCGGTTCGGGCAAGTCCTCGCTGATGTTCGATATACTGGACCGGGCGGCGCGGCAGCGTTTCTTCGGCGCGGCTGCCCAACCAGGCGAACACGACGGCATCGACGGCTGGGCGCATTTCGACAAGGTGATTACCATCGACCAGAGCCCTCTCGGCCGGTCGACGCGCTCGAACGCGGCCACCTATACCGACGCCTTCACGGCCATTCGCGCGACGTTCGCCGCGCAACCGGCGGCGCGTGAACGGGGCTTGACCGCGCAGCACTTTTCGTTCAATGTGCCCGGCGGTCGCTGCGATCGCTGTGAGGGAGCCGGAACGCTCGCCGTGGAGATGCACTTCTTGCCGGATGTGCAGGTGCGCTGTCCGGTTTGTCATGGGCGTCGTTTCAAGCGCGAGGTGCTGGCAGTGAAGTATAGGGGCTACGACATTGCTCAGGCGCTTGACTTGACCATCGAGGAGGCGTTGGCGGTCTTTGCCGGCGTGCCCGCGGCCAAGGCGCGCCTGGCGCTGATGGCAGAGACGGGCATGGGTTATCTGCAGCTAGGCCAGCCTGCGTCAACCTTCTCCGGCGGGGAGGCGCAGCGCGTGAAGCTGGCGAGGGAGTTGGCGCGGCGCTCGACCGGCCGTACGCTTTACCTGCTGGACGAGCCGACCACCGGCTTGCATCCGGCGGACACGGCTCATCTGGTTTCGTTGCTGCAGCGGTTGGTCGATGCGGGCAATACGGTTATCGTGGTCGAGCACAACTTGGACGTGATCAAATGCGCCGACTGGGTGATTGACCTCGGCCCGGAAGGCGGCGAGGCCGGAGGCGAGATCGTCGCCGAAGGCGCGCCTGAGGCGATCGCGGCCAGCCCGCAGTCAATCACAGGGCGAATGCTGCGCAGCCGGCTAGATCTCGAACGCTGACACGAAATAAGAGAGGGTGGGCAACGGAGGACGCGCCTACCTCATCAGCGGTTTCGAGCGCGGCTTTTTTGACGCAGTCAAGGCCAAGATTGTACCATGTTGGCTATAGATCGCCCCACACCCGTCCCCATGCTCCCAGAGCCAGTCAGGAGATGTAAAATCATGGATCAGAGCAGCTTAACCTGGATCGAAGAGGAGATGGCGCGCGCCCGTGAGGCCGGGCTGCTGACGACGATTCGGACCATCGAGTCGCCTATGGAAGGCAGGGTGACGATTGACGGGAAGCAGCTTCTGAACTTCTGCGCCAATAACTATCTCGGTTTGGCGAACCATCCGCGCCTGGCGGCGGCGGCAAAGGCGGCTATCGACCGTTTCGGCATCGGCCCCGGCGCTGTGCGCACGATAGCGGGCACGACGTCGCTGCACGTTGAACTTGAGCACAAGCTTGCCGAGTTCAAAGGGGCTGAGGCGTGCATCACCTTCCAGAGCGGCTTCTCGGCCAATCTGGCGACTATCCCGGCGCTGGTCGGGCCTGAGGACGTGATTTTTTCGGACGAGTTGAACCATGCCAGCATCATCGACGGCTGTCGCCTGAGCCGGGCCAGGGTGGTGCGTTATGCCCATTGTGATGTGGCGGACCTGCGCCGCAAGGTGGCGGAGGCCGGGCCGTATCGCCGCGGGCTGATCATCACCGACGGCGTCTTTAGCATGGACGGCGATATTGCGCCGCTGGATGAGATATGCGAGGCGGCGGAAGACCTGGGGCTGCTGCTGATGGTGGACGACGCACACGGCGAAGGCGTGTTGGGCCGCGGCGGGCGCGGTATCGTGGATCACTTCGGGCTGCATGGTCGCGTGCATGTGGAGGTGGGCACGTTGAGCAAGGCGTTCGGCGTGGTGGGCGGGCTCGTTACCGGCGCAGCGGTGATCGCCGAATGGCTGCGCCAGCGTGGACGCCCGTTCCTCTTCTCCAGCGCCATGACCGCGCCGGACGTAGCGGCCTGCATTGAAGCGGTCAATGTCCTGAGCGAGTCGACCGAACTGGTCGACCGGCTGTGGGACAACGCCGCCACACTTAAGGAGGGCATGCGCAGTCTGGGCTTCGACATCGGTCACAGCCAGACGCCGATCATCCCGGTGATGCTGGGCGAAGCGCCGCTGGCCCAGGCTTTCAGCCGTAAGCTGTTTGAGGCGGGCGTGTTTGCCACGGCGATTGGCTATCCGACCGTGCCGATGGGCAAGGCGCGCATCCGCGTGATGAACTCGGCGGCGCACAGCCGTGAGGATTTAGAGGAAGCGCTCGACATCTTTGCAGCGGTGGGACGAGAGCTAGGCGTTCTGACGGGCTGACGGGCTGCGATGTACGGGCGGACATTCATAAGCATCAATCGGATCGGAGAGAGTACATGCGCAAGCGTGTGGTGTTGATCACGGGGGCGAGCGGGGAGGTCGGGCACGCCTTGATCCGTGAACTGGCGGAACAGGGGAACAGCCACTTGTTGACGCTCGACCTGCACGCGCTGCCCGCGGACGTCGCCGCGTATGCGCACCACATCCAGGGCGATCTGCTGGATGCGCACCTATTGGGCCGGCTGGTGAGCGAGTACGAGATCGACGTGATCTATCATTTGGCCGCGCTGTTGTCGACGCGCGCCGAGATCACGCCGGAGATGGCGCACCAGGTGAATGTGGAGGGCACGCTCTCGCTGTTGAAGGTGGCTGCGGAACAGAGCCAGTGGCGCAACCAGTCGATCCAGTTCATCTTTCCCAGTTCGGTTGCGGTCTATGGGTTGCCGGACCGGGAGAGCAAGAACCTGTACGCGCGGGTGCGCGAGTTTGAGTGGAACCAGCCGCGTACCATGTACGGCTGCAATAAGCTGTATTGCGAGATGCTCGGCTCGTATTTTAGCCGCCACTACCGGCAGCTCGCGGCACAGAAGCCGGTGACAATCGATTTCCGCTGCGTGCGCTTCCCTGGTCTGCTCAGCGCGTTTACCTTGCCGTCGGGCGGCACAAGCGACTATGGGCCGGAGATGGTGCACGCGGCGGCGCAGGGCAAGCCTTACTCCTGCTTCGTGCGCGACGACGCGCGCATTCCCTTCATGGCGATGCCGGACGCTGTGAACGCCTTGCTCCAACTAGGCCATGCGCCGCTGGAACGGCTGACGCGGCAGGTGTACAACGTCACGAGCTTCACCGTTTCCGCCGGGCAGATACGCGACCGGGTGATGAGCGCGTTTCCCGACGCAGATATATGCTTTGCGCCGGACCTGAAGCGCGAGGCGATCATCGACAGTTGGCCCGGCAACCTCGACGACAGCGCAGCGCGCATGGACTGGGACTGGGCGCCGCAGTACGATATTGACCGCACCTTTGACGAATACCTGATCCCGAACGTACGCGAGCGTTATTGCCGCACCGCCGGCTGACCGGCGCGACGGGATCGCAGGGAGGAGATTATGGCAGAGACAATCCGCGTGGGCGTCATGGGGCTGACCCATGACCATGTATGGGAGAACTTGGCCGAACTAGGCGCAACGAAGCTGGGCCGGCTGGTCGCGGCTGCGGACCCGAACG
>JASGTU010000194.1 GCA_030058085.1 Chloroflexota bacterium
AGTTCGTCCAGGTGCGCGTTCAGGTAGTAGCGCTTGTTGATCTCCAGCGCCGAGGGCGACAGCTCCTTGCCCGTCACAGTCGCCGGGCACACGTCCTGGCAGCGGTTGCACATGATGCAGGCATAGGCGTCCATCAGCCGCGGCCAGGGAAGTTGTTCGATTCTCGCCGCTCCGAACTCCTCGCGCGACTCGTCGGCGAAGTTGAGGGGGTCGAGCGCTCCGGGCGACGTGCGCTTCGGCTTGGTCAGAAAGTTGACGCCCGACATGATCAGATGGAAGTGCTTGGTATAGGGGAAGTAGGGGATGAAGGCGAGGATCAGCCCGACGGCAAGCCACCAGGCTGCGTGCCGCCCGACAACCAGCGCGCCGTCTCCCCAGCCCGCCCACAGGCGGCTCAACGCCGTGCCGAACGGCTGAAACGGGTCGGCGCCGTGCTGGGCAATGGCAAGGCTCTCGCCCACAAGCCGGAAGCCGACGTGCGCCAGGATGAACAGGCCGACGATCAGCGAGTCGCGCGGAATGCCGGCTCTGGCCTGCGCCATGAGCGGGACATCGGCGCGCAGCGACAGCGCCGGGCTGCGCCAGACGAAGCGGCGCAGCAGCAGATAGGCCACGCCCGCCAACACCGCTACGGTCACCAAGTCGGCCAACAGGCGATACACGTCGCCGATCAGCCCCTCGCCGAGAAAGGTGATGGGAAACAGCCCTTGCACCACATCGCCGAAGTTGACTAGGAAGTAGAAGACAAAGCCCCAAGCCACGACGATATGGAACAGGCTCGTCGTGCGCCGCGCCTTCCAGATCGAGTCCTCCAGCGCCCATTGCCGCAGCGCGCCGGCGGCGCGGCTCGCCAACAGCCGAAGTGAGGGGAAGTCCCCGTCGCCCCGGCGGATCACGCGGTAGACAGCCCGGAAGGTCAGGAAAGCGTAGGTAGCCGACGCTGCCACGGCGACCACAAAGAGGAGTTTTTCCTGTAGGGTCAGCATCGATGTCGGCCGTTATCCTGAAGGGTGCTTAATGGTTCGTTGGCCAGACTCGTGCCCTGTCATGCTGAGCGTAGCGAAGCATCCCTGCCTTATGTGCAAAGAGATTCTTCAGCTCGCTAGCGCTCGCTTCAGAATGACAGATGCTTGGCGATTATACCGCTTAACCTGCCAGGAAGCACGCAACTTCCTGGCAGGCAGAGTCAGACTTGGCTAGGCGGCGTAGCAACAGCCGCTAGATGATGCGCAGTTCCGGGTCAGGCCCCAGCGCCATCAGGCTAACCCGCGCCGCGATCTTGCGCGCCAGTTCTCGCAAGGACTGGGCCGCGGGGCTTTCCGGCGCATCCACGACAATGGGAATGCCGCTATCGCCGCCGACGCGCACCTGCGAATCCAGTTCGATGCTGCCCAGGAACTCCACGCCCAGGGCATAGGCCGCCTGTTGCCCGCCGCCTTTGCCGAAGACCTCGCCGGACATATTCTCGATCACGCCGATGATGGGCACGTCCATGCGCTGGAAGGCCTTACCGCCGCGCCGGGCATCGCTCACGCTCACCGCCTGCGGCCCGGTTACAATGATGCCGCCGGTGACCGGCACGCTCTGCGCCAGGCTCAACTGGGCGTCGCCTGTGCCCGGCGGCAGGTCCACGATCAGATAGTCCAGTTCGCTCCAGCGCACATCCGTAAAGAGCTGCTGGATGGCTTTGTGCAGCATAGGGCCGCGCCACACCACCGCTTCGCCTTCGGGCATCAGAAAGCCCATGCTGATCACTTCCACACCGTAGGCTGTCAGCGGAACCATCTTGTTGTCCTCGATGGCCGGCTGACCGTCCAGTCCAAACATCATGGGGATATTCGGCCCGTAGATGTCGGCGTCCAACACGCCCGTCTTGGCCCCGTCCAGCGCCAGGCTGACGGCCAAGTTGGTGCTGACCGTGCTCTTGCCGACGCCGCCCTTGCCGCTGGCGACGGCGATGATGTTCTTGACCGGTATGTTGAGCTTGCCCGCAATGCGGCTGTCGCTGCGCACCTGCGCATCGAAGCGCACGGAGACTTCCTCCACGCCGGGAACCATGCGCATGACCGCCTCGACGCTCTCGCGCTCCATCACAGAGCGCAGCGGGCATGCCGGCGTCGTTAAAACAATCGTAAACGCCACGCGCTTGCCGTCGATGGAAATATCGCGCACCATATCCAGCGAGATCAGATCGTTGTGCAGTTCGGGTTCCTGAACCGTACTCAGAGCCTTGCGCACAGCCCCTACGGTGATGTACTCTTGTCCATCCGTTTGCCCAGACATTTGTTTTCCTCTCGTCATTTATCAATCTCCCAGAAAGCCGTAAACTTTCTGAAAGACACACACGGAATTATCGTCAACCCTCCGGCAGGCTAGGCGCCGCCGAAGTAATGTCATCAATCGCTCGGCGCGCCGGCAGCGCCGTTGCGCGCGTCGTCCATCACCATCCGCGCCACCCGCCGCCCCATCTCGACCGCGTAGTTCGTGCCGCGATCCCACGGGTACACCTGGCTCATCGACGCAAAGTAAAGGCCCGGCAGCGGCGTGCGCACATCCGGGATCATGCTGGCATAGCCCACCGGCGGCACGGGCTGTGCATAGCTCGCCTTATGCAGCCACGCCCCGGTGATCCAATCCGGTTCGAAGCCGGCGTTGAAGCGGCTCAGGTGCGGCGCGACCTCGGCAAGCAGTTGCTCTGCGTCCATGCCGAAATAGCGGTGGTCGGGGTCCAGATAGTCGCCGATGTAGATCAGCCGGTCGCCCCCATAATGCGCCGGGTCGATCATGTTGGTATGCTCCACCAGCGCCAGGAAAGGCAGCCCTTCCTGCTTGGGGATATTGGCCCAGTAGACCTTGTCCAGAAGGCTCCGCTTCAGCGCCACGATCAACGCCACCGCACCCATGCTGCGCAGCTTGCGTAGTTGGCCCAAGTACGACTCCGGCAGGTCCGGCGCCAACTTCTGCATCAGGCCGGGGCTGACCGTGCTCAACACGGCGTCGTAGTCGCCGCCGCCAGGCCCGTTCGTCGTCGCCCGATACCCGCCGCCGGGCAGAGGCATAAGGCGCTCGACACGCACGCTGGTGTGCAGCGCCGCCCCGCGCTGCGCCGCGGCTTGGGCCAGCGCGTCGACAAAAGCCTGGAAGCCGCCCTCATAATAGGCCAGCCGTTGCGTGCGTTTGTAAATGCGCGCCCAAAACCAGGCCAAGTTGACCTCGCCGTAATGCGCGCCGAACTTGCCCTGCAACATCGGCTGCCACACGGTCGAATAGGCGGCGCTGCCCATCCAGCGCCCCAGCCATTCGTCCGCCA
>JASGTU010000195.1 GCA_030058085.1 Chloroflexota bacterium
TGTCTCGTAATAGGTGGCGCTGGCGGTCGAGGTCGTGCCGAGGCTCAGACCGAGCACGGTGGCCACAACCGCAAGGAAAACGACGAACTTTAACGCTGTACTTTTCCTAGTCGAGGTTTTCATTGAAATAACGATCCTTTCTATCCTGTCTACTGTCTCTCTGACTGTGGTCACTTCGCCTTAAGCGGCGGATGAAATGCTATGTACTAGGCCTAGCCGGATCCTGTCATACGCCTTCGGGCCTAACTCGCTCGTCGCCTCTCTGTGTCCATAATGGCAAGTTGCCAACGGACGAATTGCGATTACGGCCTAATTCTGTTTTTCCGGCCCGTTCATCCGAGGTAGTGTTCGGGCCGTCGGGGACAACGACGAGGGCGACGATGTGATGGTCTTGAAACTAACTGTCCTCAGCGATTCTTCCGTCTCATCGACCGATGATTCTTAACCGTGCCGGCTCTTTTGGCTGGCGATGCTAGTGTAGCATTCATTTTTCCGGTTTTGCCTGTTATATTCCTGTCAGCTTTGGCCTCGCTAGGGGCCGGTTGATCGCACATGCAGAGCGCACGTTCGCACGGTAAGAGGCGTTTTGTCCGCCCCAATTCGGCGGACATGCACCGTTCACATTGCCGGCGGATTCGCCGCCCTCTCGATTTGGTCAGCGCCGCCGAACCTGGCAAACTTACCATGAAAACAGAAGACAGGCTGGCCGCCTTGGTCCCGCCTGAGGATGGTGGGCTCGTTTTTCCTGAGGTTTGAGGGCCAAAAAGAGATGGGCGTCACGGATGTTTCGGCAGTTCCTGCGGAAGCAGGCGTCCCGCGGTCAGTAGTGAGTCCCGCATGGATCGGTTGGGCCGTCGCGTTGGCGGCTATCATGGCGTTCAGCATCGCCACGCCGATAGCGCGTGCGGCGTTGGTAGGGGGCATGGACCCGAACGCTCTGCTCGTGAGCCGCATGGTCCTTGCCACGCTGTTGATGGGGGTTACGATCGCCGTATCCCACCCGGAACGGCTGAGCATCGGGTGGCGAGCGGTCGGCATTGCCTTGGGCGCCGGCCTGGTCAACGCCTTCGGCATGGTGTGTTACTTCATCGGCCTGGCCCGCCTAGAGTCGTCAATGGCCGCCATGCTCATCTCGCTCAGCCCGCTGGCTGTGCTGAGTTTGCTGGCCATGCGCGGCGAGAAGGTGACCTATCGCCACGCCGTGCGCCTGATCTTAGCCCTGACGGGCGTCTATCTATTGATCGGGCCGGGCGGCAAGGTCGACCTTGTCGGGGTGCTCTGGATCTTCGTGTCCCTGTGGGGCTTCGCCCTGCAGTTGGTCCTCATGCAGTGGCATCTGTTGGGCTACGACGCACGCGCGGTGACGTTCTACGTGCTGATCGGCATGACGGCGGGCGTAGTCGCCTGGTGGCTGGTACAGGGGATGCCGTGGGATGCGCCCGGCGTGTCGGGCTGGACGACGATCCTCGTCCTTGGCGTTGTCAGCACATATGCCGCTCGTCTGTTGCAGTTTAACGCCGTGACGCGCATCGGCGGCGGGCAGACGTCCATGCTCTCGCCCGTAGAGACGCTTTTGGCCGTCATCTGGTCCATGCTCTTCTTGGGCGAACGGCTGTCGCTCATCCAGGCGGCGGGCGGCGTGCTCATCCTACTGAGTGCGGTCCTAGCCATGCAGCGCCTAAAGCGGGCGCGGTTCCGGCCGCGCTGGCGGCTGTGGGTGCGCACCTAGATCGACCAGATCTAGATGAAGCCGGCAAGTTGTTGCGAACGACGAGCATAAACGTTAGCAGGCAGTAGCAATAGGCAGACAAATGATCCGGACGGTTACGGCCACTCGCTATATCACGCCCTTCCGCGAAGGCGGTTCCCTGCCCGCGCTGGTAGAGGCGGACGACGGCGATCTGTATGTGATGAAGTTTTGCGGCGCGGGGCAGGGCATCAAGGCGCTGATCGCCGAATTGGTCGCCGGCGAGATCGCGCGCACGCTGGGGCTGTTGGTGCCCGACATCGTGTTTATCGAGTTGGACGGCAAACTGGGTCGCTCTGAACCGGATGAGGAGATCCACGACCTGCTGTTGGCCAGCCACGGGCTGAACCTGGGGCTGCGCTATTTACCCAGCGCCTTCGCCTTTAACCAACTGCTCGAACCGCCGCCCGACAACCGCACCGCTTCGGCTGTCGTGTGGTTCGACGCATACGTGACCAACGTAGACCGCACGCCGCGTAACGTCAATCTATTGCTGTGGCAGAACAAGCTGTGGCTGATCGACCACGGGGCCGCGCTCTATTTCCACCACGACTGGTCGAACTACATGGATCGCAGCCGCACGCCTTTTCCCTTGATTCGCCAGCACACCCTGCTGGAGTTCGCCGCCGATCTGCCGGCAGCGGACCAAGAGGCCAAAACGCTGCTGACGCCGGAGCGACTGCGCGCCGTCGTCGATCTCATCCCCACGCACTGGTTGGGCGACGAGCCCGGCTTCGACTCCAGCAGCGAGCACCGCGAGGCCTATCTGAGCTATCTCCTGAGCCGTTTGGACGCATCCTCTGTCTTTGTCGACGAGGCGATCTATGCCCGATCTCAGCTCGTATGACTATGCCTATGTGCGAGTCATGCCCAGCGAGGCGCGCGGCGAGTACATCAACGTTGGCGTGATCCTGTTCTGCCGCACGAAGCGCTTTCTTGGCGCGCGCATCGAGGTGGACGAAGCGCGGCTACGCGCCCTAGCCCCGGAATTGGACCTGGAAACGCTGCGCCGTCATTTGGCGTTGATACCGGAGATCTGCGCCGGTCGCGGGCCGATTGGCGAACTGGGGCAGGCGGAAAGCTTTCACTGGCTGGTCTCGCCGCACAACACCGTCTTGCGAACGTCGCCCGTCCACTGTGGCCTGTGCCGCGACCCGGAGAAAGCCCTAGAGCAGCTTATGCGCAAGGCCGTGCGCATCTAGCACAAATCCGCCAAATACGCTGAAAACATACGCAGAGATCCGCAGCGGGCAGCGCCTACATACCCCACTCGGCAGGACTCCAATCGCGATGGCGGCTGATCATGCCTGCGCCGGGCGCCCGGCCCGCGTCGCCGCGCGCCGAACGGCTCAGGACGTGCTCCAAGTTGTCGCCGCGTTGAACACGATAGGAGGCGATGCCCGCCGCCTCCAACTCGCCCAGGAGCGACGCATAGTCTCGCTCGCGGCCAAAGGTCCCGCCGTCGATGACCACGGCGATGCTGTTGACGCCGCGACGCTGAATGTGCTGGAGCGCGACGGCCCATTCCGGGTTTGGGTCGGCGCTGACGGCGAGAACCGTGTCGTTGCGGTTGAGGCGAATGCCGTCGGTGGCGATGAGATGGGCAAAGGGCAGGTCGCCGGCGGCGCTGACGACAGCCAGCGCTTCCATGATCTTGTTGAGCTGGCGCTCACTGCGGTCCGCCTGAATAAACTCGCGGTTGCGCCCATAACAGCTCAGGCCTACCGCGCGATTGCGCATGATGAAGTACCGCGCCAGGCTGGCTGTGACGCTCACCGCGTATTCGGTGGTGATGGGCGGAAGCTCGAAGGTCGTCCTTTTCTGCCGGAGGCTATGGATGGCGAACAACCCGGTCTCCGGCGGCGCCGGCGTCCAGGGCAATCCCGCCTCGCTCATCCGGTTCAAGTCCAGATAGAGCCACACATCTGCAGTCGGGTCCAACTCGAACTCTTTCGCCATCAGCCGGCGGACGCGTGCGGTCGTCGGCCAGTGGATGCGGTTCAAGCTGTCGCCGGGCGCGTAGTCGCGCACGCCCGCCACGTTGGTCGTGATCTGGTAAGTGCGACGGTGGCGCGCCTCGCCGCCCGACAGGTGCGAAACGGACGGCTCGAACGAGGCAAGATCGACGACCATAGGATAGACGATCATGTAACCGGTCGTCTCGATGCGTTGTTCGACTTGGAAGATGCCCAGCGGGTCGCCGCTGTGCAGAGAGAGCGGGCCGAGCCGGAAACGCCCGCGCTGCGTACAGAGGGTGCGCACCTGCCAGCGCTGGCTGGTATTGTGCACTAAGTTGCTGATCACGCGGCTGACCTCGTGCCAGGGCAGCGTCGATTCGTCCTTGACCTCTAGCCAGAGTTTGGTGATGCGCCCGCGGTTGCTGACTTCGAACTGCTCCTCGGCATATTGGCCGACCTGGCTGCGGCGGGTGCGCGTAACACGGCGCAGCGTGATGCCGCGCAGGCTGGACCACGCCCACGCATAGCTGAAAGCCAGCACAAAAGTGAGCAGGTAGGCGACGTTAAAAGCCAGATCGCGGCCGGTGTTGAGGGCCATGACCCAGGCGATGACCGTGGCGGCGACAAGAGTAAAAAGGCGGGAGGACATATTGGCTCTGGGCAATGCGCCCGCCGGCAACGAAGCCTGTGCGGGCGGCTAGCCGGGCGCGACAGCCGCGCTCAGCGGACTCTCGCCCTGGCGCCGGGGACCGGCGTATTCTTTAGCGTGTCCTCGACGACCTGGCGGGCGGTCACATTCTTAATCCGGGCGGACGGGCTGATGATCAGGCGGTGGGCGAGCGTCGGCTCGGCCAATAGCTTCACATCGTCCGGCACCACATAGTCGCGCGACTCCAGCGCTGCCCAGGCACGCGCAGCGGAAAAGAGGGCCAAACTGCCGCGCGGGCTGGCCCCCAAATAGATGTCCGGGTGCTCGCGCGTGGCCGTCACCAGGTCGACGATGTAGGCCTTCACCAGATCGTCCACATAGACGTTGCGCATGGCCTGCTGCGCCTCGATCAACTCCTCCACCGACACGACCTGCTCCAGGTCTTGGATGGGGTGATGATCGCTCTGGCGGTTGAGCACGTCGATCTCGTGCGTCTTGGTCGGATAGCCCAGATGGATGCGGATCATGAAGCGGTCGACCTGGGCTTCGGGCAGCGGGAAGGTGCCTTCGTATTCAATCGGGTTCTGTGTGGCGAGCACCAGAAACGGCCGCGCCATCGGATAGGTGACGCCGTCCACCGTGACTTGGCGCTCTTCCATCGCCTCGAGCAGCGCGGACTGCGTCTTGGGCGTGGCCCGGTTGATCTCATCGGTCAGCACGATCTGCGCCATGATGGGGCCGGGCCGGAACTCGAACTCCATCGTCTTCTGATTGTAGATGCTCACGCCGGTGACGTCGCTGGGCAGCATGTCCGGCGTAAACTGAATACGACGGAACGAGCAGCCAATGCTGCGCGCGATGGCGCGTGCCAGCATGGTCTTGCCGACGCCCGGCACATCCTCGATCAGCAGATGCCCCTCGCCGAATAGCGCCAAGAGCGTCAGGCGGATCTCGTGGTCCTTGCCGATGATGACTTTTTGAACGTTGTTCAGAACCCGTTCGCCGATAGTTTGGGCTATTTGCATCCTATACCTCGTCAACCGTCGCCTGCAATGAAATGCGTGTATGACCGCCAACGCGCGGCCGCTCGTCTTCCCCTCGCCGATATCTATGCCGATATCTGCACTGCCGGCTATCTACGATAGAGGAATGAGGCGCAAAATGGTGTACGCCACCGTACAAAGGAACCGGCAGTAAGCCGAAATAAGCGCACAAACCAGGGTAATCGCCGGCGCGCGCCAGTCTGATAACGATACCGTATTTGCGCGTCGCAAGCAAGATAAATCGGCGTTTCGTCGCGCAACCAATGCCGTTCCGTCGGGCCGGGTGTTCGACAAGCATCCGAACATATCGCTATAATGCGTGTTCACAAGGCCCGATCATTGGCCCAAGTTGTAGGGAGCGTAGGCGAATATGGAGTTGCACGAGTATCCCCGACCGGCAAACGACACGGGCATCGGCATTCACTGGAGCGTCGGCTTTGCCTCAGCGGTGGGCATGAGCGCCATCCGCGAGTTCTGGCTGCCGGAACTCAAGGCGATGGGCGTGAAATGGGTGAAGATCTTCAACCACGACGGCGCCATCGACTTTGCCGAGTTGCTGTTGGCAGAGGGCATCATGCCCATCGTGCGCATCTTCCGCCCCAGCCCCAACCCGGGCACGCTCGACATCCGCGAACTGGTGCATGTAGACGCGCTGATTCGCGTGGGCGTGCGCTATTTCGAGTTCAACAGCGAACCGGACCTGGACTCCGAGTGGAAGGGGGGACGCGTCCCCGCCAATGGCCTGGACTTAGTGGCCGATCACGCCATCGCCAACATGGAGACGATCCTAGAGCGCGGGGGGATGCCCGCCGTGCCCGCCGTCTCCAACGGCAGCCGTTGGGACATAGTGGGTCGCATTGTGGCGCGCGGGCGCAAAGACCTTTTCAGCGGACCGGTGTGGCAGGCCATCCACAACTACTCGCAGAACCGCCCGCTCGATTACCCCTACGACATCGGCAACCAGGAAGGCGCGGCCTATACGCCGCGCTTCTACCAGGCGCTCGCCGCCGAGAAGTGGGGCGAGGACGCCTGGCGCGGCCGCTCTCTAACAGAGGTGAACCGCCTGCGCCTGGAGCGGCGCAACCCTGGGTCCTCCATCATGGATGACCACGCCGGCTGGCTGGCCTACGAGCGCTTCGACGCCATCAACCGCCGCCACCTGGGCCGCAGCATCCCCATTCTGGCAACCGAATGCGGCTACATCGTGGGCGAGGACGTCGACCCGCGCTACCCCGCCACGACGCCCGATCTGCACATGGCGCAGACGCTAGAAGCCTGCCGCATCATGATGGGCTCCAGCGAGCGCTTTGCCGCCGCGCCGCCCTATTTCTTCTGCGCCGCGTTCTGGCTGATGGGCAACAACCTCCTGGGCAACAGCAGTTCATGGTGCGAACGACACTCATGGTATAGCGAGCGCTGGCCCGGTAAGCGGCTGCCCATCGTACAGGCGCTCAAGGCCGAACCAAAGACGGTGCGTCGCTGGGAGGGAGCAACGCCCGTCGGCGCGCGCAGCATGTTGCGCGGCACGATTCTGCACGCCGGCGATCGCCGCAGCCTCGTGCTCGAAAAGAGCGGCCAAGAGGTCGCTCGCGCCACGCTGGACGCGCACAGCCGCTATGTCATGCGCGACCTGCTGCCCGGCAACTACATCCTGCGTGTGGAGGATACCAGCGTTTCGCAGCCCGTCAGCCTCGCCCCAGGCCAAGAGGAATCGATCCTCAACCTGGACCTAGCCGAGATCGCGCCGGAAACGAGCGCCAGCACCGTGCGCGGCATGGTGCGCGGAGGCGCGGGCGCGGTCGTCATGCTGCTGCGCCCCAGCGACGGCGAAGAATGGGTGACGATGGCGCGCGACGACGGCGCGTTTCGTTTCGTCGACCTGCCGCCCGGCGTCTACAGCCTGCGCGTGCAGGGCGGCAGCAAGATCGACCGCGTCGAACTTGACGGGCGCCGCGAGTTCGACGCCGAACTAGCCGTAGCCGGGTGGGGCTATACCGTACGCATGGCCGGCCAGTCGCCCGCCTTCGGCGCCATCTGCGTCTCGGTGGAAGATCGCCAGGGGATCGTCGTGCAGGCGCACACCGGCGAATGGACGAGCGAGCCGGTCGTCACCGGCAGCGCGCCGGACTATGGCGACTCCGCCTGCGTGATCAGCCCGCTCGAAGCCGGCCATTACATCGTCACCGCGGAGGGCTTGCCCGACGCCGCAGGCCGAACCGTCGACCTGGAGGCGTATGTGCAGGTGGATGGCAGGCAAATGCCGCGGATCGAATTCGTCTACACCGAAGCGGCGCCCGAAACGGACCTTCCGCATTCGAGCATCCGCGGCCGCGTGATCGGCGCGGGCGGGCCGGACAACAACTTGCATGTCTGGCTCTTCGACAGCCGAGCCAACCGGCAGGAACAGGCTGTCGGCCCGGACGGCTCCTTTGCCTTCGAAGGGCTGAGCGCCGGCGTCTATTCGGTCGAGGTCGTGGGCCATGCAGACACAGCCAGCCGCTCCGATATTGCGCTGGACGGGGAGAGCACAGTCGAGGTGGAGTTGGCGATTCCGCTGGCGCCCGGCGCTGAGGCGGACGCCGCGCCGGTAATCGGGCGCAGCATCATTTCCGGCGCCGCGCCCGACGCTGCAGGCAAGCAGGCTCGTCTGATCGACGCGGTCGGCAACGAGTTCAAGCAAACCGTGGACATGGAAAACTCATTCCGCTTCACCAGCCTGGACGCGGGCGTCTACACCTTGACGGTAGAGGGCGGCTACGAGCAGCGCGATCTGGAAGTGGACGGCGCCTCGGGGCTGCATGTGCAGTTCCAGCCGCTCGTCCAGACGTGGGAGGCGAAGGCCAGCCCCGCGGGGTCGATGCCCGGCTACAGCGTGGTGCGCGTCGAGGTGGAGGGCATGCGCGGCCTGCCGGTCTACATCTGGAAGGATGACTGGGAGGGCATGATGCGGCGGACGGGCAGCAAGCCGGAGTACGGCGAATGCTCCGCCGAATTCAGCCCGCTCGGCCCCGGCACCTATATGGTCGAGCCGGAAGGGCTGGGCGTCTGGGCCGACGTCGAACTGACCGGCCTGGAAGTGATGTGGCTGGATTTTCGGCGCAAGGCCGTCCCCAGCAGCCCGCACATCGTCGAGAAACTCGCGCCGCCGCCCGCGGAGGAGGTTGCGCCGCCCGCCCCGACGCAGCAAGCGGAGCATCCGGCGCAAGCCGCCCCGCCCGTACGCCAGGAGCCTCCGCCGCCGCGCCAAGAGCGCGTCTGCGCGCTGGTGTTGGCCGCGCCGCAGGAAGTAGAGACGCTCAAGGCGTTACTGCGCCATGTGGCGCAAGGCCGGATCGGCGTCGTCGATACGCCGGAAGAGGCGCTGGCCTATGACCGCGCGCTGGTCATAGGCGACGAGCGGGAGGATGACGTAGCCGCGGCGCTGGCCTCGCTGCGCCAGCGCGGGTTGGCAGCCGAAGCCGTGTTCGAAGGTTTCGGCGACCTCTCCATCTAGCTGCCCATCTACGCGGCAGAGAGTACAGAAGCGGCATCCATGCCGCCGGACGTGCGGCTCGTGCGCTTTCGCGGATCGCCCAAATTCGGGTATAGTACATTTCGCAGCAACGCCCCAAACACAACTGAATTTGTGCATCCGTGGCCCACACTCTTTTGGAGGAGAAGATGGCATCGCTCAAGCGGTTTGTCCAGCAGTATTTCCCCACGATCTTGCTATTGATGGCGGCGGGCGGGTTCGCCATGATCGCCGCCGAGTTGCTCCTGACCAGCCACACGGACGGCCTGCAGATGGTAGGGTTGATCGCGTCTGTGATCGGGTTGATCCTGGGCGTGGTCGCGCTGTTTATGTCCGGGCAAAAAGCGCGCGACATCATTGCCATCCTGTTCATCGTGCTCAGCATCTCCGGCTTGCTTGGCGTACTGCAACATGCAGGCGCACGCGCGGACGACGCCCAATCAGCCGCGCCGCCGCTTGCGTCGTTAAGCCTGTCGGGGCTGGCGTTGTTAGGGGCGGCAGTGCTGCTGGGCATGGGGCAGCCGCGCACGGCGGACGTCCGCGCCGGCAAGCAGTCCGGGCGCAGAAACGCCCGATCTGCGCGCTGATCGGGCAAATTAGCATTCTTCTGCGGAATGTTTCTTGCTTCCTACGAGGTGACCGACCAAACGCGCCAGCCCAGTCTGATTTGCACCAGCCAGGATTATGTCGAGTGCAAAAAGGGAGACGTCGCTTCGGGTTGCTCTGCAGCCTCGACCGGCGTCTCTCCTTGCGACGCGACGCAGTAGTAACTCTGCCCCGCACAGGAACGACAGAGCAAAGCTGTGCCTATGCGCACTTCGCGCTCGTTGATGATCTCTTCTCCGCAGCGGTCACAGGCGACGCGGTAACCGGCGCGGCTGATGATAGCCGCGACCGGCGTTCGCAGCGTCACCCGCTGTGCGACGAGCAGTTCCACATCGGGCATGCGCTGGTAGCCGAGGAGCATGGCCTCCCAGCGGTTGCGCGCCTCCGGCGCGTAAACGGAGGCGCGTTCGCGCCCGCCCGGGTGCGGGGCGATGCGCCATGCCAGTCCGGTCTTCGTGTCGACAAAGGTGGCTGCGGTCTTGCCGAAATCCTCGACGCGTAGGGTGCGCCTGCCTACCCAGCAGTTCGTCGCCACGGCTACGCCGTCCGCAAAGCAGCCGTCGGATTCCACGATTGCCAACGTCCGCTTATCGTGTTGGGGCAACTCCAACCCGAGCAGCTTTGCGGCGAGCAGACCCATACGCACGCCCAACACCTGCCGCGGGCAGATGTGGCTGTGAAGGGCGGCGGATCGTTTCAGAAATTCCTCCAGAGCGATCATGGCCCGTCCTCCTTGCTCAAGCCGGCATACGCGGTTTGCCGGCGCGGGCCTGATTATACCAGCCCAATCGACGCGGTGTACAGGCCGCCGCCCTGCGCCAAACCTTTGCCCGATAGCGGCGAAAGTGGTATGCTACCAAAGCCTGGACGAACCGCTTCACAAGCCAGGCCGGCACAGCGACCCTCGAACAGCATTCTTTCTCCAACAGACTCTTATGACTTGCTTTATTTCTACCGATAACCTCAAGACCTGGCGAGGGATCAAAACTAGGTGCGGGAGAGTGCAATGAAACGTATCGCCCAGGGGACTCTTTTATTCATCATGGTAGCGTTAGCCGGCTTCGGCGCCACATTATTGGCGGCGAGGGCGACGCAGATGTCTCAGTTGTTGACGGAGGAACCCTCCGCCGTCGCAGCCGGGAGCGTGTCAGAACTGGAGACAGGCGTCAGCACGCTCAGCGCGCCCGCGGCTTCAGAACCGGCTGTCGAAGCACAGGCCGCTGCGCGCGAAGCGCTGAGCGCGGTGGGAACGGTTGAGGTCAAGGAAGACCGCCAAGTAGTGCTCGGCGCCGGCGGTCGGGTCGACGCCATCCATGTAGAAGTCGGCGATCCGGTGAAGGCCGGCGCGCCTTTGATCGCGCTCGACACGACCCATCTGGATTGGGCCGTTGAGCAGGCGGAGATCGGGTTCGAGACGGCGCGCATCAACTTCGAGGAACTCGGCGATCTGATCGAGGAGGCGGACATCCAAGCCGCCGAGGCCAACTTGCTGCTGGCGCAAGAGACCTTGACCGAGGTCGAGAGGGGGCCGAGCGATGAGGAGCTGGCGTCAGCCAAGAGCGCAGCCGCCGCGGCGTGGTCGCGCTACGAGGAACTGCAAAAGAAGCCGACGCCCGCCCAGATCAATTCCGCCCTTGCAACCCTGAGAAAAGCGGAGATCACTCTCCAGCAAGCGCAGCGCGAATACGACAAGATCGCCTGGCTGCCCGAAGCCGCAGCTTCGGCGGCTGCCGATGATCTGCAGCGCGCCACTGTCGATCTGGAAGCGGCCAAGGCCGCCTTCGAGGAAGCCAACAAGCCGGCGGAGGAGTCGGAGTTGCAATCCGCCCTGAGCGCCGCCCAGGCTGCGCAGGACAATTTGAACCGCCTGAGCGAAAAGCCGACGCCCGCCGAACTTGCCGCCGCCCAGGCCGACGTCGTTTCGGCACAGACGGCGCTGGATAAGCTGAAGAAAGGCCCCAAAGAGTCCGAGTTGCGCAAGGCGGAGTTGAACGTGCGCCAGGCGATGATCGGGCTGGAGCAGGCCCGCCTCGACCGCGAACACGCCGACGTGGTTGCGCCTATCGACGGCACAGTCCTCTCGGTTAACGTTGAACTGGGCCAGCAGGCGTCCGCCGGGACGGTGGCTGCGACCCTGGCGGATACGGCCAACGTTCGCCTGGTGGTCAACGTCGAACAGAAGGACATCAGCCGCATCTATCCGGGCCAGTTCGTCGACATATCGGTCTTTGCGCTGCCCGACGAACAGTTCGCCGGCATCGTCGATCGCGTGGCGCCGATTGCCAACGCGGGAACCGGTTTCGTCACCTTCCCCGTCATCATCGTGCTGACCGACGGTCCGATGGAGATGTTGCTGCCCGGCATGACGGCCTCGGCAGTCTTCCAGGAGGGCGAAGCCCCTACCGCCGATGAGCCCGCTACAGACGAATCGGCTGCCGATGAACCGGCAACCGACGAGCCGGCGAGCGAGCCTACGGATGAGGAGGCAGTCGACGAACCCGCCGAAACCGGTGAAAGCGCGCCGGAAGCGGACGAGAGCGCCGAAGAGGCGGATACAGAGCCGGATGCAGAGACAGCCGCGCCTGACGCAAGCGGCGACTAGCGCGCCTGCCGCACAAAGAATGAAGCGCAAGACGGCAATGCCTGTCGCTTATCGTCTTGCGCTTCTTGTGCATCTCTAGCCGAACCGTCCTCGCTGCGAACGCTTGCGGCGCCGGAGCGGTCTGCCAAGCGGACAGGCCGCAGGAATGATGGATCTATCGTTATGAAGTGTGACAGCAGATGAACCGTGACAGCAACCGTGCAGACCCACGCGCTCCTCACGCGGCGGACCCCTCGCCGCACACGCTGATAGCTGTGGAGCCCCGTGCGCGCCGCAGCCGCGCGCCGCTTTTTTACCTGGGCGCGCTGGCGCTGGTGTTGGGCGTGGCTGCAGGCGTCGTCTGGCTGGCGCAGTCCGATCTAGGGGCGGTGGAGACGTTGCCCGAACAGGCGACGACGCCCCTGCCCACGGCTACGCTTGCCGAACCGCCCGCAGCCTCTGTCCCCACAGTCGAAGCCGAAATCGCTGCGCAAGCCGATACGTCCGCCGGCACGTCGCGTCCTGCCCTGGCGCCGGCTGCCGCGCCCACAATTGCGCCGACCGCCACCCCCATCCCCTATCTGGACAGCATCGAGGGCGTGATCGGCCTGGGCGGCGCAGACGTGTGGAACGAAGACGGTCGCTTCGCCGGCAGGCTGGCCCAGGGCGCGCTGCTTGCCGTGCAGGAGCGGTCCGCTGACAGCGCCTGGCTGTACGTGGTTGCGGAGTCGGGCTTAGCCGGGTGGACTGCGACGGACGCGGTGATCGTGTTCGACAGCTCGCGGCTGCGGCCGCGCGACCTGGTGTTGATCCCGATCACGCCTACGCCGGTTATGCCGGACGCTGCGGCTGTCGCGGGCTCGCCCGCGCTTCTGCCAACCCCGACATCATCCGGCGCACAGACCGGCCAGGAGCAGCAGCCGCAAGAGCGTCTCCTGGGCCGCGTAACCCTGGAGAGCGGGCGTTTAAACGTTCGTTCCGGGCCGAGCGCAACGTATCCCGTCATAGCAAAGGCCCTGCCCGGCGAGGCGTATTTCCTCCTGGGGCGCAGCGCTGACGCCGTCTGGCTCCAGATCGAACTGCTAGAGCCGTCGGGCGAATTTGGCTGGGTAGCGGCGGAATACATCACCGCGGACGCGTCGCCGGATTCGTTGCCCGTTGCGAGCGACGTGAGCGACGCTCCGCCTGTCGAGGCCGCGGAGCGCGCCCCCCTCCCCGCTGCTACGACCGCGCCGGAGCAGTCCGGCGATTTCGAGGCGCTGCCCGCGCCTGCACCGCCGCTGCGCCTGCGACCTGCGCCTGCGGGCCAACCGTCGGGCCAGGGTTCGGCGACAGGTCTGTCCGGCACGCTGGTGCTCCAAACCTCCTGGGGCGGGGACATTTCGCTCTACGACCTGGAGAGCGGCGAGCTGCGCTTGCTGACCGGCGGCTTTGACCCGTCGCTCAGCCCGGACGGCAGCAAGGTCGCCTTCACCCGCGACGGCGGTGAGAACGGCGTCTACGTGATCGACATCGCCACCGGAGAGGAGCGGTTGATCTTCGGCGGGCGCGAGCTGCTGCGCTCGCCCAAATGGAGCCCGGACGGACGTTGGATCGTGTTCGTGCGCGGCGACGAATACATCCTGTGCAAGAATGTGCCGGCGCGCTGCGGGCTCTCGGTAGAGTCGCCGGACGGCGACCTGCCCGAAAAAGAACGGCAACCCGCGCTGGCGCGCGTCTCTGCAGACGGCGGCGAATACCAGGACCTGCCCGTTCTGCAGTACGCTGGCGCGCCGGACTGGACCGCAGACGGCATCGTCTACCAGTCCTTGGGCGGCTTGCAGATCACCCAGGACGCGCCTGGCGCGGATACGCAACTGGTCTATTTCGACATCCAGAAGCAATATGAATTGGACCCCGATTGGCAGCCGCGTTCAGACGGCTCCGGCGGCATCGTCTTTCACCGCCGCGAGGCCAGCCATTGGGAGATCTTCACGGTCAACCCCGACGGCAGCGGCCTGCGCGGGCTGACGCAACCGCCCTTCGCCCTAGCCGAATCGTTCCCCAGCAACGTCTCCCCGGCGTTTAGCCCGGACGGTGAACACATCGTCTTCCTCAGCAACCGCACGCCGCAACACACCGCGGGCGAATGGCGCGTGTGGGTGATGGACAAGGACGGCGGCAACCAACGCCCCCTGCCGATCGATCTGCCCTTCGTCTACACCTACGTATCCGAGCAAATGTTGGATTGGGGGCCGTAACCCTTGGCGACTGACAAAATCCGCGCCGTGATCTTTGACGTGGGCGGCGTGTTGATCCGCACCGACGACCCGCGCCCGCGCGCCGAGTTGGAACGGCGCCTGGGACTAGCTCCCGGCGCGGCGGAAGAACTCGTCTTCAACGGCGAGATGGGAACGCGCGCCCAGTTGGGGGAGATCAGCGCTGGCGAACTGTGGCGTTGGGTGCAGCAGCGGCTGGGATTGGACGATGCCGGGCTAGAGGAATTCCGCCGCGCCTTCTTCGGCGGCGACCGGCTGGACGTTGAACTGGTCAATTACGTGCGGGCGCTGCGTCCCCGCCGGCAGACGGCCATCATCAGCAACGCCATGGACAGTTTGCGCACGCAGCTCACCACAGACGACCCGGCGGCGGATGCGTTCGACCTGATCGTCTGCTCCGCCGAGGAGCGTGTGATGAAGCCGGACGCTGCCATCTACGAGCGGACGCTGGCCCGGCTAGGCGTTGCGCCCGACGAAGCCGTCTTTGTCGACGACGCCGCCCGGAACATAGCCGGGGCCAGGGCGGTCGGCATGCATGCGCTGCACTACATGCCCGGCATGGACGTACCGGGCGAATTGGCGCGGCTTGGCGTCAACGCACCGGCTCGCGCATAGGCTTGGCAAGTCTGCGGTAGACCGTCAGCATACTGCGCACAATGTGATCCCAGGAATACGCCTGGGCGTAATCCCTGGCCTGGCGACCAAGGCGGGCGCGCAGGTCAACATCTTGCAGCAGTTCCAATATACGTGCGGCCAGGGCTTCCGGGTCGCGCGAGGGCACATGATAGCCGTTGTAGCCATGCTGGACGAGGTGGGCGAGACCGCCGACTTCCGAGGCGATCACCGGCGTGCCCATCGCCATCGCTTCCAGCGCCACCATGCCGAAACTCTCGTAATGAGACGGCATGACGACCATCTCGGCCGCGGCGTAGTAATAGGGCAGAACGTCCTGGTCTTTGGCGCCGAGGAAGGTCACCAGATCGTGGATGCCGAGGTCGCGGCGCAGTTGCTGGAGGCGGGCCATCTCCGCGTCCAGGTCGTCGGCCCAGGGATCGCCGCCGATGATGGCGACGCAGGTGTTCCTCACGGCGTCCGGGTGGCGCTCTTGCAGAATGGACATGGCGCACAACAGCGTGTCGATGCCCTTGAGCGGCTCGATGCGACCGGCGAAGAGGATGTTGTTGTCGCCGCAAGGTATGCCGACGCGTCGCTTGGATGCCCGCTTGTCCAGCGGATGGAAGCGCTTCAGGTCTACGCCCGGCGGCACGACATCGATCTTGGCGCGGTCGGCGCCGTACAGGTTAATCAGTTGGGCTTCTTCGGCGGGCGTCGCCGCAATCAGCCGGTCGGCGATGGCGACGATGTGCGCTTCGCCGTCCAAGCGCGACTGCGACGCTCGTTCGCTCTCGTCCGCCGCGATGCGGTTCTTCATGTGACCGAGGGTGTGAAACATCTGAACGATGGGCGTGCCGCCCCACTGCTCGCGCAGTTGCTCGGCGACAATGCCGGATAGCCAATAGTGGCTGTGGATCAGGTCATAGCGGATGCCTTCGACCGCGGCAAAACGCAACACGCCGTCGACGAATTCATCCAGATAGTTCTCGACCTCCGCCAGCGGGATAGGCGTTTCCGGACCGGCGGGAATGTGGATCACACGGCCGCCCGGCCCCAGATCGTGCACGATCGCCGGACGGCAACTATCTTGCGAACGGGTGAAGACGTCCACCTGGACGCCGTGACAGCCCAATTCGCGGCTGAAATCGCGCACATAGACGTTCATGCCGCCGGTCTTTTTGCCGCCCATGAGCGCTAACGGGCAAGTATGCACGCTGAGCATGGCGATGCGATGGACGGGCGGCGATAGGTAAACGCTCATTCTTTGCTGGCTCCCTGTAGTTGCATGGCGTCCCATTTGCCGGACGCGTACTATAAGGATATTGTAACGCATACACGGCGCTAGTACTGTAAGCGATGATCGTCTTTTTTAATTCACGGCAGACCTATGGCGGCTCTCTACGACTGGCTATACCTTTCTCCCCATTTGGACGATGTCGCGCTGTCGTGCGGCGGGCAGATCGCCCAGCACGTGCAGAGCGGGCAAACCGTCCTGATCGTCAGTGTGATGGCAGGCGACCCGCCGGAAGAGAGCGTGTCGGGCTATGCCCAAAGCCTGCACGACCGCTGGCTGTTGGCGACTGACGCCGCCGCCGGTCGCCGCCAAGAGGACCTGGAAGCCTGCCGCATTTTGGGCGCCGATGCGCTGCACTGGGACGTGCCGGACTGCATCTATCGCACGCACCCGCAGAGCGGCGAGCCGTTCTATGTGTCGGACGACGACATTTTCGGCGCAATCGCCCCCGCAGAGATGGAACTGCTCGATACGCTGGTGAGCCGGATGCAGACCTTGCCCGCGCATCGGCGTATCGCCGTGCCGCTGACCGTAGGCAACCACGTCGATCACCAACTGGTGCGGTTGGCCGCCGAACGCTGTTTCGGGACCGCAGCGCTGGACTATTACGAGGATTATCCGTATGCTCAGGATGACGGCGCGGTCGCGGCGACGATCGCCGCGCAGGCGGGCGTCTGGCGAGCGGAGGTCACGCCTCTTTGCGCCGCCGCCCTGGAAACCAAGATCGCGGCGATCCGGGCGTACCATTCGCAGTTAAGCACCTTCTTCGCCGATGACGCCGACCTGCGAGAGCAAGTAACGCGGTTCGCAGAGACAGTAGGCGGCGAACGTTTGTGGCGGCGGCTGTCGTAGAATCGCCGGCAATCGCCTTTAGCCAAATCCTAGCCATTTTCAACTGACAGATGGAGAAGAAAAGATGAGCGATATTCGCGTAACCGTATGGAACGAGTTTCGGCACGAGAAACAGCACGAGGCGGTGCGCAGCGTCTATCCGGACGGGCTGCACATTGCCATCGCCGAAGGCTTGAAGGAACACGGCATCACCAACGTGCGCACCGCCACCCTCGACGAGCCGGATAACGGGTTGCCCGCCGAGGCGCTGGCTGAAACCGACGTGCTCCTGTGGTGGGGACACATGGCGCATGGCGACGTGGCTGATGCTACGGTGGACAGGGTGCAGGAGCGCGTACTCAACGGCATGGGCCTGATCGTCCTGCACTCCGGTCATTTCTCCAAGCCATTCCGCCGGCTGATGGGCACGTCGTGCAGCCTGCGCTGGCGCGAAGCGGGCGAGCATGAGCGCGTTTGGGTGGTCAAGCCCAGCCATCCCATCGCCCAAGGCGTCGGGCCCTATTTCGAGGTGCCGCAAGTCGAGATGTACGGCGAGCATTTCGACATCCCCACGCCGGACGATCTGGTCTTCATCAGTTGGTTCCAGGGCGGCAACGTCTTCCGCAGCGGCTGCTGCTTCCATCGCGGCCACGGCAAGATCTTCTACTTCCGCCCCGGCCACGAGACGCACCCGATCTACTACCAAAAGGAGATCCGCCAGGTGCTTGCCAACGCGGTGCGCTGGGCTGCGCCCGCGGTCAGCTTCGAGAATCCCTACGGCATGCAGAAGGCGATCAACGAGAAGCAAGCCCTGGAGCCGATCCAGTAAGCGGCGCACGGAGTTGCCGTAATCCCCTTGCAGGAAGCTCCGGCTTCCTGCAAGGTTCGACTAGCGTTGGTACGAGTTCAAAAAGGAGCGTAGCATGAGTCTGGCAGGCAAACGCGTAGCAATATTGGCCGAAGAGCTGTACGAAGACCTGGAGCTGTGGTACCCCTATTACCGGCTGCTGGAAGAGGGCGCTACTGTGACCCTGGTTGGACCGGAGGCCAAAGCCTATGAAAGCAAGCACGGCTATCCGGCCAAAGCGGACGTTGCGGCAAGCGATGTGAGCGCAGCGGATTTCGACGCGGTCGTGGTTCCGGGCGGCTTTGCCCCAGACAGGCTGCGCCGCTATCCCGCCGTGCTGGACCTGGTGCGGGGCGTATCGGAAAAGAACGGCGTCATCGGGGCTATCTGCCATGCGGCGTGGGTGCCAATCTCGGCCCATGTGGTAAAGGGCAAGCGCGCCACATGCGTCGCCGCTATCAAGGATGACCTGATCAACGCAGGCGCAGACTATGTGGACGAAGCGGTCGTAGTCGACGGCAACCTCGTCACCTCGCGCACGCCGGCGGACCTGCCGGTCTGGCTGCCGGCGCTGATCAAGGCGATTGCAGGCGCATAATTGACGCAGAGGCGGCGGGGAGGGCGCGTAGCCCCTCCTCGCCGGAGGGCGGGCGGCTGCGCAGCTCAGGATTATCTCGCAGGTTAATTGCAGACGGAACGCAACGGGAAGGATGCGGCGATGAACGACGGGGTAGATTACCAGGGGCAGCTTGTCTTGCATTTCCGGCGCGGGTACCTAACCCAAGCCATCGGCGGGCATAACGTGTGGCGCACACAGACCATTCCGCGCACAGTCCCCGCCGATCAGACGGCGATCATTGTGTGCGATATGTGGGATAAGCACTGGAGCAAGGGCGCCGCCGAGCGCACCGCCGAGATGGCCCCCTACATGAACGAAGTCCTCACCGTCGCGCGCCGCCGCGGCGTCCAGATCATCCACGCCCCGTCCGATACCCTGGACTTCTACAAAGATACGCTGGCGCGCCAGCGCATCCGGCTGGCGCCGTTTGTGCCGCCGCCGGAGGATTCGGACCGCCCCGTGCCGCCCCTGCCCATCGACGACAGCGACGAGGGGTCGGATACCGGCGAGACCGAGCCGCGCCGCGTCTGGACGCGACAACACGCCGCCATCCACATCGACCAAGAAGCGGATGTGATCTCAGACAATGGGCAGGAGGTCTACAACTTCCTACACCAACAGGGCATCCGCCAAGTGCTGATCATGGGCGTCCACACCAATATGTGCATCCTGAACCGTTCGTTCGGCATCAAGCAGATGGTGAAGTGGGGCGTGAACATTGCGCTAGTGCGCGACTTGACCGACGCCATGTACAACCCGGCCATGCCGCCCTATGTGAGCCACAACGAAGGAACGCAACTGATCGTGGGCTATATCGAGAAGTTCTGGTGCCCGACCATCACCAGCGAAGACCTGCTGGGCACGTCCGGCTAGCCTGTCTATTGCTGGAAGCAAAGGCCGGAGTTTCTGCCTTGTGAAAGGGGCGGCAACTCCGTCTTTTTGTTTGCGCTCAATGCGATAGGCCGCCTAGCCTACTTCGACGAGCATGGCGTCGAGCGTCACGCTTTGGCCGGGCTGGACGTCGATGCGCAAAACGACGCCGCTGCGCGGGGCGCGAATTTCGTTCTCCATCTTCATCGCCTCCAGCACAACCAACGATTGGCCGGCTGTCACCTGTTGGCCCGGCTCGACCAGCACGCGCGTGATCAAGCCGGGGATCGGCGCCTTGATGCGCCCGTCGCCACTCACGGGCCGGGCGAAAGTTGCCTCCATGTCGTGCAACTCCAGGTGATGACGGCGGCGGCCTGACTGAACCCAACGCAGGCTGCGGTCGAAGATCACTTCGTAGGGATGCCGGTCCACGACGATCCATTCGATCGGCTGGCTTGGGTCGGCGCCGGGCACGTAGATGTCGATCTCCTCGCCGTCGACGCTGGCGGAAAACACGGTCGGGTCGGCGAAATTCTGGCGCACATCGATCTCGTAGGTGCGCCCGTTGATGGTTACGGCAATTCTACTCATCGCAGATGTTGGCCTCATGAGAGCGCGCGGCTGGAACGATGCCAGCCGGAAAGCGTTCGTTCGGGAATAACGGGCGCCTGCGCCTGGTTGCGCAACACATAGGCGACCGCAGCCGCCGCGGCCAGGTCGCGTTCGGCGCGCCCCGACGGCGGCTGTACCGCGTCGAGTTGGCCGAGCAAGCTCGTGTCATAGACGCCGCCGGCGAAGCGCGCATCGCCGACAATCTGCCGGAGCAGCGTCAGGTTCGTCTGAACGCCGCGAATCGTGAACTCGTCCAGCGCCCGCGTCGTGCGCCGCACAGCTAGGTCGCGGTCATCGCCCCAGACCACCACCGTAGCGAGGATCGGGTCATATTCTACCGGGACCTCGCAGCCGGCGCAGCCGTAGGTGTCGACGCGCAGATGTGCGCCGCCCGGCATGCGGAATCGGCGCAGCACGCCCGGGCTGGGCAAATAGTGATTCCAGGGATCTTCGGCGTTGATACGGCACTGGATAGCCGAGCCGCGCATGGTCACGTCCGCTTGCGCCAGCGACAGCGGCAAGCCGGCGGCGATGCGTATCTGCTCGCGCACAATGTCCACGCCGGTCGCCATCTCGGTAACCGGGTGCTCGACCTGGATGCGCGCTTTGATCTCCGTGAAGTACAGGGCGCCTTGGCTGTCCATTAGAAACTCGACGGTGCCCGCCCCCCGATAGTCGAAGAGGCGCGCAATGCCCAGCGCCGTTTCCCACAGCTCGGCGCGCTGCGCCGGCGTGAGGTTGGGCGCAGGCGCCTCGCCCACCATCTTCTGGTTGTTGCGCTGCAGCGAACCGTCGCGGTCGCCGAGGTGGATGATCCCGCCCTGGCTGTCGCCCAGGATTTGCACCTCCAGATGGCGGGCGCCGGGGATGATCCTCTCGAGGTAAATGCGCTGGTCTCCATAGACATTGCCCGTCTCGCGGCGGGCCTGGCGCACGCTCTCGATCAGGGCGCCGGCTTCTTCGACCACACGTGTGCCGCGCCCGCGCCCGCCGCTGCACGACTTCACAGCCAGCGGGTAGCCCAACTCCTGCGCCTGGTCGAGCAGGTACCGCGCCTCCTCGTCGCTCAGCGCGCCGGCTGCGTCCAGCGCCGTTCGCGCGTGCACGGGGATGCGATAGCCGGCGGTGCGCACCCGCTCCATGGCGTCGATCTTCGCCTGGCAGGCGGCGACCACCCCGCTCGGCGGGCCGACGAAGGCGATGCCGGCCTCTTCGCAAGCGCGGATGAACTCGGGCCGTTCAGCCAAGAAGCCATAGCCGGGGTGGATAGCCTCTGCGCCCGTCTGTTTGGCGATGCGCAGAATCTCATCCCCGTCCAAATAGCCGCCGGGCGTTTGCAGCTGCACGCACTCATCCGCCAGGCGGACATGAAGCGAACTGCGGTCGCCTGCGTCGAAGACGGCGACGGCGACAATGCCCATCTCGCGGCACGTACGGATGATGCGCACCGCGATAGCGCCGCGGTTGGCGATCAATAATTTGTCGAACATATCAGCTCCTTGCCGCCTACATGGGCGCGATGCCGTGTTTGCGCGGCACATGCCGTTCGCGCTTGGAGAGGGTCAGTTCAAGCGCACGGATAAGGACGCGTCGCGTGTCGCGCGGCTCGATCACGTCGTCGATCAGGCCGCGGGCGGCGGCAATATAGGGGTTGTTGAAGCGCTGCTGGTATTCTTCAGTCAGCTCGCGGCGTTTGGCTTCGGGGTCCGCCGCCTCGCTTACTTCTTTGCGGAAGAGGATGTTGACCGCGCCCTCCGCGCCCATGACCGCGATCTCGGCGTTGGGCCAGGCGTAGAGCAGATCGCCGCGCAGCCCCTTGCTGCTCATGACGCAGTAAGCGCCGCCATAGCTCTTGCGCAGGATGACCATGAGCTTGGGCACGGTGGCCTCGCTGTAGGCGTAGATCATGCGTGCGCCGTTGCGGATGATGCCGCCGTACTCCTGATGTGTGCCGGGCAGAAAGCCGGGCACGTCCTGCAGCGTAACCAGCGGGATGTTGTAGGCGTCGCACAGACGGATGAAATGCGCCGCCTTGACCGAGGCTTTGATGTCGATTGTGCCGGCTAGCACCATCGGCTGGTTGGCGACGACGCCGATCACCCAGCCGTTGAGCCGCGCAAAGCCGACCACCATGTTCTCGGCCCACAATTGGTGCACCTCGAAGAAACGCCCGTCGTCGACAATGCTGGCGATGACCTGGCGCACGTCGTAGGGCTTGTGCGGTTCGATAGGGACGATCTGCTCCAACTCGGGGCAACGCCGTCGCGGGTCGTCACGCGGCGGCGCATAGGGCGGGTCGTCCTGATTGTTGGACGGCAGATAGGCGAGCAGCGAGCGCACCATCGCCAGGCACTCCCGATCGTCCTTCGCCAGGAAATGGCTGACGCCGCTTTCGGTGGAGTGGATCAGCCCGCCGCCCAGTTCCTCCAGCGTGACCTCCTCCTGCATCACAGCTTTGACGACGTTCGGGCCGGTGATGAACATATAGCTGTTCTCCGTCATAAAGACGAAGTCGGTCAAGGCCGGCGAATAGACCGCGCCGCCCGCACAGGGGCCGAGGATGACCGAGATCTGCGGGATGACGCCGGACGCCTCGCAGTTGGCGTCGAAAATGCGCGCGTAGCCCGCCAGGCTGTCAACGCCCTCCTGGATGCGCGCCCCGCCGGAGTCGTTGAGCGCGATAAAGGGACAGCCGTATTTCAACGCCATCTCCATCGCCTTGACGATCTTGGCGGCGTGCATCTCGCCCAGCGAGCCGCCCATGACCGCGGCGTCCTCGGCTGCGGCAAAGACGCGGCGCCCGTTGATCAGCCCAAAGCCGGTGATCACCCCGTCACCGAAACGCGAAGAGCGCCCGTCCATGTACTGCTCGTAGCGCGGCGTGACCAGCGTGTCGATCTCGTTAAAGGTGTTGGGGTCAAAAAGGACATCCAGCCGTTCACGCGCGGTCAGGCGGCCTTTGGCGTGTTGCCTTTCCCGGTCCTTCTCCGAGCCGGCGGCCTTCTGTTTGCGCTGACGAAGATCATCGATATAGGATTCCAAAAGTCAGTTCTCCCCGAAATGTGCGAAGAGCCATTGCAACGAAGCGGCGCGTCAAGACGGCATACGCCGCAAACCGGACAACCACATGCTCATGCGTTGCGTTCTCACTACACAGCCGGCCATTGGCGGCTAAGAGCCGCCGCCCGGCCTAATTGCTCATAAGCAGGCGACAGCGCACACAGAGTGAGCGCATAATGCACGCCATCAATATCCATTGTATACACTCTATGCCAGGCAGACAGACGATAGACTGGCCCGGCCTGCTCCACCGCGCTGGCGGCTAGCTCACCGTGCAACGTGACACGAACGGGCGACCAGCCGGATGCTCCTGCCGTGCGCGAGTCTGTCACGTCTCGCCCGCATACGGTCACCCAGCGCGGGTCGACGCTAAGGCCGAGCCGCAAGGCCTTGAGCGCCGCCTCCTTGACGCTCCAGATGACGGTCGTCAGACCGTCGCGCCAAACAGCCGGGGCCGCCGTTACAGCCGCCTGTTCATCGGGCGCAAAATAGTCGCGCACAAACGACGCCTCGCGCGGCTCGATTAACTCGACGTCCCCGCCCACGCGCGGCAGGCGCGCTGCCGTCCCGGCCTCCACAGCGCCGGCCTGCGCCGCCAATGCGCAGAAGGCGACGCCGCGGCTGTGGCTAATGGTGAGGCTGACGGGAATGCGTCCGGCATCGCGCCCCGATTCAATCAGCGCATAGGGCGCGCCGGTCGGGTCGTTGGCGACCGTAATCTGCGCAAGCGGCGGCGCGGCGTCCTGCTCATCCAAATAGGCCGCCAACAATCGCTTCGCCGTCCAGCGGCCCAACAGCCACTCCTGACGCCGCTTGGGGAAAGCCAGGCGCGCCAGATGAGCGGCTTCCGCCGGGCTCAACAGGCCGGGCGGAGCTTCTGCGCGCGCCGCGTCAGGGCAGTCACGCACGGTCTGCACCAGCCAGCGGATCACAGCGTACGCTCACAGCGCAGGCCGGGCTACGGTGCGGAAGCCCTGCAGATCGACGTAGACGCGCCCGTCCTCGTCTACGACTTGGGCGTCAAACACGCCATCCTGCGCCCGCGCCTGAACAAGCGCGTAGAGACGGCGCTCCCCGGCCTCCTCCGCCTGGCGATAGACGGCGACGCGCTGGATGCCCGCGGGCAGCGCCAGGTTCCCCGTCGCCTTGAGCGACCAGAGCGCGACGGCCTGGAAGCATAGCTCGACCAGCCGCGGGGCCATGAGCGAAGCGACATGCGCAGGCAACGTGTTGGGCGGCAGGTCACGCGCCATGAGCGCGGCCGCAGACCGCCCGTTCACCGCCGCGCGCTCGATGACCTGGTAGGCGGGGCCGTGGAAGAAGGCCTTGTATATCTCCGCAGCGGGTATCGGCAGGCTGTCCGCGCCCGGCGCACGGAAGTCGATGCGCCGCGGTTCAGGCGCTTCCCGCCGCAGTCGCACGGCCGCGCGGAAGTGTTCGGCCTCGCGCGTGGGCAGGCCCGGCTTGGCCGGCTCGGTCACAGAGCGCAACACAGCCTGGGCGACCAGATCGCCCCCGGCCTGCGGCGTGATGACCGCGCGGACAACCAGCGTGCGCGGCTCCATGCGATGGAACTTGAACGCGGCGAGCATCTCCTCGTTCTCCACGGCGACGACGCTGTAGCCTGGGGCCAGCAGCGTGGCGGCCTGGGCGAGGGCCTCGGTCGCCATCACGCCCGGCAGCCAGGGCGCGCCCGGGTCGGGCGCGTGGTCATAGAGGAACGGCTGCTCATTGGGGTCGAGTGTCGTTTCGATCTCGAGGCTGCCGAACAGATTGGCCGACACCGGCTTGCCCGCCATCAGCCAAGGCGGGTCAAGTTTTTGCACGAACTGCGCCGCCTTCTCCGCGTCCAGCCCGCCCTGCAGCGCGAGTTCCTCTTCCCAAAGGCCCAGCCGCCCGGCGACGAGGACCTCGCCGCGGGTCGCGCCGTAGGTCAACTCGCGGCGAACGGTGGGCACGCCGGCTTCGGGCGCGAGCATGTCCACGCCCAGCGCCTCCATGATCTGCGGGACGGAACCGCGCGAGGCCATGCCGATGCCGCCCCATGCCGTCCAGTCGATGGCGACGGCGCGCGTCTTGGGCCGCCAGACAGCCATACTGCTCGTGATCTTGCAGAGCAGGTCATTGGCCGCGCTGTAGTCCGACTGGCCGTTGTTGCCGAAGCGACCGGCTACGGAGCTGAACACAACCGTGGCGCCGATAGGCATGTCGCCGGCGGCTTTCAACAGGTTGAAAAAGCCGTCGGCCTTGACGTCAAAGACCAGGTCGAACTGCGGCGGCTCCTTTTCGGGCAGCGTGCGGTCGATAAGCAGCCCGCCGGCGTGCAACAGCACGTCGATGCGGCTGTGACGCTGCCGAACCTCGTCGACCACGGCGGACACGGCGTCCCCGTCGAGCAGATCGACGCTGCGATAGAACGCGGTTCCGCCGGCTGCGGTGACTGCCTCCACGGCGCGCAAGGCCGCCTCGCGGCGTTCGATCTCCATGATGCGCCGGTTGATGGCCGCAGGCGTCGGCCGTTCGCCCGCGGCGCGCGCCTCGTGGATCAGCTTCTGCTTGAGCGCATCCTCTCCGGCGCGCAACGACTGAACGTAGGGGTCATCCGCCGCGGGCGCGTCGACCAGGTCGAGCAGGTAGAAAGTTCCCCGGCTGGCGACAGCTAGGTCGGCGACGATGGCGCTGGTGATGCCGCCGGCGGCGCCGGTGATGACGAAGACCGTCCGCTCGTCGAGCGTCATGCCTGGCTCGCCGTCGCGCGCCGGCTGCTCGGTTAGCGTCACGCCATAGCGCAGCCCGTCGCAGTAGCCGGCCTCCACGACGCCGGGGTCGGCAAGCGTCTCCGCCAGCAGCAGGTCCGCCGGTTCGGCTGTCTTGCGGCTGACCTCGAAATCGACAGCCTTGACCAGCGGCGCGCCCGCCTCGCGCATGCGCTGCTCGATGCGGTAGGCCTTGGTGAAGCCGGTGACCGAGCCGCCCAGGGGCGCAGCCGCGGAAACGGGGCCATAGCCGTGCAGCCCGCCCAGCCGCGTAGCCGCAATCAGGAACTTGCCCGGGCCGGCGACGGCGTCGTAGAGCGCGCGCATGGTCGTGTAGAGGTTCTTAACGCGCACCCGGTTCAACTCGCGGAATTGGGCCAGGTCGAGTTCGGGCAGGCTCGGCTCCACGTCCAGCGCCGGCAGCCAGTAGACGCCCTGGATCGGCCCCTCAGCCAGCCATGCCTGCAGCGTCTCTTGCAGTTCGTCCGCGCCGGGCGCTTCGGGCAGCGTCAAGACCGTGACGTCCAGCTTTTTCAGACGGGCGGCAAGCGCCTTGCCGACGCCGCCGCGGTCGGGCATGACGACGACGCGGCTGCGCGCGCCCAGGGTGACGCCGGTCGGCAGGCAGAGGTCGAGCGGCGGGCGCAAGGCCGGTACAGGCACGCGCCGCGGCATGCGGTCGGCATCCGCCAGTGTGCCGATAGTAGCCGGAGCCGCGCGCTCTGGGCTGGACGGCGCGCGTTCACCGTTCAACGGCAAACCTTCTTGTGTACCTGGTGTTTCCTGTGGGGACTCATCCTGTTTCAAGTCGGAGCGCATGGCGTACACGAAGCCGATCACGCTCGCCAGCGTCGGGTAGTCGCGCAGGTTCAGCCCCTCATGCATGGGGATGGCGAAGGTCTCGCGCACGGCGGCAAAGGTCTCCGCCTGCTTCACCGTGTCGATGCCCAGGTCCGCCTCCAAGTCCAGGTCGAGGTCGAGCATGTCCTGCGGGTAACCCGTCTTCTCCGCCACGATGGCAAGCACTTTTTCCGCCACATCGTCACCCGCAGCATTCTTCTCCGCGGCGGTCTCGGCTGCCTCACCCGGAGCGCTCTGCGCGCTCGCAACTGTATCGTCTTGCGCCAAGTCGGTGCGCATAGCGTACACAAAGCCGATCACGCTCGCCAGCGTCGGGTAATCGCGCAGGTTCAGCCCTTCCTGCATGGGGATGGCGAAGGTCTCGCGCACGGCGGCAAAGGTCTCCGCCTGCTTCACCGTGTCGATGCCTAGGTCCGCTTCCAAGTCCAGGTCGAGGTCGAGCATGTCCTGCGGATAGCCTGTCTTCTCCGCCACGATGGCAAGCACGCGACTGGCTACGGCGTCCTCGGCAGCGGGCGCGGGCTGCTCGACCGGCTGTGCAACCGGCGCGGTCTCTTCTTGGCGAGGGGTTTCCGCTTCGACCGGCGCGGGCGGTGGCGTCTCAACGGGCTGCGGCGCGATGTGCACCGGTTCAGGCGCTGGTTCGAGAGGCGGCGCAGGCGGCTCCGGCGGCATAACCCTGCCTAACTGCCGCGCTGCTTCCGCCATCGGCATCGGCTTGTACGCGGGCGCGACGAGATCGCCGGGCGCGGCCGCACGGTAGACGGGACCTGTGCCGGGCTGCCACGCGCTAGGCTGCGGCGGGCGCGATGCTGCGCCTTGCGCTTTGATGTGCAGCACGCGTTTGACGACCTCGGTCTCCGCCATGTCATAGCCGCTGACGTCCGCCAGCCAGCGGCGGTAGCGTCCCCGATCGTCCATGCGATCCAGGCCGCCGGGGATGCGACGCAGCAGCGTCATAGCGATCTGCGAGCCGAAGCCCGCGGCCAGGTGCAGCGCATACTGCGCCGGATATCGCCCGCCGCGGCTGAAGTTGAGCGCGCCCAGTTCGGGGTCCGCCTCTTTGAAGTTGGGCACAGGCGGCACGATGCCGTATTCCAGAATCTTGACCGCGATCACGTCTTCGATGCCAACGCCCATCGGGTGACCGGTGAAGCCCTTGGTGTTGGCGACGATCACGTCGTTGGCGGCGTGGCCGAAGGTGTGGCGCAGCGCGGCCACCTCGGCGGATGCGCTGCCGCCGCGGGCCGGCGTGTAGGTCTCGTGCGAGACGAACACGGTCTGCGCAGCCATGCTGTAGCGGTTGACGCCGAAACGCCGCTCCGCCGACGTAAGCAGGCGATTCATCACCTGCGAGATGTGCTCGGCCTCGAGGCGGGTGGCGTGGTAGGCGCTGTTGGCCGTCTCGCTGCTGAGCAACTCGGCGATGCCGCGCATGCCGCGCTCGCGCACGGCATCCTCGCTCTCGACGACCAGGGCGCAAGCGCCCATGCCCAACACCGTGCCGTGCCGGCGGCGGTCGAAGGGCAGGGCGACGGCGTCGACGCGATCGTCGGTGGCGGTAGCGCCCACGGCCAAAAAGCCCGTACCGATCCACTCGATCAGGTTGTCGCTGGTCACGTTGTCGCCGCCGATCACGATCACGCGGCGGCAGCGCCCGGAGCGAATCCAGTCTTCGGCCAAGGCGACGGCCTGCGTAGTGGAAGCGCAGGCGGCATTAACCTGCGTGTTCGGCCCACGTGCGCCGATGAACTCCGCAAACTGGCTGTGGCCCATCGCCATAATACGAAAGAGGAAGCGGCGGTCGAACTCATACGGTTCGGCGGCGATGGCCTCGCGCAGCCCTGCGGCGCGGCGGTTGATCTCGGCTTGCACCGCCGGGTCAGAGGCGTACTGGCGCAGGTCCTCGAGCATCTCCAACTGCTGGCGACGGCTCTCCCAGGCGAAGTAGCGCTGGAGTTCTTCGGCCATGCGGTCATCGCCGGGGAACAGGCTGGCGAAAATGACGCCGGTCTCGTCACGCAGCGGCTCGGGCAGCACCCACTTGTCCGGCAAATACGTGCCCTTGGACGTCAGCTTATACGTCTGCACCAGGGGAATGCCCGCCTCGCGCAGCGCGTCCAGCCCGGCAGCCATGGCAAGCTGGGTCGTCGTGTCCAGCGCCTCGACCAGTTTTTCCGGCACGCCATATTCGGCGGCGAGGTCGAAGGAGCCGGCGCGGCCGGCGAGTTTGATCACCTCGGCGGGGTCTTCGATGGTCTCGAAGCGTCCGCCGCCGTCCTCGTCTTTGACGAGGCGTGTGATGCGTTTGCCGGCAATGCGTTGGCGGAAGCGCTCGGGAATGAGGTCGATAAACTGCTCGCCGCGCAGGATGCGCAGCGCGTTGTCCGGGTCCATGACGGCTTTGTCCGGACCGGGCAGGCCAAGCCCCGCGCCGGTGATGACGACCGAGCCGGCGGGAACGGCGTTGCGGTCGTAGGCCGCGGCGGAAGCGGGCGCGGCCTGGGCGATGTGCTGCAAGGCCTGGAGCAGCGCCTGGTTCAAGCTTTCGGCGGGTGCAGGGGATTGGGCGGGCGTCATGGGGGAGACCTCTTGCCGGTTAGCCGGTGATGTCGCCGCGGGCGCCGCGTGCGAATCCGGCTGCGAGACGGAAATGGGCTGCGGCTCGACCGGCGCGATGCCGTACCCGGCTGCATACAGGCCGCACAGCGCGTGGTTAAGGGACTGAACCCCGCCCGTCTTGGGGTGGTTGGTAAAGAGCGACAGGACATCGTTGCGGTCGCCGAGTACGTCGTCGACCAAGCCTTTGAGCGCTTTCTTGGGGCCGATCTCCACGAAGGTGCGCACGCCCGCGTCGTACAGCGTCTCGAGGCCTTTCACCCACTGCACCGGCGACGCGATCTGGCGTTCCAGCAGGTCCTTGATGGCGCCGGGGTCGTCGGGATAGAACTCGCCGGTCACGTTGGAGACGAGGGGCAGCGCCGGCGGCGAGATCTCGTAGCGGTCGAGCGCCTGGCGCAACGGCTCGCTGGCATGCGCCACCATGCGCGTATGAAAGGCGTGGCTGACGGGAATGCGCACGGCGCGATAGCCGCGCCCGTTGAAAAGCTCAATCGCCTCCGCCACGGCGTCGGTTGCCCCGCCGATGACGCACTGGCTGTAGCTGTTGATGTTGGCGGCGACCACATAGCCGTCGATCTGGGCGAGAATCTCTTCCACCGCTTCGAGCGGCGCAAAAACCGCGGCCATCCACCCCTGATCGCCGTTGCTGGCGCGCGCCATCTCGTGCCCGCGCAGCGCCGAGATTTCAAGCGCAGCCGGAAAGGAGAAAACGCCGGCGGCAATGAGCGCGCCGTATTCGCCCAGCGAATGGCCCATCGCCATATCGGGGCGGAAACCGTAGGCGCACAGCAACTCGTAGATAGCCGTATCCATGGCAAGCACAGCCGGCTGCGTGACCGTCGTCTGCATCAGGCTCCGCTCGCCGGCGCGCAGGGCGTCAGCGTCGTCGCTATCGACGAAGAAATGGCCGGTGAGCGCCTGGCCGAGAATGGGCGCCATCGTCCGGTCAGCCTCGGCAAAGACCGCGCCGGCAATGGCATCGGCCTGTACGAGATCGCGGCCCATGTTGACGTACTGGCTGCCCTGTCCGGTGAAGAGGAAGGCGACCTTGCCCTGCGCCGCGCCGCTGCCGCGAAAGACGCCGCGGCCCTGCAAGGTGCGCCAGGCCCGCGCGCTGTCCTGCGAGAAAGCCCTGCGCGCCTGCCCCAGTCGTTCGATCAACTCCTCGCGCGAATTGAAGTCGAGAACAAGCCGCTCGGGCGCCTGCAACTCCGCCGGAGAGGGCAATTCCCGCGGGGGAAGCCAACCCGATTCCGCCTTGCGGATGAGGCTGTCCAGCTTGTCGTGCAGCGCCGAGACATCGGCGGCGCCGGCAGCCATAATGTGGCGCAGCGGCGTCTTGGACGAGAGGAGAGCGGACGAAAGGGACGGCGCTGCGCCGGCAGCGCCCGCAGCGGCCCCGGCCTGCTGGCCGAAACCGGCTGTTGCAGCAAAGGTCTTGGCGTTCGTGCGGATCATGCCTGGTCTGTATTCTTCTAGAACTGCGTGGAAGTTGGTCCCGCCGAAGCCATAGGCGCTGACGCCGGCGCGGCGGGGGCCGCCATTGGGCCGCGGCCACTCAACAAGCTCGCTATTGAGGCGGAAGGGCGTCGCCGCAAAATCGATATGAGGGTTGGGGCGTTCGGCGTTGAGCGTGGGGGGCAGCAGTTTGTAGTGCAGGGCATAGACTGCCTTGAGCAGGCCGGCCGCGCCCGCGCCCGCTTTGAGATGGCCGATGTTGCTCTTGACCGAGCCGAGGGCGATGCTGCCGCGCTCTGCGCCGCCAAAGACGGAAACGAGGCTTTCCACCTCCGCCAGATCGCCCACGCGCGTGCTCGTGCCGTGCGCTTCGACCAGGGTAGCGCCGGCGGGATCAAGGCCGGCGTTTTCCCAGGCGCGACTGATGGCGAGGCGCTGCCCCGCCGGGTTGGGCGCGGTGATGCCCTTGCCCCTGCCGTCACTGGAGGCCCCAATGCCGCGGATCACGGCGTAGATGCGGTCGCCGTCGCGCTCAGCGTCCGCCAGCCGCTTCAACAAGAAGGCGGCGGAACCTTCGCCCATGACAAAGCCGTCGGCGCCTTCGGCAAAGGGACGGCTGCCTGTGGCGCTGAGCGCGCCGACCTTGCAGAACTTGACGAAGGCCGCCGCGCCCATGTTGCGGTCCACGCCTCCGGCGATGAACGCATCCACCCGGTGGTCGACCAGCATCTCGACCGCGGCGCTGACCGCGGCGAAGCTGGAGGCGCAGGCGGCGTCGGCCACGAAGTTGGGGCCGCGCAAATTCAGCACGTTGGCGACGCGTCCGGCGACGATGTTCGCCAGTTCGCCGGGCAAGGTGTCCTCGGTGACGGGTGGAAATACCTCGCCGGTGCGCTCGCGCCACTCCTGCAGGATGGCCTGGCGCACCGGTTCCGGCAGGCTGCTGAAAGCCGCAGCGTCTTGCAAGGCGCGGGCGTATTCGGGAAAGACGATGCGCTGCGTGGTGAGGTTGTGCAGTTCGCCGCCCATCGCCGTGCCGAAGATCACGCCGGCGCGCTCGGTGTCGAGCGGGCGCTCCGGGTAGCCGTAGTCAGCCAGCGCCTCGGCGGCGATGGCGACCGCCCACTGCTGGCCTTCATCCATCGCCGCCGCAGTCTTGGGCGGAATGCGGAAACGCTGCCAGTCGAAGCGGAAGCCGCGCACCCAACTGCCGATCTTGGTGTAGGTCTTGTCCGGCGCTGCCGGGTCCGGGTCGTAATAGTCGGCGATGCTCCAGCGCTCGGGCGGCACGTCGATGATGCTGTAGCGTTTATTGCAGATGTTCTGCCAGAAAGCGGGAGCGTCGGGTGCGTCGGGGAGAATGGCGCCCACCCCTACGATGGCGACGGCGCGATCTGCGTTTGATTCCATCTCTTGCTCCATAACTCGACAGCCCGTACGCGCAATGGCCGGCTAGGCTGCCGGGAAAGCCTCGTTCAATTTGCCGGCGACGAAATCCATGTCCGCCAGTAGACCGGCCTGTGCCTGGTAGATGGCGGGCAGGTTCAGCGAAGCGGCCAGATCGGGATCGCTCTGCCCGGCGCCGATAGTCCAGTGCAAGCCGTCGCAGGCGACCTTGAGCGCGGCCTCGCGTGCACAGATGCGGCTCATGGCCTGGCGCGTGGGCGTATCGAGGGGGATGGCCTCGGTCGGCCTCTGCACGACACGCTCTGCGAAGACGGCTGCGGTCTCGGCACAGGCGATCAACTCGCCCAGGCGAAAGAGCACATGCTGGCTGCGTGTCAGCCGGTCGAGGCGGCAGCGCTCCAAGATGACGGCCAAAGCGCGCAGGGCTAGAGCGGTCACGCCGGCGCCGTTTTCCGGCTCTTGGCGGGCCACGCGCTCAAGCCTATCCGCCCAGTCGTTATAATAGGCCCCGCGCGACTTGAGGTGCAACTGCCAGCGTTCGCGGGCAATGGTCCACTCCATGATCTCCGACGTACCCTCGTAGATGGTGGTGATGCGCACATCGCGCTTGATCTTCTCGACCATATATTCGCGCGTGTAGCCGTAGCCGCCCAGGGCTTGGATGCAGTCCTCTGCGGCCTTGTTGCCCGCCTCGGTCGCCGCGTACTTGGCGACAGCGCCCTCGGTCTGCAAGTCCTGCCCGCCCCTGTCGATGCGTTCCGCGGCCCATTCGATGTAGGCGCGGGCGGCTTCCAGGCGCACGGCGTTGGGCACGATCAGCTTGTGGGTATAGCCCTGCTTCTGGCTGAGTGGCGCGCCCGCCTGGATGCGCGTCTGCGAATAGGGAATGGCGCGCTGGAGCGCTGCCCAGCCCGCGCCCAGGCCAAAGGCCGCCACCATGAGGCGCGTATAGCCGAAAACAGCCTGCGCCTGTTGCAGCCCTTTGCCCTCTTCGCCGCCGACGAGCCGGTCGGCGTCTACATAGACATCTTCCAAGAAGAGGGCCGCGGTGTTGCTGGAGCGGATGCCGTGCTTGTCTTCGGGCTTGTTCTGGCTGAAGCCATCGGCGCCGCGCTCGACGATGAACCAGGATGGGCCGCCTGGGGCCAGCGCCAAGATGGTGTAGACCTCGGCGACGCCTCCGTTGCTGATCCACTGTTTGCGCCCGCTGATGCGGTAGCCGGCGACCGCGCCGTTCTCCATGACCGGCACAGCGCGCGTCTGCAGCGCGGCCAAGTCGCTGCCCGCCTGCGGCTCCGTAGCCCCATAGGCGACGAGCAACCCCTCTTCGGCCATGCGCCCCAGCCAGTAGGCCTTCTGCGCGTCGGTCCCGCCGACGCGGATCGGGTCTGCGCCAAGGAAGGTCGCCAGCACGCTGGTGGCGATGCCCAAGTCGATGCCTGCCATGATTTCGGAGACGCGGTAGATGTCGTAGGCGCCGCCGCCCAGCCCGCCATACTCCTCGGGAATAAACAAAAGGTGCAGCCCGAACTTCATAGGGTCGTTGAGTTCGGCCAGCACCTTCTGCGGAAACTCGTCATTGCGGTCCAGGTCCAACAGGAAATTTGCCGGGAGACTCTTGTCCGCGTACTTGGCGAGCGTGGACATGACCATCTCGAGGGTATCGGCATCCAGTCGGGCCATCTTCCCAATCTCCTATGGGCGCACGGGGCGAGACGCAACGATGCAGGTCAACGGACGGCGGGCAACAGGCGGCGGGCAGTTCGGATTAACCGGGCACGGCGTTTAGGCGTTCCGCGCATTGGGTCCGCGCGTCGGGCCCGGGCATCGCCAACACTTAGAGGGCCAACACATAGGGCCCGTACTCAGTGGCGGTTACGTCTGCCGTTCGAGGGCGCCCGGCCCCACACGCGCCGCTGCCAAGCCGTATGCCTGGCGGCAGGCTTGAGTCCATCACGGCGCCTGACTGCCATCAGGTACTATACTGGAAGTGGTGCAATCCGACAAAGGAAAAGGGGTACTGTCCGACAGAGGAAACGGCAGATCAGGCGTAGACTTAGACGAGCGCAACGCCGGTGCGTGCGCCGGCCTTTGGGCCGTGCGATACGCCACAGATAGAGGGGAGAATCAAACGTGAGCAATATCCAGACCGGCTTTACCAATCAGGTGGTGATGGTCACCGGCGCCACAGGCAACCTGGGCAGAGCGACGGTGCAGGCTTTTGCGGATGCGGGTGCGCGCATCGTCGCCGTCGACCGCAACCCCGACAAGCAAGCGCAGATGCACCCGGCCTTGGCGCAGTCGCAGCGGCACTGGCTCGCCGCCCCGGTCGACCTGACCTCGCCCGAGGAGACGCAGGCCGTAGTCGAGCAAGCCGTGGCGCGCATGGGACGGATTGACGTGCTCGTGAACACGGTGGGCGGTTTCCGCGCCGGCAAGCCGGCCCAAGACACCGCAGTCGACGTGTGGGACTTGATGATGGAGCTGAACGCCAAGACCGCGTTTCTGATGTGCCGGGCCGTAGCGCCGCACATGCAGGAGCGCAAGCGCGGCAAGATCGTCAACGTAGCCGCCCGCGCCGGGCTGGCAGGCACAGCCAAGATGTCGGCCTACTCCGCCTCCAAGAGCGCGGTGATCCGCCTGACCGAGACGTTGGCGGCGGAGCTGCGGCGGCAAGGCGTCAACGCCAACTGTATCCTGCCCGGCACAATCGACACGCCGGAAAACCGGGAAGCCATGCCCGACGCCGACTTCAGTCGCTGGGTGACGCCGGAATCCCTCGCCGAGGTCATCCTCTTTCTGGCGTCGGACGCGGCGCGCGATGTGCACGGGGCCGCTTTGCCGGTGTACGGACGAAGCTGAGCGGCGCGCCGGCGAAACATGATGCAGCAAAACCAATTCCCGATTTGACCAAGAGGCAGGTTGCGCGTATAATCGTCAGGGTGTGCGGTATTTGCACGCGCGCTGTGACATGTCTGACGAACAACAGACATGCCGACGTAGCTCAATCGGCAGAGCAGCTGTCTTGTAAACAGCAGGTTATCGGTTCGAGTCCGATCGTCGGCTCTGCCGGCGTGACGGAGTCAATCGTCGGCTCTGCCGGCGTGACAAGCACGATCGGCGGTAGCCGGTGAGTTGCGTCGCCATAACGAGAAGATGGGCGGGTGCCCGAGTGGACAAAGGGAGCTGACTGTAAATCAGCCGGCACAGCCTACGGAGGTTCGAATCCTCCCCCGCCCACTGAGGATTGGCTGCCGCGTCATGGCAGCCAATCCGTCTAGGCCCACATAGCTCAGTCGGTAGAGCACATTCTTGGTAAGAATGAGGTCATCGGTTCAAGTCCGATTGTGGGCTTCTCGAAAAACATGTTGCGCGTGTGTGCAGTTGTGTGCGCACTGGCAGTGCAGTAGACCGTTGACAGTTTCGCCGCGATGCCGGGCCCAGATATGGGCGTCGTCTTGGGTGAAACATGGGCAGCCAAAAACCATATCCGGCTGAATGGAAATTGAACTGAGGAGGCATTAGTCGAATGTCCAAGGCGGTATTTACGCGAACGAAGCCCCATGTGAACGTGGGCACGATTGGGCACATTGACCATGGGAAGACGACGCTGACGGCGGCGATCACGAAGGTGCTGTCGATGAAGGGGTGGG
>JASGTU010000196.1 GCA_030058085.1 Chloroflexota bacterium
CGACCAGGCCAACCTTCAGGCGATGCTCGAAGGCGGTTTCAAGCAGGGGAAGCTGAAGGCCGAAATGCTGCCCTATACCTACTCGCAGATTTTTGACTTACAGAAGAACGTCGGCGCGCCCGTCATCGAGCAGATGCAGGCGAGCCGGAGGTTTCGTAACACCGTATGAGCTTCGCGGACCTCATAGCGTCTGACGTCGACGACGTGTTCTTGAACACAGCGGAGTTTGGCGAGTCCGTGACGTATCACCGTCTGGTGGATGGCGCCGAGGCGTCCGGATTCCCCAAGACGATCACCGTGGTCTGCGAGGACGTCGAGCTGGCGCGTGACGATTATGCCGACCAGCTCGTGGCCGACCGGCTGGAACTGGTGGTGATTGTGCCGACACGCGAAGCCGTTCCCCAGGTGGATACCGACTACATCACGCGCGGCGGCATTGACTGGACGGTAGTAGAGACGCTTGGCGAGTCCTACGGCCTTGCGCGCGTCCGAGCGCGTGCCCTCGATTTGGTACGCCGTGGCGGCCGGGAGGTGCAGCGGTGAGCGTAGTCGTGCCAGACGTTACCGGACTCACCCAGGCGGAGGCAACGGCCGCGCTCGTGGAAATCGGGCTTGTCCTAGGCGACGTCACCGAAGCGTACAACGAGACGATTGCCGTCGGCCTCGTGGTAAGCCAGGAGCCTGACGCTGACGAGGAGGTGCTCGAGGGCTCTGAGGTAGACGTTGTGCTCTCGAAGGGCCAGGAGCCAGTCACGCCCTCCGGCGTTCTTGGGACGGTAGTGCATGGACTCCGGCAGGCCGTGGCCGCATCGAGCACGTTCTGCACAGCGGTAGGTGCGGATGATGCCACCGAGGCGCTCGCCTACATTCACGCATGGGTCATGGACGAGGCTACCGATCCTCCGTTTGCGTTCATTGCGCCCGGCCGGGAATACCGTGAGCGCGTCGCGAACGCGGGCGCGTACCCGGAGGCTGGCGAGGTGCTGCTGGCGCTCGTGCTGCCCATCACCAAAACGGACGACCTGGACGCGTTCTACGCGTTTGACAACACACGCAACTCCATTCTGTCCGAGATTGCCGCGTCGGCCGAATCCGGCGGCTATGTGCATATCCGTTCCATCGAACTCAACGCCGAAGACTACGGACTCTGGGGCGCGCAAGAGAAGCGCGCGCGAGGCAAGTCGGGAATTCAAGCGTGGCACACCATCACCTGGGGCTTTTAAGGAGGGACTATGAAACGCTTTCTAATGGGGCCTATCACCTTCGGGTCGTCGAACCCGGTGATTCTCTGGCAGGTGGACAACGTCCGCCTGAATCCCGGCGTCGAGCGGCTTGTGCAGGGTGCACAGACGGTGGACGTGGCGTTCGCGGGCGCGATCAAGCAGGCGCCCATGCTGAGTTTCGATACTCCGGCGATTTCGCGGATCGCTGCGGCCATTGACCTGTACGGCACGACGTTTGACCAGGTGAATATCTACTTCCGGCAGCTACAGCACGGCGGCTCCGTTCAGTCGGGTTCGAAACACACCAAACTCACGTTGTACTCCACACTGGGGCTCATTCGCCGTATTTCAGCATCGCAGTTTTCGGAGGCGACGGCCTCGGTGGAGATTCACGCGTCGTACGACGGGACGAATCTCCCGCTGGCCATCACGGCGAATCAGTCGTTACCGGCCTACACGGCAGCGGACATCGAAAAATTCACCGTCGGCCCTGCGTCCCTGGACGGGACTGACATCGACAACATTCAGTCGCTCGACCTCGATACCGGGATCACGCTCGAATCGAATGGCCAGGACGGCGGCGAATACGTCCGATTCCTGGCTGTGCGTGAAGCGCGGCCGAGCATCACGGCCACGAGCTACAACGTTGACGAACTCTCGACGATAGGCGTTGGCGGCGGCTCGTTCGACGACGCGATCTTTTTCCTGCGCGGACTGACGAATACCGGCGCACCCGCGGCTGACACAACGGCCGGGCACGTGAAGTTGACGGCTACCGAGTCCCACGTGACGATTTCCGACCTGGGCGACACCGCGACCATCAACGTGCAGCCCGTGTGGGACGGCACAAACGATTCCGTGCTCATCGAAACCGGAAAGGCAATCCCGGTGGCATGAGTAAGCGCCGGCGAATGTGGACGTGCCCATGCGGGCTTCAGCATAGCGCCATCGTGCGCAAGTGCCCGGTGTGCGGCGAACCGAGGAAGGATGTGGACGACTATGGCGGGCTTAGTGTACTACGCTCCCGGCAGAGAACGGGCGCTGACGACGGCCGACGCGCGTGAGCACCTGTTGCGCGAGTTGGGCCTGGAGTATCTCGGCGCTCAGTCCCTGCAGTCTCGCCATGTTCTAAGCCACGGCCCGGACGGCAAGTCCGGTATCGTCTTCACGTCCAATACTACCGCGCGCCTCGGCTACTACCACGGCGAGCAGACCTGGGTACCCGGGCCGGATGGCAAATACTGGATTGGCTGGGCTACCGATAATCCGCCGGTGCCCGCCGATCTCGCGCGCGAGACGCTGCTCCCGGGTATCGAACTCACCCTCGCTGATGGCAACGTATGGCAAATCCCGCGTGCTCAGCACTGGGACGGGCAGACGCACCTGCCAACGGTGTACCGCCTCAGCAAAGATGGCGTGCAGGCCGAAGTCATTCCGGCGCTCAAGCCCTTCCAGGCGGCAGTGCAGGCGTTTCTCAGTGAGTGGAAAGCGGCCATCGAGGGCGGGCGCGTACCTGATTGCGGCGAAGATCAACTGTTCGACCTGGCGGGCCTGGCGCTCTCGCTGAACTACCGGATAGGCCGCTGGGAAGCGCTGGCGCTCGGGCTGCTGCAATCGCAGAGCTACGGAGGCCGTGCGGGGCTATGGGACATCTGCCTAGCTACGTTCGACTGGCCGGCCGTCGCGGCCGCCTTGGACGAGTTCGCAAAAAAAAACGCATCGGAGGCACCTGGGGACTCTGGCAGCGTGGACTACTCCCAGGATACCGGCCAACAGCAGGAGACGTGCTCCTGATGGAGTTGATTGAGTGCTGACGCCATTCGTCAAACGCATCGTCTATGACGCGCCCGAGGATGACGCGAAGCGCATCGAGACGGCGCTGAGAGCGGGCCTTAGGAAGGCGACGCAGACGTGGCAGAAGGACGTCGCGCCTAGGCACTTTCGCTACGGCGCGCAAGGGCGGTACGGCTACAAGCAGCGGTCTCGCAAGTACCGCGACCGCAAAATGCGCGTCTATGGCCACCGCCGGCCGCTGGTGTATTCGGGCGAATCTGAGCATTGGGTATTAACGCGTCGCGCACAGCCAAAAACACGCCGTACACGCGTTGGCCTCACGGCCACGCTCCCCGTTGTCGTGCCGAAGTACTTCTTCATGTACCGGGGCTCGGGGCCTGACAAATACGCAGAGCTCACGGCCACGTTGCCGGAAGAATACGAGCAGCTATTTCAGCTCGTAGACGCGGTGATTGAGACCGAACTGCAAAAGCCCACGCGGCCACGGAGGAAACACATTGGCCACCCGTAGACGCATGGTATACGAGCTTGATGCTGAGGAAGCGAAAGCGTTGGACGCGTTCCGCACCCTGACGGCTGAGCAGCGGCGATCCCTGGCGGAGAGTGAGAAGGGCACGCACGCAGCGAGCAGACAAGGCAAGGCGGTTCGATTCCTCACGGCCGAATGGGAGTCGCTCGTGGCTGCCGGCATAGGGATGATTGGCGTCAATGAAGCCATTGACGACGGGATTGAACTGCTTCGCGAATATGAAGAGCATCTGAAATCCATCAGCGAACGCCAG
>JASGTU010000197.1 GCA_030058085.1 Chloroflexota bacterium
CGCAGGAAGTCCTCGTAGGGGCCGTCTGCCGCAGTGGGGGAGATGACGGCGTGTCCTGCCGCAACCATGACGGCGTTGACCAGCGTACCGTCCGCCAAGAACACATAGGCGTCGATGGCGTCGTCGCCTTCGTCCCCTTCTTGCTCGACGATCTCCAGGTAGACGACCGCGCCTTCGACCAGCAGCCGGTTGGCTTCGGCGGCGAGTTGGCCCTGTTCCGTATCGAGCGAGGCGGCGTCGATGCCGGCGTAGTGGATAAGCGTCCCGCCTTCGGCGTCATCCGCAGGAGCCGCCTCTCCAGAAGCGGCGACGAGCGTATAGCGCACGCTTGCGCCCAGCGGCGCAGCCGGGCCCGAACCGGTGGCGTTGAGGATGACCTCGACGGTCTCCCCGTCGATGACGCGCGTCACCACGGCGGAGATGGCGTCGGGCGGGATCAGCGGCGCGGCCACAGGCGCTAGGCTAAGCGCTTCCACCTCGACAGGCTCCTCCGCTGTGGTCTCCGGAGTCGGCGTCTCCTCCGGCATGACAGCCGGCGCCTCCTCGCTCTCCACCGTTGGCGTTACGGTGGGGGTATCGGTGACGGCTGGCGTGGGCGACGGCGTGAAGGTGGGCGTGAAGGTAGGTACGGCAAAAGCCTTGCGATGCGACTCGAAACTGCCCGACGAATACCGGGGGTAGCTGTCGTCTTGTGGCACAGGCATGGACGGCGAAGCGTAGGTCGTCGCATAGGGAATGGGGTATTGCGGCTGTGCGGACTGCGACGGATATTGCGGCCCATATTGCGGCCCATATTGCTGTCCGTCTTGCGGCCCATATTGTGGCGGGTATTGCGGCCCGTAGTACGGCGCAGTTTGTGGAGCGGCTTGCGGCGCGGCCTGCGGATAGGGTTGCGTATACGGCTGCGGCCCATGACCGCCATGACCACAGACGTCCAGCGTCACATCGTCCAGGTACATCCACGTACGCGCCGGGCTGCCGTCGGTGTAGACGTTGAAATAGATGTAGAAACTCTGCCCGATGAACTCGGTCAGGTCAACCGAATCCGGCTGCCAGGAGCCTTCGCTGCGGCGCACGCGCTGCAAGATCTTGAGCGTGCCGCCGTGCGGCGTGAGCAAGATGACTTCCTGCCGGGAGCTGCGGTTGCTCGGGTTGGCATCCACACCCTGCTCGGTTCCGTACATGTGCCACCAGCGCAGTTCGGCGGTCGAGGCATTGGCGGGGATGGTGACGAGTTGGCGCACGGACGAGTAGCTGACCGTAGGCCGCTCGTTGGAATTGGGCGGGTTGCCCAGTTGGATGGCGCGCAGGCCGTTGCGCACCTTCGCGCCCACGTATTTGCCGGGGAGAGGGCTTTGCCCAAACACCCAGCCCTGGTCGCGCTCCATGTCGCCGTTGACGACGATGTTGGTGCAGCCCGGCTGATGCGTCGGCCACGGCGTCGGCCACGGCGTGACGGTCATCGGCGGCCAGGGGGTGTAGGTCGGCGTTACCGTGACTTGGGGCGGGCCGAGCAATATCCAGCCGGATTGGCCGCCGGAGGAATAGCGCCAGCGGCCGTCCGTCCCCACTCGAAAGACGTCGGTGCGGTTATCGCCGTCGAAGTCGCCGAAGCGCAGCTCGTGCAGGGAGGCCGGGTCCGAGGCCAGGTTCTGCCAGGCGCCCGTCCCGCCGGACGAATAGCGCCACTGGTACGTGCCGCCGATGGAGAGCAGGCTAAAGACGTCGGTGCGCCCGTCGCCGTCGAAGTCGCCGAAACGCAGGTCGTGCAGCGGCGTCGAGTCGGTCGCCAGGTTCACCCAGGCGCCCGTCCCGCCGGGCGAGAAGCGCCACTGGAATGCGCCGCCGATGGGGACCACGCTGAAGACATCGGTGCGGCCATCGCCGTCGAAGTCGCCGAAGCGCAGGTCATGCAGGGGCGTCGGGTCCGAGGCCAGGTTGATCCAGGCGCCCGTTCCGCTGGGTGAATAGCGCCACTGATTCGTCCCGCCCATCGAAATGAGGCTGAAGACGTCGGTAATGCCGTCGCCGTTGAAATCGCCGAAGCGCAGGTCGGTGAGGGGCAGCGGGTCGGCGCTGAGGTTTTGCCACGAACCGGAGCCGCCTGCAGAGAAGCGCCACTGGTTTGTTCCGCCGATGAAGCTCACGCTGAAAATGTCGGTGCGCCTGTCGGCATAGGGGTTTGTCTTGAAGTTATCCCTGGCGTCTCCGTAGGGATCGCTGAAGCGGAGATCGGTGAGCGGCAGCGAGTCGGTCGCCAGGTTTTGCCAGGAGCCGAGCCCGCCGGACGAGAACTGCCACTGGCTGCCGTAGGCGCGGAAGACGTCGGTGCGGTTATCGCCGTCGAAGTCGCCGAAGCGCAGGTCAGAGACCGGGCTCCACGGCGGGGTCACCGTCGGGGAAGGCGTCGGCGACAGGTAGATCCACCCGCCTGTGCCGCTGGGGGAATAGCGGAACTGCCCGCCGGAGATACTGAAGACGTCGGTCCAGCGGTCGCCGTTGAAGTCGCCGAAGCGCAGATCCGCCGGCGCCGTCGGGTCCGCGGCCAGGTTCTGCCAGCCGGCGACGCCGCCGGACGAGTAGCGCCACTGGTACGTGC
>JASGTU010000198.1 GCA_030058085.1 Chloroflexota bacterium
GGGGGTACACCCGGCTCCATCCCGAACCCGGAAGTTAAGCCCGCCAGCGCCGATGGTAGTATGCGGGCAACTGCATGCGAGAGTAGGCCATCGCCAACCCAACCCTCTCGCCGTTTTTTCGTCCCACTCATGCGGCGCCTAACACGAAGCGTTCGTCCCCAAACAATTCCCGAACCAACCCATACTGCCTGTGTAGCGCAAGCCAGCGCTCATATGATAAGCATGGCGTCGCCGAAGCTGAAGAAGCGATAGCCCTCGCGCTTGGCCTCCTCGTAAGCTTGAAGGAGGATGCGGCGGCCCGCGTCAATGTCCTGTGGATGCGCTTGGGCGACGAAGGCGCTGACCAGCATGAGCAGGCTGGAGCGGGGCAGGTGGAAGTTGGTGATCAGTACATCCACGGCGCGGAAGCGGTATCCGGGCCGGATGAACAGGTCTACCGGGCCGGCGAAGGCGGCTGTGCGCTGCCAGGGACAGGCCTGGGCGTCATAGGGATCGATGCCCTGTGCGCCTGTGGAACTCCATTCAAGGGTGCGCACTGACGTGGTGCCGACGGCGACGATGCGCCCGCCCTGGAGGGTGACGTCGTTGATGCGACGCGCCACATCACGCGGCAGTTCGGCCCATTCCGTATGGATCACATGGTCCTCGATGTCTTCGCTGGCGACCGGTTGGAAGGTGTCGAGGCCGACATGCAGCGTAACCATGTCGAATTGCACGCCGGTACGGCGCAGGTCAATGAGCAGTTCCGGCGTGAAGTGCAGCCCGGCGGTCGGCGCGGCGACGCTGCCCTCTTGGCGACTGAAGACGGTCTGATAGCGTTCGCGGTCTCCGGTGTATTCGGTGATGTACGGTGGAAGAGGTATCTCGCCAAGCTCCTGGAGTTCTTCGAGCAAGGGGACGGAGAAGCGAACAGTGCGAATGCCGGTTTCGTCCACGCCGGTGACGAGCGCGTGAATGCTATCGCGGTTGGCACCGGCTTCCACGAATAGCTGCGAGCCTTCGGTCAGGCCGCGACCTTTGACTAAGCACTCCCACGTTTCGCCGCTCTGCTCTAGCCGGCGGAGCAGGAAGACTTCCACCTTGCCGCCTGTAGGTTTGCGCGCATGCAGCCTGGCTGGGATGACTCGACTGTCATTGGCGATCAGGAGATCGCCGCTGCGAAGATATTCGTGAATATCCGAGAAGCGACGATGTTCGATAGCGCCCGAGGAGCGGTCTAGGACGAGCAGCCGGCTGCTGTCGCGCGGTTCAGCGGGCTGTTGCGCGATGAAAGACGCAGACAGGCTGTAGTCGAAGAGGCTTGTCTTCATCTTTGACCGTTGTTGCTTGTCTCGCGACTCGCCCTGATGAAGCTATCCCAGATCAGCTGATGACTGGCTTCGAGCTCGAAGATGCGCTCCGGATGCCATTGAACCCCGCGCACCCAGCGATGGCGGGGGCTTTCATAGGCTTCGATCAACCAGTTGTCCGGGTCGGCGAGGCCCGCGACGACAAAGCCGGGGGCGATGTTATTCTGGCTGATGCCCTGATGGTGGAAGGTGTTGACGCTTATGCTCGCTGAGCCGACGATGTGCCGAAGACCGGTGTCGGGGAGAATGTCGACTTGGTGGTAGGCTGTCTGGTCGTTAGGAGAACGATGGCCGTCGAGGTGCTGGCGCAGGCTTCCTCCGGCTGCTACGTTGAGTACTTGGGCGCCGCGACAGATGCCGAAGATCGGCAGGTCACGTTCGAGCGCAGCGCGCAGGAGGCCAAGCTCCATTTCGTCGCGTTCGAGGCTGATGTGCTCTGTCTCAGCGCCGTTCAACTCTTGGCCGAAATACTTGGGGTGAACGTCGCCGCCGCCAGATGCTACCAGCCCCGACAAATGATCCAACACTGCCTCGGGCATGCGACCGGACGCGTCTGGCGCATAGGCGGCGCCATCCGGCATGACGGCGGGCACGTCCGGTGCAAGGATCACGACATGCACGCCGGCATTCGCCAACATATTCAGGTAGTTGCGGCTGTTTTTGTTTAGCCACGCCTGATCGCCATGCGTTGACGTCAAACCGATGACAAAAGGCTGCTGCTTGTGGGCCATATTGCGCCGTCTCCCAGGATTTCGCTATGGAATTGTCATATTGAATAAGGATGCTAACCGAAACGGCGAATCTGTGCGAATTTGGCGAGTGTGTTATAAGCTGTAAGTGGAAGATGCCGCGATCTTAATCTACAGCTAGTGATATCGGGACTTTAACTTACGACTCCTCCAAGGCCCCAAGTACAGGTTGAATGAATAACGCGACGATCCTCCTGTTTATCTTGTTAATCATCATGGCCGGCCTGGCTGTGGCGGTGGTGTTTTTCTACGTCTACTGGCGGCGCGTACAACGTCCGACGCCAACACTTGACGGTGAATTGCGCCTTTGCTGCCTTGATGGGCCTGTTGAGATGATGCGTGACCGGTACGGCATCCCGCACATCTATGCAGAGAGTGATGCAGACCTGTTCCGGGCGTTGGGGTTTGCGCACGCACAGGACAGGCTGTGGCAGATGGAGCAAAACCGGCGCACTGCTAAGGGCGAGTTAGCCGAGGCATTCGGTCCCGCCGCGCTCGATGCTGACCGCTTCAGCCGTATTGTGGGGTTCCGGCGCGCGGCAGAGAAAGAGCTTGAGGCGCTGGATCCGGCTACGCGTCAGGTTGTCGACTGGTATGTGCAAGGTGTGAACGCTTTCATCGACGGTCATCCAGGACGGCTAGCGGCGGAGTTTAATTTGCTGCGCCTGGCGCCGGCGCCCTGGACAGCGGCGGACACGCTGGCGTGCGGCAAGATGATGGCGTGGAGT
>JASGTU010000199.1 GCA_030058085.1 Chloroflexota bacterium
GCGCGCAACTGCCTGGCAACCAGGCTGCGGAACGGCCATCTCAACGTGTCCTGCAGGTCGGCAAGGATGACGAACTCGATGGCAGTTTGGGCGCGCACCTGGGCAAGACGGCTGTACAGGCCGCTCATCATGATGATGGCGCGGGCGCCCGAATCCGCCAGTTGGTACTGCAGCTCGCGCGGGGTATAGGTTGGGTTGGTGTTGACGATGACGCCGCCCGCCCTGAGGATGCCGAAGTAGGCGATGACCTGCTGCGGGATGTTGGGCAGCATGATCGCCACACGGTCGCCTTTGCGGATGCCGAGGGCGTGCAGCGCTGCGGCGAAACGGCTGCTTGCTTCATCCAATTGGCGATACGAGAGCTGCGACTCAATCTTCCATCCGAAAGGGAGGTACTTGATGACCATGTGGACGGCCGTATTGTCCGGAACGCGCGTGGCGGCGTCGACAAGCACCTGGTGGAGAGGGATATCCGGAATGTCGATAATAGCGGGCACTTCCTCTTCGTAGAATCTAAGCCAGGGCTTTTCGGTTGACATATTCGCTCCTTGTGACCGGGTACGGTTTTAGGGCATACGACATACCGCCGCTTGCCGAGGAATAGGCGTTGCTGATCGGGACAGCGAAATTGCCCGAATTATAGCACAGGGGCGGCGGGGAACGCGCTCCCCTTTTGAGCGTCGCACCGGGGGGCGAGCCGTCTAGGCGGCCATCGCTTCCTCGGCAGCCAGCGCTTCTTCAGCAGCCAGCAGGCGGCGTAATACCTTGCCCACTTGGGTTTTGGGCAATTCAGTGCGAAACTCTACTGCGGTCGGCACCTTGTATGGGGCCAGGTTCAACTTGCAGAAATTGCGGATCTCCTCTTCGGTAGCGGTTTGGCCCGGCTTCAGCACGACAAAGGCCTTCACCGTCTCGCCGCGCTTGGGGTGAGCCACGCCCGCTACTGCGGCTTCCATCACCTTGTCGTACATGAAGAGCACTTCCTCGACCTCGCGCGGCACGATATTAAAGCCGCTTGCGACGATCAGGTCCTTTTTGCGGTCGACGATGTAGATAAAGCCGTCTTCGTCCATGCGGGCGATGTCGCCTGTGTGCAGGCCGCCGGTCTTGTCGATAGCCGGTTCTGCGTCTTCTGTGGCGTTCCAATAGCCGGCCATCACCTGCGGTCCATAGACCACTAACTCGCCCTCTGTGTTCAGCGGCAGCTCCGTGTAGTCGCCGTTGTCATCCGGTTCCAAAGAGACGACGGCTACGTGCGTGCTGGGAAACGGCAGGCCGATTGACCCCACGCGCCGTTCGCCGAGGATCGGGTTGCCGCAGGCCAGCGGCGAAGATTCGGTTAGCCCATACCCTTCGACCAGACGCCCGCCGGTTAGTTTTTCAAACTGGTTGCTGACCTCTACGGGCAGGGCGGAACCGCCGCTGAGACAGATCTTGATCGAATGCAGATCGTACTCGTCTACATGGGGGTGATTGTTGATGGCTGCGTACATGGCGGGCACGGCCGGATAGACGCTGATCTTCTCGTTGTGAATGACTTTCAGGATGTGATCCACGTCGCGCGGGTCGGGCACGAGCACCTGTTCGGCGCCATTTACGTGCGTGAACAGCGTGCCCGTGGTCATGCCGTAGACATGGAAGGCCGGCAGCGCAGCCAACAGCCTTTCTTGCCCATAGACCATCTGCGGCACCCATGCCTTGCACTGATAGGTGTTGGCGACCAGATTATGCTGCGTCAACATGGCCCCTCTGGGGGAGCCGGTTGTGCCGCCGGTATATTGCAGCAGCGCCACGTTCTCGGGGCTGTAGTCGATCTTGGGCGGGCGCGGCGGATGCTGCTTGAGCAGTTTGCCGAAGTGGTGAATATCAGGCGCGTCGGGCAAGTCGGCGACGAGGCCTTTGGCGCGCAACTGCCGGGCTACCAGGCCGGAAAAGGGCCACGCCAGGGTTTCGTGCAGGTCGGCGATGATCACGTGCTCGATTGCAATCTGCTCGCGAATCTCAGCCAAGCGGCTGTACAGCCCGCTGAGCATGACGATGGCGCGTGCGCCCGAGTCGCCGAGCTGGTGTTGCAGTTCGCGTGCCGTGTAGGTCGGGTTGGTGTTGACGAGCACCGCGCCGGCTTTGAGAATTCCATAGAAGGCGATGACCTGCTGCAGGATGTTGGGCAGCATGATCGCCACACGGTCACCCTTGCGGATGCCCAGGCCGTGCAGCGCGGCGGCAAAGCGGCTGCTGGCCTTGTCCAATTGACGATAGGTAAGCCGAGACTGGATCTTGATGCCCAGCGGCAGGTATTTGACAATCATGCGTACGGCCGGACGGTTTGGCAGGCGAGCCGCAGCGTCGACCAGGATCTGGTAGAGGGGAATGTCCGGGATGTCGATCACAGCCGGGACTTCCTTCTCATAATACTTCAGCCAAGGGGCGTCAGTGAGCACGGTTTCTCCTTTATATTGGCTCGTGCTAGGCTTGCCGTTTTGCGTGATTCATCATCGCAAAGCTGCCCGGCAGACAATGACATGGCGACGGCATGGCGTCTCCATGAATGTAATAACACCCCAGAAGCGCAGGAGATGCGCTCTCCTTTTGACATCTGTTCGGGGCCATCATATACTCACGCAGAGTCCCTCGCGCAGGGCGAGGCGGAGGGTGCGCGCACGCCAATCACACTCTAGACAGGACAAGGCAAGCATGGCGCGGGTGAAGTGGGTTGAGGGCAGGACCTTTTTGGGCGTGGACGACAACGGGCGCGCCGCGTTGATGTCTAGCGGAGACGGGCCGGGCGTCAGCCCTATGCAGATGCTGCTACTGGGGCTGGGCGGCTGTTCGTTGGTGGACGTTCTGCTGATTCTGCAGAAGCAGCGCCAGCGTGTGAGCGATGTAGAGGTGGAGGTGCGCGGGGTGCGCGGCGCAGAGCTGCCGCGGCCTTGGGAGACGGTCGACCTGCACTATGTGGTGACGGGCGAGAGTCTGGAAGAAGCTAAAGTGGCGCGCGCCATCAGCCTGAGCCTGGAGAAGTATTGCGGCGTCCACGGCACGCTTTCCGGCGTAGCGGATATTCGCCACGATTATGAGATTCGCGAAAGCGCCGCACAAGAAAAGGCGCAGGAGGCGGAATAGGCGATGCTGAGGCGCATTCGCAAGTGGGCGGGCCTGTCCATCTCGCCGCCTAGTCCGCCGCCGGAAGACCGGCCGCGAACGCCGGCGGCTCACGAGCCGGTCGACGTGACCGACGCCGGCTTCGACGCGTTAGTGCTGCAGGCGGACAAGCCGGCTGTGGTCGACTTTTGGGCCGAATGGTGCCAGCCGTGTACGATAGCGGCGGCCTATATGGGCTTTCTGTGCGAAGAGTTCGGCGACGATTTACTTGTCGCCGCGCTGGATGTCGACGAGAACCCGGAGATCCCGGCGCGCTACCAGGTCATGGGGTTGCCCACGTTGATCTTCTTCCGAGACGGCGCCGAGGCGGAGCGGTACACGGGGTTGCTTGAATACGACGAACTGCGTCGCAAGGTCGAGCAGTTGCTTGCCGCGCAGCCGGCCCCCTGACTATTCAGCCTTTATCAGCCATTCATTCGCATTTCATCAGCAGCAGTTCGGAGCAAAGCGCTATGAGAATGTCGAAGTTGTTCTTTCAGACTCTGCGCGAGGCGCCGGCGGACGCAGAGATCGCCAGCCATCAGTTGTTGCTGCGCGCCGGCCTGGTCTTTCCCATCGCCGCGGGCATTTTTGACTATCTGCCGCTTGGGCAGCGCGTCAAGACCAAGATCGAAGACATCATGCGCGAGGAGATGGACGCCATCGACGGGCAGGAAGTGACGCTGCCGGTGGTGCATCCCGCGGATCTGTGGCAGCAGACCGGGCGCTGGTACGACATCGGCGACGATATGGCGCGGCTGAAGGACCGGAACAACCGCGACTACTGCCTGGCGATGACGCACGAAGAGGTGATGACCGACCTGGCGAAGGCGGTGGTGAGCAGTTATCGCCAACTGCCGTTTGTGCTCTACCAGATCCAGACCAAGTTCCGCGATGAGCCGCGCCCGCGCGGCGGCATGATCCGCGTGCGCGAGTTTACGATGAAGGACGCCTATTCCTTCGACCGGGACTTTGACGGGCTGGACGCCTTCTACCCGCGCATCTATCAGGCGTATTTCAACATCTTCCGCCGCTGCGGGCTGGATGTGATCGCGGTGGAGAGCGACACGGGCATGATGGGCGGCACGATGGCGCACGAGTTCATGGCGCTGACGCCCGTGGGCGAGGACACCTTGCTGTTGTGCGACGGCTGCGGCTACAGCGCCAACCGCCAGATCGCGCTGTTTCGCAAGCCGGAGCCGGAGGATGTGGCGGCGCTGGTGCGCGAGGAGGTCCACACGCCGGGCGTGAACACGATCGCCGGGCTTGCCGCGTTTTTAGGCATCCCCGAATCCGCCACAGCCAAGGCTGTCTTTTTGATCGCCGAGGTGCAGGACGCGGAGTCGGGCGAGTTGCGCGAGCAGTTCGTCTTTGCGGTGGTGCGCGGGGACATGGAACTGAACGAGACCAAGCTGACGAACGCCATCAAGGCGCGGCGGCTGCGCCCGGCGACGGCAGAGGAGATCCGGGCCATCGGCGCGGAGGCCGGCTACGGCTCGCCCATCGGCATCGACCGCAGCAAGGTCGTGCTGGTGGCGGATGACCTGGTGTCGCGCAGCCGGAACCTGGTGGCTGGGGCCAACCGCCCGGACTACCACTTCCGCAACGTCAACTATGGGCGCGACTATACAGCCGACATCGTGACCGACATCGTGGCTGCGGCTGAGGGGCATGCCTGCCCGCACTGTGGTACGGCGCTGCGCGCGGTGCGCGGGGTGGAGGTGGGCAACATCTTCAAGCTCGGCACGAAATACAGCGCGTCGATGGGCGCGACCTATTTGGACGAGGAAGGCGTCTCGCGCCCAATTGTGATGGGGTCGTATGGCATCGGCACGGGACGGCTGCTCGCCAGCGTCATCGAGCATCACCACGACGAGCTGGGCATCAAGTGGCCGATCACGATCGCGCCCTATACGGTGCTGCTGGTGAGCTTGGCGACGGAGCGTACGCCGGAGGTGGCGGAGGCCGCCGAGCGTATCTATGCCGAGTTGACGCAGGCCGGCATTGAGGTGCTGTACGACGACCGCAACGAGCGCGCCGGCGTCAAGTTCAACGACGCCGATCTGCTGGGGATTCCGATCCGCCTGACGCTGGGCGCCAAGGGTTTGGCCGCGGGCGTAGCCGAGATGAAACTGCGCCGCAACGGCGAGTCGGGCGAACTGCCCCTGTCGCGCTTGGCGGATGAGGTGCAAGGCATCATCGACGCCGAGACCGCGTTGATCCGGACGACGTTGAAGCCGGAGGCGTTGAGTTAAGCTCGTGGAACAACCGGATTTTCCATACTACAACACCGTCGATCAGATCTACCACGCCGAATGGTCGACGGCCAAGTTGGCGCGCCTGGAGTTGCTGCGCGAGTCTATCGCCGCCCTGTGGCCAAACGGGCATCCCACCCGCCTGATCCATGTGGCGGGGACCGGCGGCAAGGGCTCCACCTGCCGCTTCTTGGAGGTCGGCTTCGGCTGTGCGGGCAAGGCCGGGTCGTTCATGAGCCCGCACCTGTTCGATTATCGCGAGCGCTTCAGCGTGGGCGCGGAGTTCGTCTCGCGCGCCGACGTCAACGAATTATGGAGCCGGCGCATCCAGCCGTTTTGCGTGCGGCGTGCGCTGCGCGGCGCCCAGTATGTGCATACCTTCCACGAGGTCTCGATCCTGCTGGCTTTGGCCCTCTTCGAGCGACATGAGGTGGAGTGGGCGGCGATGGAGACGGGCGTTGGCGGGCGCTATGACCAGACGCGTGCGCTGGATGTGGTTGCGACGGCGCTAACCAATGTCGGCGGCGATCACGCGCACATCTTGGGCCGCGAGCAATGGCAGCGCGCGCTGGATAAGGCCGGCATCGCGCGGCGCGATACGCCGTTCTTCACCAGCGAAACGGACCCGGATACGCTCGCCATCATCGAGGCTGTCTGCGGCGACGCCGGCGCGCCGCTGACGGTGGTCGGCGAGGCGGACGTGCGGCGCCTGGAAGGGCTGTTGGGCGGCGTGGACGAACTGCCGCCGGACGAAGATGCGCTGCTGGGCGCGCCCTACCAGAAGTGGAACGCGGCCTTGAGCATGGCGGTGGTGCAGCGCTTTCTGCCGGAGCTGGAGCCGGGGCGGTTGGTGCGCGTGCTGGCCCACGCCAAGCTCCCAGGCCGGTTCTGGCGGGTCGAGGAGGGCGTTTACGCCGACATAGCCCATAATGTGGAGAAGATGCGCGCGCTAGCCGGCGAGGTGGATGCGCGCTTCGGCAACCGCGGCAAGATTCTGATCCTGGGCATTTCGGGTAAGCGCGCCCCCGCCGAGGTGTTTCGCGATCTGGCGCGGGTGGCGAAGGCCATTATCGTCACCGGGTCGTCGTATAAAGGCCAGGACCCCAGCGCGGTGCGCGATGAATTGAACGCGCTGACCGGCGATACGCCGGTGCTGGTGATCTACGAGGCGCGCCAGGCGTTGCAGGTCGCCAAGAGCATGCGCAGCGGCGATGACGTGGTGCTGCTGACTGGCTCGACGTATATGATCGAGCAGGCGCTCAACCCGGACCCCTATTTGCGCACACTGAGCGCCACGTTCGGCTGGCGCATGCAGACCGATACGGAAGCCACGGGCACGGTCAGTTTGACGCTGCCCAAGCCGCCTTCGCCCTATCGCTAGCGAGGTGAAGCTTGCAGGAACTTGAACCGTTCGACCCATTGCAACCCGAAGAACTGCCCCCAGACCACCGCAGCGGCTTCATCGCGGTGATCGGGCGGCCCAACGTGGGCAAGTCGACGCTGCTTAACCGGCTGCTCGGACAGAAGATCGCCATCACCAGCCCCAAGCCGCAGACGACGCGCGACCA
>JASGTU010000200.1 GCA_030058085.1 Chloroflexota bacterium
GCCTGGGCGACTTTTACGAGACGTTCGACGACGACGCCAAGACGGTCGCCAAGGTGTGCGATGTGGTCTTGACCAGCCGCCCGGTGGGCAATGACCAGCGCGTGCCGCTGGCCGGCGTGCCCTATCATAGCGTGGACGGCTATATCGCGCGGTTGATTGAGGCGGGGTATCGGGTGGCGATCGCCGAGCAGGTCAGCGAGCCAGGGCAAGGTTTGGTCGAGCGCGAGGTGCGGCGTGTGGTGACCAAAGGCACCATCGTCGACCCGGGCATGTTGGACGAGAAGCGCAACAATTACCTGGTGGCGGTAAGTTTTGATGCTCGCGGGGCTAGTGCCGGCATTTCATATTGCGATATTACGACGGGCGAGTTCGCGGCGACGCAGATCAGCGCCCACGCAGCCGAGACCGAGCGCCGTGTGGGCGAAGAACTCAGCCGCTTGCAGCCGAGCGAGTTGATCGTCATTGACTGGGAGCCGGCTGAGAGCGGGCTGGCTGGACTGATCGACAACATGGGCCCGCTGATCTCCACGGTGGAACGGTGGCAGGTGGAAGAGGAGACGGCGCGGCAGTCGCTGGAGCGGCATTTCGGCGTCGCTACGCTGGACGGCTTTGGCCTGCAGCATCAGGTCGAAGCGGTGCGCGCCGCGGCGGGCGTCGTGGCGTATTTGGCGGAGATGCAGCCTTCCGCGCTGAACCAGCTTCGACGGCTGCACAGCTACGCCGCGGGCAACTACATGACGCTCGACGAGTCGACCCGCCGCAACTTGGAACTCACGGAGACGATCCGGTCGGGCGATGTGAAGGGCAGCTTGTTGGACGTGCTCGACTGCACGTTGACGCCGATGGGCGGGCGCTTGCTGCGGCGGCGGCTCAACCAGCCGCTGCTGGACGTGGAGGCGATCCGCCGCCGGCACGATGCGCTCGAATTCTTCTTTCAGGAAACGCGAGCGCGGCTGGAACTGCGCCAACATCTGCGCGGGGTGGGCGACCTGGAGCGATGGACGAACCGCGTGGTGCAAGGGGTGGCGCTGCCGCGTGACCTGTTGGGCATGCGTGAGGCGCTGCGCGGCCTGGCTGCGATCCGTAAGAGCTGTGGCGGCCCGCAAGACGGCGGTCCTGCCGGCCGCGAGGCCGCGCCGGGGCTGCTGCCGGATCTGCCCCCGTGCGAGGACGTGCTGAGCTTGCTGGAGCGGGCGATCGGCGACGAACCGCCTGCAACGCTGTCCACGCCGGGCGTGATCCGCGACGGCTTCAGCGCCGAATTGGACGACCTGGTCGCCAAGAGCCGCGGGGCGAAGGACTGGATCGCCAACCTGCAGGTGACGGAGCGGGAGCGGCTCGACATCAAGAGCCTCAAGGTCGGCTACAACAAGGTCTTCGGCTACTACATCGAGATCACGAACACGCACAGCGACAAGGTCCCCGATCACTACATCCGCAAGCAGACGCTGGCGAATGCGGAGCGCTACATCACTTCGGAGCTTAAGGAGTACGAGTCGCTCGTCCTTAACGCCGACGAGCGACGATTGGAGATCGAGCAGCAGTTGTTCCGTGAGGTCTGTATGCAGATTGCGGCGCAGGCCAACCACCTGCTCGGGTTGGCGGGGGGGCTGGCGGAACTGGACGTGACCAGCGCGCTGGCTGAGACGGCCTTGATGCGGCGCTATGTGCGGCCGGAGGTGGACGAGGGGCCGGCTATCGAGATTGTGGCGGGCCGCCATCCGGTTGTCGAGTTGACGTTGACGGATGAACCGTTCGTGCCCAATGACACCCGGTTGACGCCGGAGGGCTGCATTCATCTCTTGACCGGCCCCAACATGGCGGGCAAGAGCACCTTTTTGCGGCAGGTGGCGTTGATCACGCTGATGGCGCAGATCGGCAGTTTTGTGCCGGCGGACGCGGCGCATATCGGCGTGGTCGACCGCATCTTCACGCGCATCGGCGCCAGCGACGAGATTCATCGCGGCCAGTCCACTTTTATGGTGGAAATGGTGGAGACGGCCAACATTCTAAACCATGCCACCAGCCGCAGCCTGCTCATTTTGGATGAGATCGGGCGCGGGACGAGCACCTACGACGGGTTGGCGATCGCCTGGGCTGTGGTGGAGTACATTCACAATCACCCGGAACTGCGCGCCAAAACGCTGTTCGCCACGCATTACCACGAGTTGACCGACCTGGCGGAGCGTCTACCGCATGTGGTGAACTACAATGTGGCAGTCGACGACAGCGGCAATGGGCGGGATGTGGTCTTTCTGCGGCGCATCATTCCGGGCCGCGCCGACCGTTCGTATGGCGTGCATGTGGCGCGCATGGCCGGGCTGCCGGCAGCGGCGGTCAACCGCGCCGAAGAAATCCTTTCCGACCTGGAGCGCAGCGGCGCGGCGGGGCCGAAGCGGCTGCATGAGGCGGAGACCGCACGCGGCAAGGCCGCCGCGCTGCAGGTGTCGCTCTTTGCCGACTCGCATCCGGCAGTAGAGGCGCTGCGCACGCTTGACGTCAATGCGCTGACGCCGTTGGAAGCGCTGAACCGGCTCTACGAATTGCAGCAATTATCCGAACGGACCTGAACGCACTGGTCGTACCGGACGACGTTTTCGCCTAACAAATCGCCTTCTGCCAGGACGCAGGCCTGCCGGAGGGCGGTTCAAAGAACGTGAACTAGAGACATGCCAACCGTTGCCGCTGTTTCCGAAGACGCCCAGCCCGCCCCGCCCACTACGGTGGAGAAACTGCGGGGGTTGCCCTGGAGCTATCTCGCCAATTCCGCTAATACGGTGTTCGCCCAGTTCACCTGGTTCGGCTCGACGTTTGTGCTGATGTTGAGTACGCTGGGCATGAGCAAGGGGCAGATCGGCCTCATGCTGTCGCTGATCCCGTTCGGCGGATTGGTGGCGCTCTTCATCGGCACAGCGGTGGCGCGCACCGGCTATAAGCGCACGTTCATCATCTTCTATGCGCTGCGCAAGGCATCGACGGCGCTGCTGTTGCTGACGCCGTGGGTGTTGGCTGCCTTCGGCCAACAGGCGATGGTGGTCTTCGTGATCGGTGTGGCGACCGCGTTCGCCCTGACCAAGTCCGTGGCCGAAACCGGATACTTTCCCTGGTATCAGGAGTTCATCCCCAGCGCCATGCTGGGCCGCTATTCCGCCACTAATAGCGTGTATACGGTGATCATCGGCCTGATATCGGTGACCGCAGCCGGGTATGTGCTGGACCGGTCGAATGAGCTGTCCTCGTACATGCTGTTGATCGGCGTGGGCGTCGTTTTCGGTTTTGTGGCCGTCTATTCGTATACGCACATACCGGGCGGGGCGCCGGTTCGGGTGATCGAAAAGGGAGCCGGTTTGTGGCGCGGCATGGCGGAGTCGGCGCGCGACGGCAACTTTGTGCGCTATCTGTTCGGCGCAGCGCTGATCATCCTGGGCACGGCGCCGGTCGTGTCGTTCGTGCCGCTGTTTATGCAGGAACAGGTCGGCCTAAGCTCGGGCCATGTCGTTCTGCTGCAGTCCGGCGGCCTGATCGGCACGCTGCTCTCGAGCATTCCGGTCGGCTGGGCGTCGGACCGCTATGGGGGCAAGCCGGTCATGATCATCGGCCTGGCCCTCAAGGTGCTGCTGCCGATCCTGTGGGTGGCGATGCCCCGGCATAGCGGCATCAGCCTCTATGCGGGCCTCGGCGTTGCGGTCGTCCTCGGCATCTCGGAGATCGCCTGGGCGATTGGGGCCGGGCGACTGCTATACGGCAGCGTCGTGCCGCCCGCCAAGAAGACGGCATATATGTCGCTGCACTATGCCTGGGTGGGGCTGATCGGCGGCATCGGCGCGCTGTTAGGCGGGTGGATTCTCGGCTTCACCGCTGGGCTGTCGGGCAGTATCCTGGGCCTGCCGCTCGACCCGTACCTGCCGCTTTTTGCGTTGGGCTTTGTGCTGACGCTGGCCTCGACGCTGGTGCTGCTGGGCATGCGCGCCGATAACCGCTATGGCGTGGGCGAGTTTGCCGGCATGTTCTTCCGCGGCAATCCCTTCCTAGCGATGACGTCCGTCATCCGCTATTACCAGGCGCGTACCGAACGGTCGACGATCTCGATGGCCGAGCGTCTGGGCCGGGCTAAAAGCCCGCTGGCTCTGGACGAACTGATTAACACGCTGGAGGACCCGCGCTTCAACGTGCGTCTAGAGGCCATCGTTTCGCTGGCGCGCATGCCGGCGGACGCGCGCGTGATCGAGGCGCTGACGAAGGTCCTAGACGGGACAGAGGTCGCTTCGACCTCGATGGCAGCCTGGGCGCTGGGGCGGCTGGGCGATCGGCGGGCGGTTGAGCCTTTGCGCCGCTCGCTAGATTCGGGCTACCGGTCGATCCGCGCCCAGAGCGCGCGGGCGCTAGGCGCGCTGCGCGACCCGTCTGTGATAGGGGAACTGCTCGAACGGCTGGAGCAGGAGGAAGACGCGGGCCTGCTAATGGCCTATGCGTCGGCGCTGGGCAATCTGCGGGCGCGCGAGGCGTTGCCCGTGCTCATCAGGCTGATGCCGGCGATGAACAATCCGGGGGCGCGCATGGAGTTGGCCTTGAGCATGGCCCGCATTTTGGGCAAGGAGCATCATTTCATCGATCTGTTGCGCCAGACCAAGCACAGCCTGGGCACGGCTGCGGCGCAGGAGCTTGCGCGGTTGCCGCGTCGTTGGGTGCGGCGCGGCGGGCCGCAACTAGAAGCGGAGATCAAGGCGTCGGTGGATGCTTTCTCCCACGAGGACGAAGAAGAGGGCGCGGCGCACCTTGCACGCGCCTTGCGGACCAGCGGTGAGAAGGGAGCCGGCGATGTGTCCGGCCCCGTGTTGGCGATGTGCGCTGAACACATCGAGAATGACGGCGCGACGCAGCCCGAATACATTCTGCTCGCGCTTCATACGTTGCACAGTGCGGCGGGAAAGTAGGCGGCAATGACCGATCAACCTGAGCCTACCTTGCATCAAGAGGGAGAACGGCAGCAGCCGGTTCGGCGTGCGGACCGTGCGGACGGGGAGCCGACCACCGTCGAAAAGCTGAAAGGCATGCCGTGGAGCATTGCCTCGAACGCATCGAATACGGTGTTCGCCCAGTACACGTTTTACGGGTCGCTCTTCGTTCTCTTCCTCAGCGCACTCGGTCTCAGCAAGAGCCAGATGGGCGCGATCCTGTCGCTGCTGCCGTTCTTTGGCCTGCTGTCGCTGTTTGTCGCTCCGGCTACGGAGCGCTTCGGCTATAAGCGCACCTATATGACGTTCTTCGGGTTGCGCTCATTCGCCTCGATTGGGCTGTTGTTCACGCCGTGGGCGCTGAGCCACTATGGGGCCCCGGTTGCGCTCACACTGGTGACCGCCATCGTGGCGGTGTTCTCGCTTTTCCGCTCCATCGCCATTACGGCCATGCATCCTTGGGTGCAGGAGTATGTGCCGGACAGCGTGCGCGGAAAATACACGGCCTGGAACAATATGGCCACGACCGGGGCGGGTTTTATCGCCGTGACCATCGGCGGCTTTGTGCTGGCGCAAACAGAGGGCCTGACCGGCTTTATGGTGTTGATTGCGGCGGGCGTGGTGTTTGGCTTCGCTTCGGTGGCGCTGGCGGTGCGTGTGCCTGGCGGCGCGCCGCGAAGCCCGCGCCGGAAAGACCAGGCGCAGCCGCGCGAACTGCGCTCTGCATTGCGCGACCGCAACCTGGTGCGTTACTTGTTCAGCGTAGGCGCGATTACGCTGGTGACTGTGCCGCTCGGCGCGTTCCTGCCGCTGTTCATGCGCGAGCAGATCGGGCTGAGCGACAGCGGGATCGTCTGGCTGCAGACGGGAACGCTCGTCGGTACGCTGGCCTCGAGCTTCATATGGGGCTGGGCGGCGGACCGATATGGCAGCATTCCGGTTACGCTCTATGGGTTGAGCGTGCGCGCCGTTTTGCCGCTGCTGTGGATGTTGATGCCGCGTCACAGTGAGTGGGGCCTCTGGATCGCGCTCAGCATCGCGCTGCTGCAGGGTGTAGCCGATATGGGCTGGGGCATCGGCTCGGCGCGGATGCTCTATGTCAACATCGTGCCGCCGGCCAAGCGCCGAGACTATATGGCGGTCTATTTCGCCTGGACAAGCGTCGTGGGCGGCGTCAGCCAACTAGCCAGCGGTCGCTTGCTCGATGCAACGCAGGGCTTGTCCGGTCGCTTCTGGATCTTTACGATTGACCCGTATTTTCCGCTGTTCATAGCCGGCATCGTCCTGCCTTTTGTCGCCTTCTCATTGTTGCGCGGCATCCACGAAGAGCGCGGCGTGAGCATGGGGCAGTTCGCGGGCATCTTCTTGCGCGGCAACCCGTTCCTGGCGATGAGTTCGATGATCCGCTACCACCTGGCGCGCGACGAGTACGCTACGGTACGCGTGACGGAGCAGCTCGGCCAGGCAAGGAGCCCGTTGACGGTGGATGAACTACTGGAGACATTGGAGGACCCGCGCTTCAATGTGCGCTTCGAGGCCGTGATCTCTATTGGACGCATGATGCCCGACCCCCGCTTGATCGAGAAGCTCGAAGAGATGTTGGATGGGAGCGAGTTGGCGTTGACTGTCGTAGCGGCCTGGGCGCTGGGCCGGCTGGGCGATCCACATGCTATTCCGCCGCTGGAGCGGGCGCTGAACTCGCAATACCGCTCGATCCGCGCCCACGCCGCGCGTGCCCTGGGCGCCCTGGGCGATGAGCGGATCGTGCCTGAGTTGACGGCGCGGCTGGAACACGAGCCGGACAAAGGCCTGCAGATGGCCTACGCCTCGGCGCTGGGCAATTTGGGCGCGAAGGGAGCGACGCCGCTGTTGCTTAAGCTTCTGGGTGAAATGGACAACCCGGGTGCGGCGATGGAACTTGCCCTGTCACTGGCGCGCATCATCGGCAGCGAACACGGTTTTGTCACAATGGTGCGCGGTGTGCGGGTTGACGCAGGCACGACGATGTCGCAGGCGATCACGGCTTTTCGTCGCCAGGCGGAACAGGGGCTTGGTCCGGAGGCGCTGGCGCTGGCGGACGTGTGCGCCGACCGGTTGGCACGCGAGAACCTGCTCGAAGGAGCGCTTGGCATCAGCCAACTGATCGGGGCCCTGCCCCGCGATCGCTTTAGTGCGGAGGGGCTGGCGATCCTCGACGAGTGTGGCGCCCGCCTCGGCCAGCCCGACTATGAAGTGCGCCATGAATATATCATCCTCGCCTTGCATACGCTGACGGCGGATTGGCGATGAGGCCGGCGTGCAGGGCGTTGATCGCCGGCCATTTCACCCCGCTTAACTTCGATAAATTTACTAGACGAGGCGCCGCCCGTGCGTAGGACGCTATTCCTGACGTTGTACTTGCCGTCGTTCGTGCTGGCGTTCGGCACGGGCATGTTGGTTCCGGTGTTGCCGTTGTATGCGCGGTCGTTCGGCGCGTCCTATGGCATGATCGGGCTGGCGCTGGCGAGCCAGGGCATCGGCAATCTAATCGGCGATATCCCCGCCGGCATCTTGTTGGGGCGCATGGGCCACAAGCGCGCCATGCTAGCCGGCATCGGCAGCCTGTCTCTTGCGGTGTTCGCTATGGCCTGGGCGCAGTCGACGCTGCATCTGATTGCGCTCGGCCTGGTCGCCGGTCTGGGCACGGCTATGTGGAACATTTCGCGCCATGCCTACATGACGGATTCGATTCTGGTGCATGAGCGCGGGCGGGCGACAGCCGCGTTCGGCGGCTTCAACCGCATCGGCATGTTTTCCGGGCCGGCTGTGGGCGGGACATTGGCGACAGTGTTTGGGCTGCGCTTCCCGTTCGGGGTTTACGGCGCAGTGGCGATTCTCGCCCTGGTCGCCGTGGCCATGTTTGTAACCGATACGGGCGAACGCGTTGTGATCCACCGGGGCGGTATTTGGGGCCACACCAACCACCTGGCGACAGTGGTGCGCAAGCATTACCGCGTGCTGGGGTCGGCGGGGATGGCTCAACTCCTGGCGCAGATGGTCCGCTCGGGCCGGGGCATCGTCGTCCCGCTGTATGCGGCGGATATTGTGGGGTTGAACGTGACGCAGATCGGCTGGATCGTCACGCTGTCGGCGGCGATCGACATGGCGATGTTCTACCCGGCGGGCGTGATCATGGACCGCTTCGGGCGTAAATACTCCTCCGTACCTTCGTTTGCGCTGCAGGCGTTGGGCATGGCGCTGATCCCCTTCACGTTCAGTTTTGGTACGCTGCTGGCGGCGACGCTGGTCATCGGCTTCGGCAATGGCCTCGGCTCGGGTACGATGTTGACGCTTGGCTCGGACCTGGCGCCGAAGGAGTCGATGGGCGAGTTCTTGGGGGTGTGGCGTCTGATCGGCGACGTGGGGCAGAGCGGCGCGCCGATGGCCGTAGGCGGGATCGCGGACGCGCTGAGCTTGCCGCTGGCGACGTTTGCCATCGCCGGGGCGGGGCTGGGGGCGGCGCTGGCGCTGGCGTTCTTCGTGCCGGAAACGCTGCGCCCGCACAAGGCCAAAACCTGAGCGCTGGGCGTGAAGTAGAGCGGCCTGTGATGGAGAGGGGGCAATGATGGCAGAGTCGAAATATCGAGAAGCCGGGGTGGACATCGACGCCGGCAACCGGGCTGTCGAACAGATGAAGCCCGCCATTCGCGCCACGTTTACGCCGGCTGTGCTGGCGGACGTGGGGAGTTTCGGCGGTCTGTATGCGCTGCAGAACCTGCCGCCGCAGCCGGTGCTGGTCGCCTCGACCGACGGGGTGGGCACAAAGGTCAAACTGGCGGCGGACCTGGGCCGGTGGCGCGGCATCGGGGTTGACATCGTGAACCACTGCGTCAACGATATTTTGGTGCAGAATGCACGCCCGCTCTTTTTCCTCGACTACATCGCGGCCAGCAAGCTGGCTCCAGAACAGGTGGCGGAGGTGGTGACGGGCATGGCAGAGGCGTGCCGCGCCGCGGGCTGCGCCCTGCTGGGCGGCGAAACAGCCGAAATGCCCGGCGTCTATGCCGAGGGCGCGTTCGACGTCGCCGGGACAATCGTCGGCTTGGTGGACCGCGACGAGATTCTGCCCAAGACGGAGCGGATGGCCGCGGGCGACTTGCTGTTCGGGCTGCCGAGCAGCGGGCCGCACACCAACGGCTATTCGCTGATCCGGCGAGCGCTGGCGGGCGAGGACCTGACGCAGACGCTGAGCGACGGGCGCAGCCTGGCCGATGCGCTGCTGGCCCCGCACCGCTGCTATGTGGCCGAAGTCGAGCGGCTGCAGGCTGCGAGCGCGCCGCTGCTGGGTTTGGCGCACATCACGGGCGGCGGCTTCGTCGAGAACGTCCCGCGGGCGCTGCCGGACAGCCTGTGCGCGGTCGTGGAGACGCGCACTTGGCGAGCGCCGGAGGTGTTCGCTCTGTTGGTGGAGCGCAGCGGTCTGACGCGCGCGGAGGCTTTCCGCGTCTTCAACATGGGCATCGGCCTGGTGTTGATTGCGCCGGCTTCGGCGCGCGCGGCAATGCTCGCCGCGCTGCCCGAAGCGATTGAGATCGGGCGGCTGGAGCGACGCCAGCCGGGCGCTGCCGCCATTCGTTTATTGGACTAGAGCACAGGGCAGTGAAGGAGGCTCCTATACGATGCCGGCGCGACTGGCCGTTCTGATTTCGGGCAATGGGTCGAATCTGCAAGCCATCCTCGACGCCATCCGCCTGCGCATGTTGGATGCGGAGACGGTTGTCGTGGTGTCGAACCGCAAGAACGCCTTCGGGCTGGAACGCGCGGCGCGCGCCGGTGCGCCCACGCGCTACCATCCGCTTAAGCCCTATGGCGAGGCCGGACGCAGCCGCGAGGAGTACGACGCCGACTTGGCGGAACTTGTCAAGGAGTATGCGCCGGACTGGGTGGTGCTGGCCGGTTGGATGCACATCCTCAGCAACGCCTTTCTGCAGCAGTTTCCCTATCGCGTGGTGAATCTACACCCGGCGTTGCCCGGGCAGTTCCCCGGCGCACATGCCATCCAAGACGCGTTTGAGGCGTTCCAGCGAGGCGAGATCAAGCAGACGGGCGTGATGGTGCACCTGGTGCCGGATGAGCAGGTGGACCGCGGGCCGGTGATCGCGACGGCCGAGGTTCCCATCTACAAGAGCGACACGCTGGAGATGCTGACCAACCGCATGCACCAGACGGAACACAGGCTCTTGGTCAATGCGCTACAACGCTTAATCGAGGGGGACTGAGGGGGATGAGACTAGGCGGCAGGGCGCCACTCGCGACGTTTGGCCGCGCGGTTGAGCGGCGCGAGCGGCCTTCGGCTTGGCCTGGCTGCGGCGGGTTCGGCAACCGCTACGGACGGAGGCAGTTGGGCATGCACGATGCTCTTGGGCGCGTCCAAGGCGCTTGCCGTGCAGCCGTCGGCGTGGTAGTCGGCGCTCCAGTCGCCGTCGATCAGATAGCGGAATTGCCAAGACGTTCCGGCGGGCAGGTCCAGCATGGCGCGCCAGACGCCGTCGCGGTCTTGACGCAGGGGAGTGGCTGATTCGCTCCAGT
>JASGTU010000201.1 GCA_030058085.1 Chloroflexota bacterium
GCCGTCTGGTCGCGCAAGCGCCACTCCTCGACGATAATGCCCCGCTCCTGCTCGATCTCCTCCGGGTCGAGGGTGGCGTGGGCGGCCCAATCCTTGAGGACCTGGAGCGCTTTGGCCAGTGTCTCCGCGTCGCCTGTGGGCGCCTGGATGGTGTAGACGGTCTCGTCGAAGGAGGTGCGGGCGTTGACGTCCGGGCCGAAGGCCATGCCGATGCTCTCCAGAAAGTCGACGATGCCGAAGCCGGGGAAGTTTTCGGTGCCGTTGAAGAGCATGTGTTCGAGGAAATGGGCGAGGCCCTGCTGGTCGTCTTCTTCCAAGATGGAACCGGCATTGACCGCCAGCCACAGTTCGGCGCGGTTCATCGGCTCGGTGTTGCGGCGGACGTAGTAGGTGAGGCCGTTGTTGAGCGCGCCGACGCGAACGGCCGGATCGACGGGCAACGGCGCGCCGAGGTCGTCGACGGGCAGGCTGCCCGTGGCGACGGGGGCGGGCGCGTCCGCCGGCAGCTGGATGGGGGTGCAGGCGCTGAGAACGAGCGTCAGGATGAAGAGCCAAGAGAGCCAACGTGTCATGGGGTATTTGCTCCTATTCGCGGGTCCGGGGTTATCCGGAGTGCCAAGGCGATGGGCGGCTGCCAGGCGATGCGAGCGCGTTGCGTGCAGCAGGCCGCCTGCTTAGTTTAGCTGCCTGGCCTTATAGTGTAAGGTATTTTTCTCCCCTTCCGCCAATCCGATGAAGCCGGCCTCCCGCCGATTTTTCTCCTTCGCATTTCGCCGCCAGGTTGCAGTATAATCAGACGGCTTGTCAACGTACGGTCAAGAGCGGGCAAGGCTGCGTGAGAGCGGGGGGATAACGATGGTCGAGTACCAGACGAATATGTACGAGGGGATGCTGGCCGAAACGGTGATGATGCAGGGCGCCGGCGGCGACACGATCAACGCCTACTTCGCCCGCCCCTTGGGCCCCGGCCCCTTCCCCGGCGTGGTGTTGGCCCACCACGCGCCCGGCTGGGACGAATGGTATCGCGAGGCCACGCGCAAATTCGCCCATCACGGCTACCTGGCAATTTCGCCCAATCTCTACTTTCGCGAGGGACATGGCGCACCCGAAGACGTGGCAGCCAAGGCGCGCGCCGTCAGAGGCGTGCCGGATGACCAGGCCGTAGGCGACTTGGAAGGGGCGATGCGCTTTCTGCGCAGCCTACCCATCAGCAACGGCAAGATCGGCGCCTTCGGCACTTGTTCGGGCGGGCGGCACGTCTACCTCGCCGCGTGTCGCGTACAGGGCTTCGACGCCGTGGCGGACCTCTGGGGCGGGCGAGTCGTGATGGCCCCGCCGGAGATCACGGATAAGCAGCCGGTTGCGCCCATCGAATACACCAAAGACCTGTCGTGCCCGCTGCTCGGCCTTTTCGGCGAGGAGGATCGCAGCCCGTCGCCGGAGCAGGTAGCCCAGCATGAACAGGAACTGAAGCGGCTCGGCAAGAGCTACGAGTTCCACATGTACCCCAACGCCGGGCACGGCTTCTTCTACTACGATCGCGCGGCCTATCGCCAAGAAGCGGCGGTGGATGGCTGGCAGAGGGCGCTCGCCTTCTTCGCCAAGCATTTGGCCGGCGCCTAGGCCGTCCCGCTGTCAAGCAGCCATAGCCCGTCGCAGAGCGGCGGATAGAGCATCAAGGAGATCGACCATGTGCACCATGATCGCAGAGCAGATCCAAATCGAGGGCAGCGGCAAGGGCGCGTCGGGCTGGTTTACGCTGCGCCAGGCCAATGTGTCCTATGACCACCCCTTCAACGCGCCGCTGGAACACGCGCTCAACCTCGATTTCGTGAACGAAGCCCAGGGCGTGGGGGCGAGAGTGGCGGTCGAGATCAGCGCGCAGTCGGCGCGCACATTGGCGGAGACGATCCTCGCCGTGTTGGCCGAAGCCGAGGCAGGCGGGTTTGTCGAAGACTAAGCGGGCGGCGGATCCTTTTTGCGTTTGCCACATCCGTTAACAATCCGGCGGTATGCTCATGAGCTTGAACCGTGTGTGCGTCCTACGCGACGTTCTACGTGACGTTCTACGTGACGTTCTACGTGACGTTGCATCGCACGGATAGCTTAATCGGGTCAACGTTGCAATGTGAACCCCTGAAGGAGGGCACATGAACAAGTTTCGGACCATGCTTCGTGCAGCGCTATTCATCACCCTGACCCTGGCCTTGACCGCCTGCGCCGCGGTTGCGCCGGCTGCGCCCGCCCCTGCCGAGCCCCAAGCCGCAGCCGAGCCGCCCGCCGAAGGCTTGGAGGATCTGGTCGCCGCCGCCCAGGCGGAAGGGATGCTGTCCACCATCGCACTGCCGCGCGACTGGTGCAACTACGGAGAAGCCATCGATTCGTTCAGCGAAAAGTACGGCATCCGCGTCAACGAGCTTGACCCCAACGCCGGCTCCGGCGACGAGTTGGAAGCGGTCCGCGCCAACAAGGACAACAAAGGCCCGCAGGCCCCCGACGTCATCGACGTGGGCCACGCCTTCGGCCCGCTCGCCCAGGAAGAGGGGCTGATCCAGCCCTACCAGGTCGCCACATGGGACAGCATTCCCGACGACGTGAAGGACGCCGAGGGCTACTGGTACGGCGACTATTACGGCGTGCTCGCCTTCCAGGTCAACACCGATATCGTGGAGAACGTTCCGCAAGACTGGGCCGATCTGCTTAAGCCCGAATACAAGGGGCAGGTGGCTTTGGCCGGCGACCCGCGCACCTCTGCGCAGGCGATCATGAGCGTCTACGCCGCAGCCCTGGCGAATGGCGGAGACATAGAGAACGCGGAGCCGGGGCTGGAGTTCTTCGCCCAGCTAAACGAGGCGGGCAACTTTGTCCCTGTGATCGCCACAGCCGGCACGCTCGCCAAAGGCGAGACGCCCATCGTGATCAAGTGGGACTATCTGGCGCTGACCGACCGGGATACCTTCGCCGGCAACCCCAACACTGAGATCGTGATCCCGCCGTCGGGCGTCATCGGCGGCATCTATGTGCAGGCTATCAGCGCCTATGCCCCGCAGCCCAACGCGGCCAAGTTGTGGATGGAGCATCTCTACTCCGACGAAGGCCAGTTGATGTGGCTCAAGGGCTATTGCCATCCGATTCGCTACAACGACTTAGCGGCGCGCGGCGTCATTCCTGAGGAGCTTGCCGCCAGGCTGCCCTCGGCAGAGCTATACGCCAAGGCTGTCTTCCCGACCGTCGAGCAGTATGAGATGGTGCGCTCGGTGATCGCCGAGAAGTGGGACGCCGTGGTCAAGGCGGATGTAAAGTAGGCGCGAAGGGCGCCGGCCCGATGGGCGGGCAGTCTCCGGCGGGCGTATGCTTGGCCGAGAGGCTGCCGCCCATCCATCGCGCCGGCAGCAAGTCGTTTCCGTATCTGCACAGGTCACATACAGGCAGTATACACGTCGTATACAAGTTGCACACAGGTCGCCAACAACATGCCTTCTCGACGCGTACTCGGTGACTGGCTGGGCGTAGTCCCCTTCTTTCTCTTCGCCGTCGCCTTCATCTTCTGGCCCGCTATGGCGCTTTTCGTCGGCGCGTTCCGCGATGCGCAAGGCGGCTTCACCCTCGCCAACATCGTCGCGCTTTTTCAGCCCTTTATTCTCGACGCCTATTGGCTGACGATCCGCGTCAGCCTGGTCACGGCTGTGGGCGGCGGCATCTTCGGCTTTCTCGTCGCCTATGCCGCCATCCTGGGCGGGCTGCCGCGCGGCGTGCGCACGGCGTTGACGACCTTCTCCGGCGTCGCCTCCAACTTCGCCGGCATTCCGCTGGCCTTCGCCTTTATCGCTACGCTGGGGCGGGTGGGGATGGTGACGGTGCTGCTGCGCGATGTGTTTGGCCTGAACATCTATGACCGCGGCTTCAATCTGTACAGCTTTTGGGGCCTCAGCCTCACCTATATGTACTTCCAGTTTCCGCTGATGGTGCTGATCATCTCGCCGGCGCTGGACGGTTTGCGCCGTGAATGGCGCGAGGCGGCTAGCAACCTGGGCGCCTCGAACGTGCAGTACTGGCGCTACGTGGCCTTGCCGATCCTGCTGCCGTCGCTCTTGGGCACGATGATCCTGCTCTTCGGCAACGCCTTCGGCGCCTACGCCACCGCCTACGGTCTGACCGGCGGCTCGCTGAACCTCATCCCCATCCTGATCGGCCAACAGGTGCGCGGCGATGTGTTGCACAATCCGGGGCTGGGCTACGCGCTGGCGCTAGGCATGGTCGTAGTCATGGCCGTCTCCATCGCCGCCTTTAGCTGGCTGCAATCCCGCACCTCTCGCTGGATCCGTCGAGGAGCTTAACATGGGCGGAAGACGCTTCTGGTCTTGGCTGTGGATTACGCTCGGTGCGCTCTATTTTCTCGTGCCGCTCTACGCTACCTTGCACTTCTCGCTGCAGGCCAAGCGCGGGACCTTGAGCCTGCTCGCCTATCAGAACGTGCTGGCTGACCCGCAGTTCTACCGGACGTTCGCCTTTTCGTTGCAGATGGCCGCGGCGACAATTGTCACCGGCATCGTGCTGATCGTGCCTACGGCCTATTGGGTGCATCTGCGCCTGCCCAAGCTGCGGCCCGCGGTCGAACTGATCACGCTCATGCCCTTTGTGATTCCTGCCGTGGTGCTGGTTTTTGGGCTGATCCGCGCCTATAGCCGCCCGCCGCTGCTGCTGGTATCCAGCCCGGCGCTGCTGGTGGCGGGCTATACGGTGCTGTCCCTTCCCTATATGTACCGCGCCGTCGATACCGGCCTGCGCGCTGTCGACGTGCGCACGCTCACCGAGGCGGCGCAGAGCCTGGGCGCGGGCTGGCCCACCATCCTCTGGCGGGTGATCCTGCCCAACCTGCGTGTGGCGGTGCTCAGCGGCTCCTTCTTGACGCTGGCGATCGTCGTGGGCGAGTTTACGCTGGCCGCGCTACTGGCTTGGCCTGCATTTGGCCCCTATATGGCGCTCCTCGGCCAAAACCGCGCCTACGAGCCGGCGGCCCTGGCGATTATGAGTTTCGGCCTGACCTGGCTGGCGATGGGCGTCATCCTTTGGATCGGCCGCGGCCGCCAGGGCGGGCCGAGCGAACTGAGCGGCACGCATTAGGCCGTGTTGACATTTCTGGAGGTAGAAGCGAGAGTCCAACCCAGAGGAAATGTCAACACTACCTAGCCGGCGCCACTGACCAGCACGCAACAGCGGAGAACTTGAGCATGGCATTCTTGGAACTCGTCGGCCTCACCAAGACCTTCGGCGCTACGGTCGGCGTCGAAGCGGTTGACCTCGCCGTGGAGCGGGGCGAATTCGTCTCGCTGCTGGGCCCAAGCGGCTGCGGCAAGACCACCACCTTGCGCATGATCGCCGGCTTCGAGCAGCCGACCGCCGGTCGCATCTTGGTTGGCGGCGAAGACATCACCGCACGCCGGCCCAACCAGCGCAACATCGGCATGGTCTTCCAGGCCTATGCCCTCTTCCCCAACATGACGGTAGCCGATAACATCGGCTTCGGCCTCAAGGTGGCCCGTCGCCCCGCTGCGGAGATCCGCGCGCGGGTGAGCGAACTGCTGGCGCTGATCAAGCTGGAGGAGATGGGCGACCGCTACCCGCATCAGTTGTCCGGCGGGCAACAGCAACGCGTGGCCCTGGCGCGCGCCCTGGCGATCCGCCCGCAACTGCTCCTGCTCGACGAGCCGCTCTCCGCCCTCGACGCCAAGATTCGCTTGAGTCTGCGCAACGAGATCCGTGCCATCCAACGGCAACTCGGCATTACCACACTCTACGTCACGCACGACCAGGAGGAAGCGCTCTCGCTGTCCGACCGGGTGGTGGTGATGAACCGCGGGCGCATCGAGCAGGTCGGGTCGCCTTTCGAGATCTACAACTTCCCGCACAGCCATTTTGTCGCCTCATTCGTGGGCACGCTCAACATCCTGCCCGCCGAGGTCGTCGACCCCGATGCGGGCATTGTGCGCGCCGCAGGGCAGCGGATCGCGGCGGCGCCGGGGCTGCCCGGCATCGCCGCGGGCGACCGCGTGATGCTGGCGCTGCGCCCCGAGCTGCTGACGCTGAACCGCAGCGAAGGGATGGACAACCATCTGGAGGGCGAAGTCGAGACCATCGCTTTCCTGGGTTCGATTGTGCGCATCCAGGTGCGCGTGCAAGACGCGCTCATTGCGCTGGACGAGTTCAACAACCCCAACTTGGATCTGCCCGCCATCGGCGACAGCGTAGCCTTCGGCTTCCCGCGTGAGGCGTGCTTGATCTTAGACGGCTCGGGGTGAGCGCGGGCGCAGCCGCCTGCACAGACGTACACTGATAACCGCAGCGGTTCTGCGAAGGGGCTGCCGAAATCGGCGGCCCCTTTTGTGATCGCGGCATGAAGCGTTGGGAACGTATGTTCTGATTGCGAGGCAACTTTTCGATGATATAATTATGATAAGCTGCATGGTGACTTGCAGGCATTGTTGGGTATTGTATGAAGGGCGTGATCGCCGCCCGATTCCTGCTCGCGACCATATTCCCAATCATCTCTAAAGGGAGACGTCATGAACATCACGAGTCTGATCATCCAGTTGTTGAGCGGTGCAGCCGGCGGTAATATCGTTGCGAAAATTCTCAAGCAGTTTGATCTGGGTCCGGTCGGCAACTCCATTGCCGGCATTGTCGGCGGCGTCCTCTTGGGCCAGATACTAACGGCGCTCGGCGCCTCCCCTGCCGACGTAGC